>CANASS010000001.1 GCA_947364395.1 uncultured bacterium
TTTCGACATTACCTGTTCGGCGAAAAACTACAAAATCGCACCGGCGTTGACAGGCACAGGACGGAAAAGCATAGCGCACAAAACTATATGGAAAGAGGAACCGTTATGGCAAACTATGTTTGTGTTATGCGAACAAATTATTTCCGGGTGAAGAATCCGGACAAATTTCGCACATTTATGGGCTGCGTGTATGGTGATGCGGATACTGTGGACTTATGGGAAGAAAAAGATGAGCAGGGAAATCCGCTGTTTGGCTTTGGCAGCTGCGGCAGCATCAGTGGCCTAAATGAGGATGACTATGATGGTTTCATTGCCGGACTTCAGCGCCATGTAGCAGATGATGACGCAGTTATCATCCTTGAGGCGGGGCATGAAAAAATGCGCTATGTCATAGGTAGCGCGGAAATTGTCACCAGCAAAGAATTCAAGCGACTGAATATCACATCGCTCGCTGTTTCCCAAGCCGCTATTATGCTGAATAATCCGGAATGGACCACAAAATGCGAATATTGACACTGTGAAGGAGACACAAATGAACTTTTATGAAACAGTGGCCGGGAAACGGTTCTTTAACAGCCAGCTCCCACACCTCATTACCGCGCTGTCGGACATTGCCACGGCGCTAAAGAATCCAACGCCTATGTTCTGTTTAGAGCAGGAGGTGCCGCCTGATTTTCTGGAAAGCATCTACCTTAACCGACACGATCCGTCCACACTAGTGGCCAGTGAGGCAATCCGCACCTATGACGCAGATATCATCGCTCATCAAGGGCGTATGCGGGAAAGCCTTTCCTCCGAGGCTTGGGAACAGGTCGAGCAGTACAAAGCTCTTTTGGATGCAAAAGGCGCGGTAGAGCGTGAGCAAGCGTTTTCCGCCGGTTTTCGTTATGCCACAATGTCGTTTGTGGCAGGACTTTCCACGCCTCAGAGCACGTCGCAGAAAACATGATCGAAAGGAGGGAACGACATGCCGAAGGCCACCGTCCTTGAGAAATATTTGGAGAGAAAGCAGCAACTCCAACAGCAGATAGTACAAGAGAAAGTCACAGCTACTCTTCTTTGGCAATATGGTGAACTGGCATACCGCATTAGTGTTTTAGAGACCTGTCAAGCATACTGTAGATCCGCTCCGATTACTACAAACGTACAGTCATTGACGCACCATTATCATATGCTCGATGCCTATATTCAAAATATTGCTCAGGAGCGTGGTTATGGCCCGGCGCGTGGTTCGGACACAGAAAAGGAGCGTAATGCAGCCCGTACAAATCTAGGCCGGGTGATTGACGACTATCGGAAACGATTTGCCAGCTTTGTTCCAGCATCTGAGAACATTTACAGTCAGGAAATCAGCAAAATAGTAGGCGTCTTTCTGCCTGTTTGGCTTCAAATGCGAGAAACTTTTGTTCCACTCCGAGAAGAAAAGAAGAAGGAGGAAACTCACTGATGACAAATGAAGATAAAATGGCTGCTTTGGCTGTGATTCAGGGAATCAATGCTGTTGATGGCTTTGATCCTGCGCCGCTGGCCGTGGAATACGTTGATTTGAACACCAACGAGAAGCGGCTGCGCCTGCCAGTGATGGTTCAACTGGCCTGGTTTCGGCTGAAGTATCCAGAAGGACGAATCGCTGTTTCTGCGACACCTGCCAAAGACTATTTTGTGGCTACAGCGCGAGTGTATCGCAACTGCACTGATCCTGTCGAGCATTTTCTGGCTGAGGCCACAGCGTCCCGGGGTGCTTTGGCGGACAAGCCTACTGTATCCCCACGGGAGTGGGCACAAACTGCCGCTGTAGGTATTGCCCTTCGTAATGCGGGCTTCGGCCTGCAGTTTGGTGCTGCTGGAGATGCCTTTGATATGCCTGCAGTAAATGAACTGGATGGTATACTATGGTCTCCCTTACCCTCAGAAAACACGCCGGAGTTGGGCAACGAGGCTTCCTCTGCAGCCTCAGCGGCTATTCCCCCCAGTACTGTGCAGGACAAGGAATCACCGCTGGACAAGGCGCTGAAAATGAAGTGCCCCATTAAAAAGCATAAGGACAAGACACTTGGCGAAGTTTTGAGAGAGGATCCTGGGGCTATCAACTGGATAGCTACAAAATATACTGGCGATGCCAATATCGTAGCTGCAGCAAAGCTGCTTTGTGAGGAATCCCTGAAGGCAACAGCTTAAATAGGGGAGGGGACGGCATTCATGCCGTCCCCTCTTTTTCAAAGGAGCAGTTTATATGGAATTGCGCTATCAAATGACTGATATTATTCCGCTTCTTCCAATACCACAGCCACCATATGGAAAAAGCAAGTATGACATACCATGTCCTCTTTGTGATCGACCGAATACACGTCATGGAAAACTGAACATCAATTTGAAAAAGAATGTATTCCGTTGTAACAAATGTGGTGAATTCTCTGGTGGTGTTTTGGATCTCTATGCGTACTACATGAACATCAGAAGAGAGGATGCCCTTTCTGCGCTTCAAGGTAAGATGTCGCCATGTAGGTCCGACCCAAAATGGCAGGGAGGGCAAAAGCGAGTGCAGGTGCCAGATACACCAAAAGAGGCGGCACTGGCTGATATAGAAATTCGGAATCGAACATATCAGGCCTTGATCAATAAGCTATCCCTTGTATCTGACCACAGAGAAAATCTTTTGCAGAGAGGACTGAATGACGAAGTCATTGTCAGTCTGCAATATCGAACGACACCAATGATAGGGTTTCACGCTATTGCAGAAGAATTAGCAAAAGAAGGACATCAATTGTTCGGTGTTCCAGGCTTTTACACTGATGATGATGGCCGGTGGATGCTAAATGCTGTTCGGCGTGGTATCATGATACCTTGCCGAGATCGGTTTGGGCGAATTGAACGTATTCATGTCCGCATTGACAACGAGCGACGTGGTAAGTTCCGTCCCTTATCCAGTGTAGACAAACTGAATGGATGCTCAACAGAGAACTGGTGCCATTTGGCTGGGCCTGTAAAGGAGAATATTTTGCTGATTGAAGGATACATGAAGGCTGATATCGTCCATCATCTCACGGGAGAAACTGTTTTGGCGGTTCCTGGTGTTACGGGTCTTCATCATCTGGAAGATACCTTAAATGACCTTATCCAGAATGGCACAAAGCATGTGATGACCTGTTTTGATATGGATTATCTGAAAAACTGGCATGTGGAAGGAGCATATGCAAAATTAGTGGAACTCCTATCCACAATGAGCATCACGTTTGGGACATACCTATGGCATCCAGAATTCAATGGGCTGGATGACTATGTCTGGGGGTTTTGCTTAAATGGGGGAACAACTCAACACAGTAACCTTGTTGAACTGAGCACCTACAAAAAGACTGCATCATAATTTGGGGACAATTACAATAAAATGCGTATTCTGGTTGTAAATGTGCATTCACATCCGTGTAATAATTTGTAATTTGGTAAAGGAGTGATTCTCATGCTATTCGCTATTGACCATGGCAATTCAGCCATCAAAACACCGCATTTTGTATTTACCTCTGGACTGGTTAGCTCTCCTGTGCGGCCTCTGATCGAGACGGATGTACTGGAGTATGAGGGCAAGTTTTGGACCCTTTCTGGGCAGCGCATCGCCTTTATGCGGGACAAAACTAAAGATGAGCGCTTCTTCGTCCTCACACTGTTTGCTATTGCAAAGGAGCTTCAGAAGGAAGAGTGCTGCTCCACCACAGTGGATGCAGATTTGGCTGTAGGCCTGCCACCTGAGCACTATGAACTGCGGCACAAATTTGGTGCATACTTTCAGAAGGGAACTGTGGAGTTCGTATTCAACAACACCCCTATCAGCATGAACATTAACCAGGTGATGGTCTATCCTCAAGCCTATGCTGCAGCAGTGTCTCGCGCAACGGAATTGAAAGAAATGCCCCGAGCCTTTATCATTGACATTGGAGGCTTCACAACCGACGTTCTCCTGCTCCGTAAGTCTAAGCCAGACATGCAGTTCTGCCGAAGTTTGGAGATGGGGGTGATTTCCATGTCCAATGACCTCATTGGCAAGATTAGTGCCCTCTATGATATCCGAATTGAGGATGACCATATCTCTGACATTGTGTTGGGACGTCCCACAATTCTTTCTGATAAGGTAAAAGAAGCGATCCTCATGGCCGTCGAGGCCTATGCAAACAGCATTTTAGATAAACTCCGGGAACTGCAAGTGGATCTGCTTGCCACACCAGCTATATTTGTTGGCGGTGGTGCCGAACTTTTCAAACCGTTCATTGCGGAGTCTCCTCTGGTGGCAAAAGCAGATTTTATCTCGGATCAAAAAGCCAATGCCATTGGATACGAGCAGTTGGGTACTGTACAACTGCGCAGGAGCACGGCACAAAAGGCCGGTGAAGGACTTGCGCAAGGGTAATAAGTATCGCTTTTCACTCCAATGGACTGCAGACACACAAGAGGGCATAGCTGCGGGAGAGTTCTTGGATAGACTGGGAAATAAAAAAAGTGACATTGTTGTTATGGCGGTCTGGGCGTATTTACAAGCTCATCCTGAAATAGGATCCACAGCAGAAATCAAAATCAAAACACAGGCCATTTTCAGTGAGAGCCAAGTGCAGGCAGAAATAAAAAAACTTGTTGATGCGTATATGGACAAGCATATGAAAGGGGTCCTTGAATCGCCACAAATTGAGCCGCAAGAACAAAAAACGCCTTTATTTAATGATGATGACCTAAATGATATGCTGGATAATTTGAATATCTTTGATACGTAGCAAGAGACCTCCGTCATTCGACGGAGGTCTCTTTTTCATTTTTTTGTTATAGATTGGCAAAACAGAAATTGTGTACGGGCTATGAAGGCGAAAGGTAGCAAAACCTTTTGGGAAGGCATCCTAATGAACCTTGACAAACAGGCCATGAGGCCTCATAGAGCAAACGGGTACGTTAAGTATATGGTGAGCCGTGTGGATAGACCTTGAGCAAAGACCCCGCGCAGAAGGGAGGGGAGAGGGTGAGCCGGATGTCGCACACAAACAGACTGTGGCCGTCTGGAGGCGACGACCCATATACCGAATCATGATACATCACCCTGGCCATGGTCCGAACGGTAGCCAATCCGTCACAGGCTGTGGGGGGTGCCGGAAAAGCCGCGGAGGTAAGTCCTGTGGAGCGGTCCAGCCCACCGCCGCCCGTTTGCTCATACTTTATTATTTAATTTACTGAATTTTTAGTGAGTGGGCAATTTATGAATAGAATTGCTCAACTTAGGACTTGTAGTTAAAGGAGGTCATCGTGTATAATATATTTGATGAATGGTCGCTGCTTAATGAGTTCGCTTATCCCATGAAGCCACAGAAAAGGGTAAAAGGAGGCAAAGTGATCCTTGCCATGATCTCTGGTGAAGTTATTAGTACCAGAATGCTGTGGGAGTTCCCACTACCTGTACTCATTAAGATGGATGGCCTGTATGGCTCCCCAGTTTGAGGGGGTGAGGTGTATGTTCAAGGAGTATCCTGATATCCTTACCGTTCGCCAACTGGCCGAGGCCCTCCATATCAGCGTCAATTCGGCTTACAAGCTGATTCATCAACATGCTATTGGCTACAAACGGGTAGGACGGAAGATTCTTGTGCCGAAGCAATGCCTAATCGACTATGTGCGTTCGGCCCGCTGTACAGTAGCCACTCTGTGAGTGCAGGTAAATTTGAACTGTCGAAAGGAGTGTAATCATGACAGGCAGCCTGCAAGAGAAGAACGGAAAATTTTATATGGTGATTAACACCAAGAAGAACGGCAAGCGCAAGATGAAGTGGATAGCCACAGGGCTTCCCGTGAAGGGGAATAAGCGCAAGGCCGAGCAGATGCTCCGGGAAACGCTGCAAGCCTATGAGACAAAGCCCAAGTCCGCAACGCCCGATATCCCGTTTTCGGACTATATCCGAATCTGGTTGAACAACGTGCGCCGCCGGGTGGATGAGGTAACGTACCAAGGCTATGAGGTATTAGCTCTGCGGCATGTAATTCCTTGGTTCGAAGAGAAGGGCATAAATTTGGCAGACATAACGGTGGAGGTACTTCAGGAGTATGTGGATGAGAAGTCCACCAATGGCCGTAGGGACGGAAAGGGAGGACTTTCTCCCCGATCTATCCGTCTGCACAAGAATATCGTATATCAGACTCTTACGGAAGCGGTGAAGAATGGCCTGCTACCTACCAACCCTTGCCAGTATGTGGAGTTACCTAAGGGCGTGCGGTATGAATCCCACTACTATACAGCAAAACAACTGAATGAGCTGTTTGAAGCTATCCGGGATGAGCCGCTCTGTCCACTGCTGAAAATTACGGCTATCTATGGTCTGCGGCGTAGCGAAGTGTTGGGCCTGCAATGGGACAGCATTGACTTTGATGTTGGAATGGTAACCATCCGGCATACAGTATCCAAGGTGACGAAAGCGGTGGCGAAAGATAAGACGAAGAATGCCAGCAGCTATCGGTCGTTTCCGCTGACAGAGGAAGCCCGTCGCATCTTCCAGGAGGCAAAGGCGAAGGAGCAGGAAAACCGACGCCTGTTTGGACGGCAGTACCAAGAGAACAACTATGTGTTCAAGTGGGACAATGGCAAGCCCTATCTGCCGGATTACATCACTGCCAAATTTTCCTCCTTGCTGAAGCAGCATGACCTGCCCCATATTCGGTTGCATGAGCTTCGCCACAGCTGTGCCAGCTTGCTCATCAACGAAGGATTTGGCTTGAAGGACGTGCAGGAGTGGATGGGTCACGCCGATATCAAGATGACCGCCAACATCTACGGGCATCTGGATGTTGCCAGGAAGCAGACCATGGCAGAAAAGCTGTCTGGGAGCCTCTCTGGGATGTGTTAGAAAAGCGTTAGAAATCCAGGGCAGGTAGCAAAACGAAAGCATGATGAAAAGTTCTGCAAAAAACGAAAAAGGCTTGAAGCCTTTCGACTTCAAGCCTAAATCGTTGGTCCGAGTGACAGGACTTGAACCTGCGGCCTCTTGACCCCCAGTCAAGCGCGATACCAAACTTCGCCACACCCGGATGTTTTCATATCTCACGGACCTCAAGTATATTACCATACCGGCCAAGAAAATGCAAGGGGTAAATCAAAAAAAATTATAAAAATTTGATAGAGGTATAGATGTAGACTTCCCACCACAAAAAGTGCGGTGGGAAGTCATACGATTCAAGAAAGAGAGGGAGGAGTTGTCATTTTATGACATTGTTAGTATATCATACTCAAAAATAAAGTGGTGTATAGTTTTTAAAACAACTTTGAACAATCTGTAAATGACGGAAGATGACTAGAGTGATCTCGCCTACGTGATTATGGTTGATTTAAGCGTGACAGCACTTAGACCAGCGTAACAAAATCGCTGTTGGCGTAGCCCACCGCACCATCAAAGGAAACCAAGTACCAGCCCTGCCATTGATTCAGAATGGTCAGCCTAGCTCCATCGTAAGCCCTGGCAATCACAGGGGCGGAGGTAGAGGGTCTGGCACGGATGTTGAGGTACCCCCAGTCCACATCGACCACTCCCTGCCGGGGAGGTACAGGAGTCAAAAAGGGAATACCAAAATACTCTGTAAGAGCCAGGACGATGGCCCGAGCGGCTTCGTCCAAATGATTCTTGATCCAGGCCGCATCGTCCTCGTTGTCATGATAGCCCAGTTCAATAAACACAGAAGGCGCCCGGGGCTGGCGCACCTCGCCGATAGAGGTGGTGGCCTCTGCCCGAACCCGGTTCGGCAGGGGATAGACAGATTTGAGGTTGGTGGCCATTAGATCCGCCGCACGTTTGCCCCTGGAGCTGCCTGGATAGTAAAACACGATAATGCCGCGCGTCTTGCCGTAGTTGCTGGGAGCGGAGGCATTAGAGTGAAGCGCTAAATGCAGATCGTAGTTGCCGGCATTAGAGGCACGAATGGAAGAGGATGCGGTCATGTCCGGGGTATTTCTGCTGTACTGGATGCCAGAGGCCTCCAAGTAAGGGACCATGGCGTCCGCTAGGCGATTCATCCACTCTTCCTCGCTCCCGCCGGTGACATACATATTGCTCTCCTGTGTAGAGGGGGATAAGTAAATAATTGGCATAAAGAAACCCTCCTTTGCTCTATCCTATGCGGAAGGCCAGGATTTGACAAAGGAGGGTAACATCAGTGCAGAGCACTTGCCAAAACGGCGTACTGCTCCAGGCTCAGCCGCTCGCCGCGGACGGTCTCGGGTAAACCGCAAGCCAGGATGATCTGCCGGAGCTGCTCCTTAGAAAAACGGCTTCCATAAGCAGCGGACAGCGCGTTGAGCAAGGTTTTGCGCCGTTGGGCAAAGGAAGCTTTCACCACGGCAAAAATAGCGCCCTCGTCACCTGCCACAGGCGGGGCGGCATGGGGAGTGAGCCGGACCACGGCGGAGGTGACTTTTGGGGCAGGGAGGAAGCAGTCAGGGGGGACCTCAAAGAGCAGCTCACATTGGGCGTGGTATTGACAGAACAGGGAGAATGACCCACAGTCTGGGTCACCGGGGGCGGCACAGATCCGCCGGGCCACCTCCCGCTGGATCATCACCGTGATGGATTGGAAGCAACCCGCCTCCAGCAGCTTGGTGAGCACCGGCGTAGTGATGTTATAGGGCAAATTGGCACAGGCTTTCACTGTAAAGCCAGAAAACTTGTCAGATATGATTGCGCCAATATCCAACTTCATGATATCCCCTGGAATAACCTCCACATTGGAACAGTCGGCCAAGGTCTCCCGCAGAATGGGCAGAAGGGAGGAGTCCAGCTCCACAGCGGCCACTTTTCCGGCTCGGAGCGACAATTGCCGGGTGAGGGGTCCAATGCCTGGGCCAATCTCCAGTACGGCGCAGCTTTTGTCCAGTCCGGCGGCGTCGGCAATATCCTGGGGAACCCAGCCGGCAATGAGGAAATTCTGCCCCATAGATTTGGAAAAATGAAAACCATGGCGGCCTAAGAGGGCTTTGATCTCTCTGATATTACACAGGTCCATTAAATTCCTCCCTATCTGCGGTCAGTAGGCCACAATTACGCCGCCGCTATTGGCGTAATAAGAGCTGAGCCCCCGTGTGGCTGTGATAATCACATCGCTGAACCGGCAGACCTTTTGAGCCAGCTCCCACAGCTGCTGCGCCCGGTCAGGGCATAAACACTGGGCAATGTAAAGGATTTTCCCATCATGCCGTCTGTCCGCCGCCATGATGTCCACCAGCTTGGCCAGCGCCTGCTTGATAGACAGGGCCTGACCATGCTTGCAGATCTCGCCCTCGGGTGTAGACCCCATGATGAGCTTGATGCGCAGCGCACCGGTAAGCATGGCCTGCACCTTGGTGAGACGGCCGTTTTTTCTCAGATTGTCCAGATTTTCCAGCACAAACAGGGTATTGGTTTCAGCCACGATCTGCTCTGTCTGGGCGACTACCTGGGAGAAGAAGAGGCCGGATTTGGCCAGCCGATACACCGTTTGGGCCAGGAGCACTTCCCCGGCGGAGGCGGAGCAGGAGTTAAACACATGGATGTTCCGCTCCGGGTTCTCCTCCAAAAACATCTGCTTGGCCTGCCATGCGCTGTTATGGGAGCCGCTGAGCAGAGCAGAGAGGGTGACCACATAGATGTCGCCCTCCGCTTGCCGAAAGGCCTCCAGATAGTCTCCGGGGGAGGGGCAGGAGGAGGAAGAGGCATCCTGACTTTGATCCATGGCGTAGATGAGCAGGCTGGTATCCAGGCTCTGGTCATCAATGTAGTCTTTGCCGCCTACACGGATGGTCAGCGGGATGGAGCGGAACACCGGGTCCGCACGCATTTCGGGGGTCAAATCGCAACAGCTGTCAACGATAATGGAAAAGCTCATAAAAACAATCCCCTTATATAATAATACAAATTAGATTATATCAGCTTACAGGGGATTGTCAAGGGAGAGAACCCCCTTTAAATATTCTTTTTGACATCTGGGCCGGGATGTCTCAGCCGTTTTTCGTAGGCCACCCGGCGGGGGTCGTGGGGGGGGCGGGCGTCCACCAGCACATTTCCCCGGTATTGAAAGCCGCGCTTGCGCAATAGCCCAAGCATCGCCTTATTCTTTTTGTGGGTATCCACCCGGACCCAGCTCAATCCCTGCTCCTGGGCCAAGCGCTCCCAGGCCGACGCCATGTGCTCTGCCAGCCCGGAGCCCCGGTATGCCGCCCCCACCGCGCAGCGGTGAATGGAGGCGTATGGCTCCTCAGCGCTCCATTTTCCGTTGGTGATGGCGGCGTAGCTGGCCTCAGGGCGGCTGTAGAAGGTAAAAACCGACCCAACCTGTCCTGCGCAGGTCAGCACAAAGCACTCGCCCCGGGCCATGTCGCGCAAATAGTCCTCCGCGATGGGGTAATCCTCCGTCCACTGGTCAATGCTGTTGGCGTCCATCCACGCTCTGGCCTGTGCCACGATATCCACGATGGCGGGAATATCCTCCTCCGCCGCAGGACGGCACTCCACAGGCTGGGGCAGGGGAGTGCGGGACAGATCCCGCTCCAGCTCCACCAGCAGCTTCTGGTCCTCCTTGGAGGACAGGTCAAGCTTTTCATACAGGTCCGGCCGCCGCTCCCGTGTGCGCAGAAGGGACTGCTTGCGCCGCCAGCGCTCCACCTTGGCGTGGTCGCCTGTGAGCAGTTCGGGGGGGACGGCCCTGTCATGCCAGACCTCGGGCCGGGAGTACTGGGGGTACTCCAAAAGAACGTCCCAATGACTCTCATTTTTGAAACACTCTGCGTCGGACAGCACCCCGGGCACCAGGCGGCACACCGCGTCCGCCACTGCCATGGCGGCAATCTCTCCGCCGGTGAGCACAAAATCTCCCAGGGAAATCTCCTCATCCACACACTCCTCGATGAACCGCTGGTCAATGCCCTCATAGTGGCCGCACACCAAGATCAGATGGTCCTGCTTCCAGGCCAGCCGTTTGGCGTCCTCCTGAGTGAAGGTCTTACCGCAGGGGGAAAGGTAGATGGTGTGGGGCCGCCGGTCGTATTTTCCACAAATATGGCTCCAGCACTGGTACAGCGGGTCGGCCTGGAGCACCGCCCCGCGTCCGCCGCCGTAGGGATAATCGTCCACCTGCTTTTGTTTGTTTCGGGTATAGTCCCGGATCTGGTGGGCGTCAATGCGCAGAATATCCCGCTCCTGGGCCCGGCCTAAAATGGACTCGGACAGCACGTCGCCCACAGTGTCGGGGAACAGCGTCATAATATCAATATGGTACATGGTTACATACCCTCAATGAGCCGGACCCTGATATACCCCGCCTCAATATTCGTCTCTAAAATGAACTCCGGCACGGCGGGGATCATAATCTCCCGCTGGCCCTCCACCACATAAATCTGCTGTACAGAGGGGGAGAGGACCTCCTTCAATGTGCCCAATTTGTTCCCATTCTCGTCCACCACGTCTAAACCGATAATGTCCGCCAGGAAAAAAGCGCCCTCCGGCAGCTTGGCGTCCGCCCTGCGCAGCTGCACCTTCTTTCCCTTGAGGGCCATGGCTCCCTCCACCGTGTCCACCCCCTGGAGGCGGGCGATGACGCTGCCCTTGTGGACCCGGCTGGCAGTCACTGCCAAGGCCCTGCCGTCCACATACAGAGTGGAGAACTGGCGCAGAAAATCCGGGCTGTCCGCCCAGGGAACAATGCGCACCTCCCCGTGAATTCCGTGGGTGTTGACGATTTGGCCGCAGTCTAGAAATTCGTTCATGGAAATACCTCCAAAAAAACAGGCGGGGGATGTCCCCGCCTGTTTCGCGTTTCAGTCTACGATGTCGACCGAGAGCTTTTTGCCCTGACGCTGGGCCACCGAACGCATCAGCGCCCGGATTTCCTTGGCGATGCGGCCCTGGCGGCCGATCACCTTGCCCATATCGCTGGGGGCGACCCGGAGCTCCAGCACCGTCTCGGCGGGCGTCTCATATTCAGAGACGGACACCGCGTCGGGATCGTCCACCAGGCTGCGGGCGATATAAGTGAGCAATTCTTTCATGGGGCCTCCTGAGCAAAATTACAGGCCAGCCTTTTTCAGCAGGTCGCGCACCGTGTCGGTGGGCTGAGCGCCGGCCTTGATCCAGGCCTGGGCCCGGTCGGTGTCAATGTTGACAGCGGCGGGGTTCTGACGGGGGTCATAGGTACCAATCTCCTCAATGAAGCGGCCGTCCCGGGGATAGCGGGAGTCGGCGACCACAACGCGGTAGAAGGGAGCTTTCTTGGCACCCATGCGGCGCAGTCTGATCTTAACCATTGTATATTCACCTCCAAAAAGTTGTTTGTTCATTATGGTAAAAGTCCCAAAGGGGACGTAAACCAACTGAGTAAGCGGTCAATCCAGCAGGAGTTTTTTCACATCCTGCGCATGAAACTCCACGGTTCCGCACGCAAGGCACACAAAGCAGTCCACGCCGCAGCGATGTTCCGATTCAAAAACGCCCGGGCGTTTGCGCATCAGGTAGGGCGGCGAACCGATTCCACCGGTACAAAACTGGGCGGCGGTCATGTTCCCTCCGCACTTGGTACATTCCATGAAGCGGCCTCCCTATCAGAAGGGCAGGCCGCCCATCCCCTTAAACCGGCCAAACAGGCCCTTGGCCTTTTTGGGGTTGGCAAACTGCCGGGTGAGGGTTTGGATCATGTCGAACTGCTTCAGCAGGCGGTTGACATCCACCACCTGGGTGCCGGACCCGGCGGCGATGCGCTTTTTCCGGCTGGAGTTAAGCACCGAAGGATTCTCCCGCTCATATGGGGTCATGGACTGGATGATGGCCTCAATCCGTTTCAGGTTGTCCTCGTCCGCGGACAGGTCCAGCTTTTTGCCCCCCATGCCGGGTATCATTCCCATGATGTCCTCCATGGAGCCCATGTTCTTGAGCTGAAGGAGCTGATCGTAAAAGTCGGCCAGGGTGAACTTGTTTTTCCGCAGCCGCTCCAGCTGCTCGGCGGCCTTTTGGGCGTCCAGGTTCTGTTCCGCCTTCTCGATGAGGGAGAGCACGTCGCCCATGCCCAGAATACGGCTGGCCATGCGGTCTGGGTGGAATACCTCCACCGCGTCCAGCTTTTCACCGATCCCGGCGAATTTAATGGGCTTTCCCGTCACCGCCCGGATGGACAGGGCCGCGCCGCCGCGGGCGTCTCCGTCCAGCTTGGTGAGCATGACGCCGTCGATATCCAGCGCCTCGTCAAAGGCCTTGGCGGCGGTGACCGCGTCCTGACCGATCATGGCGTCCACCACCAGCAGAATCTCGGTGGGGGAGACCGCCTCTTTGACCCGGCGCAGCTCGTCCATCAGCGCCTCGTCCACATGGAGCCGCCCGGCGGTGTCCAGAAACACCATGTCGTTACCGTGCTTTTTGGCGTGCTCCACAGCGGCCTTGGCGATGTCCACCGGGTCAATCTGACCCATTTGGAACACCGGGATGCCCAGCTGCTCGCCCACCACCTCCAGCTGCTTGATGGCGGCGGGGCGGTACACGTCGCAGGCGGCCAGCAGGGGCCGCTTGCCCTGCTTCTTCATCAGCCCGGCCAGTTTGGCGCCATTGGTGGTCTTGCCCGCGCCCTGGAGGCCCACCAGCATGACGATGGTAGGCGGGGCGGGGGAAATGACCAGCTTGCTGTCTCCTCCGCCCATGAGGGAGGTGAGCTCTTCGTTGACGATCTTGACGATCATCTGGGCGGGGGTGAGGGATTCCATCACATCCTGGCCCACGGCCCGCTCGGTGACCGATGCCACAAAGCTCTTGACCACCTTAAAATTAACGTCCGCCTCCAGAAGGGCCATCTTGATCTCCTTCATGGCCTCCTTCACGTCGGCCTCGGACAGACGGCCCTTGCCCCGCAGGCGCTTAAAGACGGCGGACAGCTTGTCAGTGAGACTTTCAAATGCCATAACAGTTACTCCTGCTCCAGTTTGGCTGCGTTTTCCTTGATGGTGCGGGCGATCTCGTCCAGCATGGCGTCGTTATAGCTGCGCCGGTCGATGGACTGGAGCAGCTTGTCGGCGGCTTGACTGATGGCGGCGATTGCCTGCCGGGACTGCTGGAAGCGGCGGATAATGTGAGTTTTGTCCTCAATTTCCGTCATGGCGGCCTCGGCCCGGACAATGACATCCCGCACGCCCTGGCGGGAAATCCCGTAGTTCTCCGCGATCTCCGCCAGGGACAGATCCTCATTATAATAGAGGTCGTAGAATTCCCGCTGGCGCTCGGTGAGCAGATCGCCATAAAAATCAAACAGCATGGCCATCCGGTATGCCTGATTTTTCATGGAACCCCGCCTCCACAAAGTGTTGTGTAAAGTTTATGGGCTTTACAATGCCACACTATACCACAGGCGGCGTAAAAAGTCAAGAGGAAAATGGCATGATTTCTCCCGGTGCCGGGGCCGTTTTAAAAAAATTTACCATTCCGTGCAAAATAACAGGTGTCAAATGGCGGGGGATGATGTATAATATCAGTTCAGAACAAATTCATACCAATGAGGAGGAAGGCTATGCAGCAGCATTGGAAGCGGCTGGCCGACGGCGTGGAACTGGCCGTCACCCAGACCGATAAATTCAAGACCGGCTTGTTGGCGGCGACCCTCACCATCCCGCTCAGCGCCGATACCGCCACCGCCGGGGCGCTCATTCCGGAGGTGCTCTACCGGGGGAGCCGCCCCCACCCGGACATGGAGAAGCTGTCCGCCGCCACAGACGGGCTGTACGGCGCGTCCCTGAGCACAGGGGTGCGCCAGCGGGGGGAGAGCCAGTGTGTCAGCGCCCTGTGCGGATTCATTGACGACCGCTACGCTTTGGACGGGTCTGCGGTACTGGAGCCCGCCGCCGCCCTGATGGGCGAAGTGCTGCTGGACCCCGTCCTGCAGGACGGGGTTTTCCGGCGGGACTATGTAGAGTCGGAAGGGAACAACCTGGCCGACCGCATTGGGGCGCGGATGAACGATAAGCGCAGCTGGGCCCTGTTCCGACTGATCCAGGAGATGTGCGCCGGGGAGCGCTACGCGGTGGATAAACTGGGGGATGGGGCTCAGGCCAAGGCCATGACGGCGGAAGCGCTGTGGACAGCCTATCAGGCCCTGCTTCCGGCGGCAAAGGTGACCTTCTATTACGGAGGATCGGCCGGGCCGGAGCGGGTGGAGGAGGCGGTCCGCCGCTCTTTCGCGCCTCTGCTCACCGGGCGGACCGCGCCGGTGGACTGCCAGGTGGAACCGGAGCCCAGAGGACCTGTCCGCACCGTGGTGGATTCCCTGGACGTGACCCAGGGCAAGCTGGCTATGGGCTTTCGCACCGGCGGGATTACCATGGGCAGCGGCGGCTATCCGGCCCTGCTGGTGTGCAACGCCCTGTACGGCGGCAGCGCCAATTCCAAGCTATTCCTCAACGTGCGTGAAAAAATGAGCCTGTGCTACTATGCCTCATCCATGCTGGACAAGATCAAAGGGCTGATGGTGGTGTCCTCCGGGGTGGAGTTCGCCCAGTTCGACCGGGCCCAGGAGGCAATTCTAACCCAACTGGAGGCGGTAAAGCGGGGAGACTTTACTGAGGATGAACTGGCCGCCGCTGTCCGCACCGTGTCCAGTGGACTTCGGAGCCGGCTGGACAGCCAGTCCCAGCTGGAGGACGACCAGCTCACCCGGCTGCTGTTTCACACCTCTCTGGAGGGGGAGGAGCTTATCCGGGCGGTGGAGTCGGTGACGGCGGACCAGGTGATGGAGACGGCCAATAAACTGAAGCTGGATACCATCTACCGGCTGACCGGGAAGGAGGGCTGACCCGTGGACAAATTGGAATACACCGCTTTAGGACAGACCCTTTACCACTGCGTTCTGCCCAACGGCCTGAACATCTATGTGGATGAGCGGCCGGAATATGGAAAGCAGTTCGCCTTTTTCGCCACCCGCTATGGCGGGATGGACCTGCGCTTCCGGGGCGAGGACGGGGAGTGGATGGACACACCGGCGGGGGTGGCCCACTTCCTGGAGCACAAGACCTTTGACACCGAGGACGGCAACGCCCTCCAGCGCATGGCGGCCAACGGGGTAAATCCCAACGCGTTCACCTCCGCGTCGGTGACGGGCTACTACTTCGACGGCGTGCAGGGCTTTGAGGAAAATCTGCGCACCCTGCTGTCCTTTGTGTCGGTGCCTTGGTTTACCCCTGAAAGCGTGGACAAGGAGCAGGGCATTATCGGTCAGGAGATCCGCATGTGTGAAGACGATCCCAACGACGAGGCCTACTACAGCCTGCTGGAGGCCATGTATGTCCACCATCCCGTGCGCAACCGGGTGGCCGGGACGGTGGAGTCCATCTCCCACATCACGGCGGACACCCTCTATCAATGCCACCGGGCGTTTTACCGGCCTGGGAACATGGTGCTGTGCGCGGCGGGGAACATCGACCCTCAGCGGGTGGCGGACATCGCGCGGGAGGTGCTGACGGAGGCCCCCTCCTCAGCCACTCCCACCGACCACGGCCAGCCGGAGCGGCCCCAGGTCCGGGAGCGGCTCACCCGCCGGACCATGCCGGTGTCCATCCCTCTGTTTACCCTGGGCTTCAAGGGGACCCCCGCGGCCAGGGACGGGAGCCTGCGCCAACGGCTGCTGGCCGAGTTGGTGTGCGACGTGCTGTTCAGCCCCTCCGCGCCGCTGTACAACCGGCTGTATGAACTGGGACTTCTCAACAGCTCCTTTGGTGGTTTCTACTCCTCCGGCCCGGAGTGTGCCTTTATCGTGGCGGAAGGGGAGAGCCGTGACCCGGAGCGGGTGCGGGACGAGGTGCTGAAGGAGGCCGCCCGCCTTGGGCGCGAGGGCATTGACCCGGAGCTGTGGGAGCGGCTGAAAAAGGCGGCTTACGGCTCCATGGTCCGCCACCTCAACTCCCTGGACGACACCTGCTATGAGCTGGCCGAGGCCCATTTCAACGGGGAGGACTATCTCAGCTTCCCACAGGTGTTCCAGAGCATTGAGCGGGCCGACGGGGAGGCACTGCTGCGGGAGTGGTGCGTGGAGGAGCGTACGGCGCTGTCCATCATTGACCCGGAAGAATAGACGGAACGATAGAGAGGAATGACCATGACAAATACCGTTTTTTTCCCTGGGCTGGGACTGGAATTTGAGCTGAACCGGGTAGCGTTCTCGGTATTCGGCCACAACATCTACTGGTACGGCATCATCATTGCCGGCGGGTTCCTGCTGGCGGTGGCCTTTGGTCTGTGGAAGTGCTCCGAATTTGGAATGGACCCGGACACCATCACAGACGCCATTTTTGTGGTGGTGCCCTCGGCCATCATCGGCGCCCGGCTCTATTACGTGATCTTCAACCCCGCCGTATGCTACACGGCGGACGGCTCCTTCAGTTTCCTGCGGGCCATCGCCTTTTGGGACGGGGGGCTGGCCATCTACGGCGGCGTCATCGCCACGGTGGTGTCCGCCCTCATCTTTTGCCATGTCCGCAAGGTGGACTTCTGGAGCGGCATGGATATCACGGTTTATGGTCTGCTCATCGGTCAGATGATTGGCCGGTGGGGGAACTTCGTCAACGTGGAGGCCTACGGCAGCGTCACCGGCCTGCCCTGGCGGATGTGCTCGGAGTCCATCGCCAACGACCTATGGCGGGGCGGGCTGCTGGAGTCAAACCTGGCCTATGAAAGTATCCTGGACGGCGCCCTGGGCGTCCACCCCACCTTTTTATATGAGTCCCTGTGGAATCTGCTGGGCTTCATCATACTGCTGGCGCTGATGAAAAAGGGCCGCAAATTTAACGGCCAGATGTTCCTCAGCTACGTGATCTGGTACGGCTTGGGCCGGGCGGCCATTGAGGGCCTGCGCACCGACAGCCTGTATTTCTTCGGCACGGCTATCCGCTCCTCCCAGATACTGGGGCTGGTGTCGGCGGCGGCGGCCATCGGGATCTATGTGTTTCGCAGAAGGACCG
Source organism: uncultured bacterium (assembly GCA_947364395.1). Classification (GTDB taxonomy): domain Bacteria; phylum Bacillota; class Clostridia; order Oscillospirales; family Oscillospiraceae; genus Enterenecus. The sequence goes on from CANASS010000001.1 coordinate 17,963, forward strand.
CAGGACCCGCCACGCCGCCTGCGGGTACCGCCTCAGCTGTGGAGAAGGTTGTAACAGAGGAAACTGAGGAGGCCGCGACGGCAGCGGTTGAGGCCGAACCGGCAGAGCCAGTTTTTGTGGAAGAACCGCCCGAGGAGGTCCAGACGAAAGAAAAACTCAAGATTGAGGAAAACTGCAAGGAGGAGAGCGGTAATGGCGGCAAAGCTGATTGACGGTAAAGCCCTGGCGGCAAAAGTGAAGGGACAGGTCCGGGCGGAGGCGGAAGCCCTGCCCCGGAAGCCCGGTCTGGCAGTGATCCTGGTGGGCGACGACCCCGCCTCCCGAGTGTATGTGACCAGCAAACGCAAGGACTGTGAAGAATGTAGCCTTTACAGCGAGGAATACGCCCTCCCGACCTCCACGACCCAAAAGGAACTGCTGGATTTGGTGCGTGAACTGAACGGCAGGGAAGATATTGACGGCATCTTAGTTCAGCTCCCCCTGCCAAAGGGGCTGGATGAGCGGGAGGTACTGTTAGCCATTGATCCGGCCAAGGATGTGGACTGCTTTCACCCCTATAATGTGGGACAGCTTACCATTGGCGCCCCGGTGTTCCAGCCATGCACCCCTGGCGGCGTGATGGAGATGCTCCGGGAGTACGGCATCGACCCCGCCGGGAAGCGGTGCGTAGTGCTGGGGCGGTCCAATATTGTGGGCAAGCCCATGGCCCTGCTGCTGCTCCATGCCAACGGTACGGTGGTGATGTGCCACTCCAAAACGCCGGACATGAGGGAGCTGGCCGCCTCCGCCGACATCCTGGTGTCTGCTGTGGGAAAAACGGGGCTGGTCACCGCCGACATGGTGAAGGAGGGGGCTGTGGTCATCGACGTGGCCATGAACCGCAATGACGCGGACAAGCTGTGCGGTGATGTGTGCTTTGAGGAAGTGGCTGTAAAGGCTTCCTACATCACACCTGTTCCCGGCGGCGTGGGTCCTATGACCCGCGCCATGCTGATGAAAAACACGCTTACGGCGGCGAAACTGCACCTACTTTTTCTTTGAAAAGAAAAAGTAGGCAAAAAGAAACTTTTAGATCGCTGCGGTTCATGTTTCAAAACTGAAAAGAGTACGCCCGGTAACGAAATGATTTGCGGCGTCGGGCGGCAGAAAGAAATCATATCATTTATTTAAGGGCCGGGCAGAACTGAATCGTTTTGCCCGGCCCCTAAAATAAGCATAATTGAATAGAGAAGAAGTTTAAAAGTTTCTTTTTTTGCTTCCTTTTTTCTTTTCAAAGAAAAAGGGAAGTCGCCTAAGGTAAAAAATTTCCCGCATCGTCAACAATTTCCCCTCTTCGATTGTGTAGTAGGCAGGGAGACGAAAGGGAGGTGGTTCCAATGGGTCGGCCGCCGTGGTCAAAAGAGGAGCTGGCCAGCCTCTATCAGCGGCATTTCGGCATGGTCTATCAAATCTGCCTGGTGCTGATGAAAAACGTACCCGACGCTGAGGACGCCGCCCAGACCGTCTTTCGCAGGGTGCTGGAGCGTGCTGAGTCCTTCCGTGATCCGGAGCACGAGAAGGCGTGGCTCATCGTCACCGCCCGAAACGAGTGCAAAAACCAGCTCAGGCACTGGTGGCGCACCCGGCGGGCAGGGGAGGAGGCCTTGGAGGGGCTGGCCTGGGCGCAGCCCCGGGACCAGGAGGTATGGGACCAGGTGGCGGCGCTGCCCAAGCCCCACCGGCTGGTGCTTTATCTCCACTACTACCAGGGCTATACCACTGGGGAGATTGCGGACATGCTGGGGGAGAACCCCTCCACCGTGCGATCCCGGCTGGTCCAGGCCCGGAAAAAGCTGAAACTCAGGCTGGAGGAGGATGGATATGGACAGACATGAGCTGAATCAGATGTTTGACGGGCTGGCTCCCCACCCGTGCCTGAAACGGGAGCTGCTGGAAAAACTCCTCCAGGATGACACGAGGAGGGTAAAACCGATGAAAAGCTGGAAACAAGTTGTTTTAGCGGCTGTGGCCGCCGCTCTGCTGGTAACAACAGCCGCCGCCGCTGTTGTACCGGGGCTGAACAGGCGGCTGCTGGAATATTTCGGTGTTGCGCCAGAGGATACCAAAACCGTGGAGTTGCTGGCCCCAGGGGCGGTAACGGTGGACATCACCAAGGAGAGCAATGGGGCCACGCTCCATGTGACCCAGGTGTATTGGGACCGTACCTGTATCAGGGTGCTGGCCGACTTCACCTCCCCGGAGGGGACGGTGCTGGACATGGGAGACTTTGACGACCCCAAATGCTGGACTCCCAAAGGATTCATAAGCAAGGAGTGGACTTGGCCCTATTTTCTCAATGCAGAGGGGAAACAGCTGGAGGACAAAGCCTGCGGCAGCTGCAGGTGGAAAGTGCTGAAGGATGATGACCGCCAGGATAACCGCTGTTCGATGGTTTTTGAGTATAACACCCATTTTTATGAGGGGACTTTGCTGGAGGATGCTGTATCATTGTGGGTTCCGGCCACTGACCTGTACTATTTTGCGGGCGGGGAGGAGGAAAACGAGACTGTCCTCACCGGCGACTGGTCCTTTGAGGTTGCCTTGCCCCAGCATGATATTGGGTACTTCTGGCAGGCAGATCGAGTCGTTGGAACCCTGGACGGGGCCGGCGTCATGTTGGAGAAGGTATACTTGTCCCCCATGACCCTGGAACTGACCCTGGTGCGGGAAGGTACGGTGGAGGAATATTGGGCTGATGAGAACGAAGATGTGCGGAACAACTGGTGGAATATACTGAATCAGGAAGACAGTATTATTCTGACTGCCAGAGATGGGACGGAAGTCACCCTGACCCAAGGAAGTGGCAGTGGTGCTTTGAGTCAGATAAGGCGGTTTTATTTGGAGGAGGTCACTGACCCCGCCAAATTCCAAGGAGGCACATTGACGCTGAACTGGGATGGTGGAAAAGCAGTCATCCCTCTAGATAAGCTGAGCCCGGTGGATCAGTAAAATCCGAAGAAGCCCGCCCCGGTTAGATGGACCGGGGCGGGCTTTTTTATGTCTTGAATTCCGTTTTAGCGTACTTGCACCAAGGGGCCAGGGTACAGTTCCCGCACATGGCCTTCCGGGCGGTGCACACCGCCCGCCCGTGGAGCACCATCCGATGGCAGAAGTTGTTGGACTCTTCCGGCGGCAGAACCTTGCGCAGCTGCTGCTCCACCTTGGCGGGGTCTTTGGTGCCGTCGGTGAGCCCCAGCCGCCCGGTGATGCGGATACAGTGGGTGTCCGCCACCACCACCCCAGGGGTGTTGTGTATGTCGCCCAAAATCAGGTTGGCGGTCTTGCGGCCTATGCCGGGCAGGCGCAGCAGGTCCTCCATGGTGTCCGGCACCTTGCCGCCGTACTCGCGCAGCAGCATCTGGGCGCACAGCACCATATCCTTGCTTTTGGCCCGGAAAAAGCCGCAGGAGTGGATGTACTGGCCCACTTCGTCGATGTCGGCCTCCGCGAAGCTCTCCAGGGTGGGAAATCGCTCATACAGGGCGGGGGTGACCTTGTTCACCCGTTCGTCGGTGCACTGGGCGGAAAGCCGCACGGCGAATAACAACTCATAGTCTTTCTCGTATTGCAGGGAGCACAGAGAGTCGGGGTACAGCTCCTTCAGCGCGTCCACAATGGCGCGCACGTCTTTTTTGGTCATGTAACTCACCTCATAAACAGGATAACACAAAAAAGGTCAAAAAGCGAGACTGTTTTTTAGATTGGTGACAGTTGTGCTTCCTGGAAAAACCATGTATAATACAAAGGACTAAATTTGGAAAGGCGGAAACACGAATGGTTTTGGAGTATATGGACTTTGTATCCCAGCACGATCCCGAGGTAGGCGCGGCCATCCGGGCGGAGTATCAGCGCCAGTGCGACAACATTGAGCTCATCGCGTCGGAGAACATCGTTTCCGAGGCGGTGCTTGCCGCCATGGGCAGCGTGCTCACCAACAAGTACGCCGAGGGCTACCCCGGCAAGCGGTATTACGGCGGCTGCCAATGCGTGGACGTGGCGGAGAACTTGGCCATCGAGCGGGCCTGCAAGCTGTTCGGTGCGAAATTCGCCAACGTTCAGCCCCACTCCGGCGCTCAGGCCAACTACGCCGTCTATATGGCTCTGTGCCAACCCGGCGACACGGTGCTGGGCATGAACCTGGACCACGGCGGGCACCTCACCCACGGCAGTCCGGTGAATTTTTCCGGCAAATACTTCAACATGGTGTCCTACGGAGTCAATGAGGAAACCGGCGTCATCGACTATGACGAGGTGGAGCGCGCCGCGAAGGAGTGCAAGCCCAAGATGATTATCGCGGGGGCGTCCGCCTATCCCCGGGTTATCGACTTCGCCCGGTTCCGCGCCATCGCCGACGAGGTGGGGGCCTATCTCTGGGTGGACATGGCCCACATTGCCGGCCTGGTGGCGGCGGGGCTCCATCCCTCTCCCGTTCCCCACGCCCACGTCACCTCCACCACCACCCATAAGACCCTCCGGGGCCCCCGGGGCGGACTGCTGCTCACCAACGACGAGGATCTGGCCAAAAAGCTGAACTCCGCTATCTTCCCCGGCTCCCAGGGCGGCCCGCTGATGCACGTCATTGCCTCCAAGGCGGTGGCGCTGGGCGAGGCTCTGACCCCTGCGTTCAAGGCGTACCAGCAGCAGATCGTGAAGAACTCCGCCGCTCTGGCCGAGGGCCTGATGAAGCGGGGGATGAAGCTGGTGTCCGGCGGTACGGACAATCACCTGTCCCTCATCGACCTGCGGGATATGGGCGACCTCACTGGGAAAGAGCTGGAGCGCCGCTTGGATGAGGTGCGCATCACCGCCAACAAGAACAAGGTTCCCGGCGATCCCCGCTCTCCCTTCCAGACCAGCGGCCTGCGGGTGGGAAGCCCCGCCGTCACCAGCCGGGGCTTCGTGGAGGCCGACATGGACAAAGTAGCCGAGTATATCGTGCTGGCCGCCACCGACTTTGAGGCAAAAGCGGACTATATCCGCGCCGGTGTGGAGTCGCTGACCGCGAAGTATCCCATTTACCGCTGATGGCGAAAGGGCCGGTGTCGGAGCTGACCGTTATTCCCGGCGTAGGGAGCAATATGGCCGCGCACTTGAACGCCCTGGGCATCGAGCGGGTGGACGACCTGAAGGGGAAGGACCCGGAGGCGCTCTACGCCCAGGAGTGCGTCATGCAGGGGCGTGCCGTGGACCGCTGTGTGCTCTACGTGTACCGGCTGGCGGTAGCCTATGCCGAGGGCCGTATCCAAAGCCCCGAGCAATTGAAGTGGTGGAACTGGAAAAACCAGTAAAGGCAATTTCCTTTACAATGAAATGTCGAACAAAGAATGGTATTGAATTTCTGTAATAAGCGTGGTATAATAAGCCAACCTTATTGAATTGGAGGGAGAAACCCATGACTCACATCCAGACTCTGAACGGCGCCACCCTGAAGCAGAGCGCGGCCCACGGCGGCTGCGGCGAGTGCCAGACCTCTTGCCAGTCCGCCTGCAAGACCTCCTGCACCGTGGCCAACCAGAAGTGCGAGAATAACAAGTAATTTAACCAAGCGCCGGAAAGGGTGGGCTAGTCCCACCCTTTTTCTGCGTGTGAAAGGAGAACGGCCAAATGGTCCATACATTCATCTGCCTGGATGTTCCTGTGGCGGTGGACGTGAACAGCGGCGCTGTCCATGTGCTGGACAGGACCGCATACGACGTGCTCTCCCTGCTGAACGCGCCTATGGCGGACGTCTGCCCCCAGGAAATCTATCAAAAACTGCCTCAGTATTCCCCGGCTGTGGTGGACGAGGCATGGACGGAGCTGCTGGAGCTCCAGAAAAACGGGATGCTGTTTACCGACGACAGTTACATCGACCCCGCCGCCGCAACGCTGATGCAGCAGGACGCTCCCATCAAGGCACTGTGCCTTCACGTGTCCCACGACTGCAACCTGCGGTGCCAGTATTGCTTCGCTTCCACCGGCGATTTCGGCACCGGCCGCCGCATGACCATGGACGTGGAGACGGCGAAAAAGGCCATCGACTTTGTGATTCAGCGCTCCGGCCAGCGCCGGAACATCGAGGTGGACTTTTTCGGCGGCGAACCGCTGATGGCCATGGACACGGTAAAGGCCACGGTGGAGTACGCCCGTTCCCTGGAGAAGGAGCACAACAAAAACTTCCGTTTTACCATCACCACCAACGGTGTGCTCCTGGACGACGAGAACATCGCGTACATCAACCGGGAGATGTCCAACGCGGTGCTGTCCCTGGACGGACGGCCCGAGGTCAATGATCGGATGAGAAAGACGGTGAGCGGCAGCGGGAGCTACCAAGTCATCCTCCCCAAATTTCAGAAGCTGGTGGAGGGCAGGGGAGAGAAGGACTACTACCTCCGGGGTACCTTCACCCGGCATAACCCGGACTTTGCCGCCGATGTGCTCCATATTGCCGATCAGGGGTTCCGCCATGTGTCGGTGGAGCCTGTGGTGGGAGAGCCGGACTGTGACTATGCCTTCCGTGAGGAGGACCTGCCCGCCATTTTGGAGGAGTACGAGCGGCTGGCGGCGGAGCTGCTGAAACGGGACGATGTGAACTTTTTCCACTTCAATGTGGATCTGTCTCAGGGCCCCTGCGTCATCAAGCGGATGCGGGGCTGTGGGGCGGGGTGCGAGTACGTGGCCATCACCCCGGATGGGGACATCTACCCCTGCCACCAGTTCGTGGGCAACGAGGCGTACAAGCTGGGCAATGTGTACGAGGGCGCATTTGACATGGAGCTGTCCCGGAAATTTGCCGGACTGAACATCTACACCCGGCCTGACTGCAAGGACTGCTGGGCTCGTTTCTACTGCAGCGGGGGATGCTCCGCCTCAAACCTGCTTGTCAATGGCGACATAAAAAAGCCCAACCGCTTTGGGTGCGACATGCAGCGTAAACGGCTGGAATGTGCCATCGCCATGAAGGCCATCCGAGCCGGGATGGCAGGGGAGTGATCCAAGCCTTTAAAAGCGCAATAAAATCAACACAGGACCTGCGGCCCGCACATTTAGAGGCCGCGGGTCTTTTTGCCACTACATCCTGTGCATTTTCGCACCAACTCCTGTTTTCGTTTTAAGAGTTTACATAATTAAGTTTACATAAAACAGGCACATAATAAAGTTTTTAAAAAATTCGGGTGTTTTCTCTTGCGTTTCCAGGCGAAGTAGTCTATAGTAAAGGAGTACTGTCCCCATCGCGCACCGGCGCCAAACAAATTTTCAGGTTCGTGGGGTCCTTCTCAGCCTCTGTGAATACAGTGCGTATTCGGGCGCGGAGCACCTGACAAAAAGTTTGGCCCCTGTTGGCTCAAAACAGCGGCTTCCCTGGAATAAGCTCCCATTTCTCCGCATATGATAGCTCAGCTTTTAAACTGCGATAATGAGGCTGGGGGGATATGGGTGACTGTCCGCAGAGTGGGAAGCCGGATCAAAGCCGCCCCGGTTTGGGACGGGCTGACCCAGCTGGCAATTTTAGGTGTCTGCTTCCTGGCAGGCGGACTGAGCGGGTTTTTCTTTTCCGGTTTAGGTGGGGATAGCTCTGAACTGATAGATTATCTCCGCTGCTATTTTCAGTCGGCAGGTCAGGGAAGCGTGGAGCCCTCGCTGTGGTCCTCTGTTTGGGATTTGGCCCGCTGGCCGTTGCTGGCCTTTCTCCTGGGCTCCACTGCGCTGGGAGCGCTGGGACTCCCAATTCTGCTGGGCGTCCGGGGTTTTCTCCTTTCCTTTTCCGCCGCCACCCTGGCCCGGCTGTTCGGCCTGCCCGGTGTGGCGGCATCTCTGGCCGTCTTTGGCGTGACCGCTCTGGTGGCGGTGCCGGTACTGTTTGTGGTATCCGTGGACGCTTTCCGCCAGTCGCTGGGCCGGTTGTCCGGCGAACGGTCCCCAGCCTGGAATCAGAGGATTCAGGCTCTGTCCCCCTGCGTGGGCCTGCTGGTGCTGGCCGTGGCGTTGCAGCAGACGCTGATGCCCGCGCTGCTGACAGTGGTTTGCAGCCGCCTATTTGTCACATGAGAGAGGAGCTGAACAGATTGGACTACATTTCCGCCTACGAGACGTGGCTGGCCCAGGAAAAGCGGGCCAGCGCCAACACCCTCAGCTCCTATTTACGGGATGTGCGCCAATTTGACCGCTGGGTCCGGGAGGAGCGTCTGTCCCTTCCTCAGATCAGTCAGGAGGATGTGAGGCGTTACGCCCAATACCTGGAAAAACGGGGCAAATCCAACGCCACTGTGGTCCGCTCCGTCGCGGCGTTAAAATCCTTTTACACCTACCTGCTGTCAGCCCGCGTGATTCGGGCGAATCCGGCCAAAGGCTTCACCCTCAGCCGGGTGGAACGGAAGCTGCCCGCGATCCTCTCAAACAATGAGGTGGACTTGTTTTTGGAGCAGCCTGATCCCTCCGATGCCAAGGGGTGTCGGGATAAAGCCATGCTGGAGTTGCTGTACGCTACTGGCATACGGGTTTCTGAGCTCATTTCCCTGGATGTGCAGGACCTGAACCTGTCGGCCAGTTTCCTGCGCTGCCGGGGCAGGGGCAAGGAGCGGGTGGTGCCGCTCTATAAAGGGGCTGTCCGGGCTATGGCCGCCTACATCAACGATGTGCGTCCCCAGCTGCTGGAGGACCCGGGAGAAACCGCTTTGTTCGTCAACATGAACGGAGATCGGATGAGCCGTCAGGGCTTTTGGAAGATCGTCAAGTGCTATCAGGATAAGGCGGGCATCCACAAAGATATCACTCCGCACACCCTGCGGCACTCCTTTGCCGTCCATCTGTTGGAAAATGGAGCGGATTTGAAATCCATCCAGGAGATGCTGGGTCACGCGGATATCTCTGCCACACAGATCTACACCCAGGTGGTCAACCAGAAGCTCCGGGATGTCTATTCCATGGCCCATCCTCGGGCTTGACGCGCAGCCCACTTCGGCGGATGATGCCATCATCCGCCATTTTTTCTTGTCTTTGGCGGCAAACTGTGGTATCATGTCTAGGATATCAAGATTGGGAGGATTTGCCCTTGCTGATCCTTGGAATAGACCCCGGATACGCCATTGTGGGCTTCGGCCTGGTGGAGTCTGCCCAGGGCAAGTACCGTTTGACCGCCTGCGGTGCCATCAACACCCCGGCAGGGGTACGTCTGCCAGCCCGTCTGTGGCGGATTGCCACCGACCTGGAGGAGCTTATCGGCCAGTTTCACCCAGATGTGATGGCCATTGAAGAGCTGTTCTTCAACCATAACGTCACCACCGGCATCGGTGTGGCTCAGGCCCGAGGGGTTATCCTCATGACGGCGGAAAAAATGGGACTGCCCATCTGTGAATACAACCCCTCCCAGGTGAAGCAGGCCGTGGTGGGCTACGGAAAGGCGGAAAAGCGGCAGGTGATGGACATGACCAAGCGGCTGCTGAACCTGAGCGGTGTCCCCAAGCCGGACGACGCTGCCGACGCGGTGGCCATTGCCCTATGCCACGCCCGGTCGTCCACCTCGCTGCTAAAAACCATACATTAAATTTGGAGAGATTATTGTGTATTATTATCTGAATGGGACCACGAGCCATATTGAGCCCAACTTGGCTGTCATCGACTGCGGGGGAGTGGGATACGCCTGCCGTACAACCAGCCATACGATCAGTAAACTCAGCATGGGGAAAGCAGCTAAGCTTTACACCCATTTGTACGTTCGAGAGGAGATTTTCGAGCTATATGGCTTTATCAGTGAGAGCGAGTTGGGCTGTTTTCGGATGCTGATCGGAGTATCCGGGGTGGGCCCCAAGGCGGCGCTGGCCATTCTGTCCTCCAATAGCCCGGAGGGGCTGGCCATGGCTATTGTGTCCGGCAACGAAAAGGCGCTGACCTCCGCCCCCGGCATTGGGAAGAAGATCGCCCAGCGCATCATTCTGGAGCTGAAGGATAAGCTGGCCAAGGGCCAGCTGACCACGGGCGGGGGAGAGGCCTTTGCGGGAGGCATCACCGTCATTCCTGAGAACAAGGCCAGCGAGGCGTCCGCTGCCCTGGCAGTATTGGGCTATGGTCAGAGCGAGATCGCTGTGGCGCTGAAAGGGGTCGATTTGGAGGCGCTTTCCCTGGAGGATGTTATTAAGCAGGCGCTGAAGAAGATGGTCAAGGGATGAAAACCCTGATTTTCATCAACGGTCCCATGGGCGTGGGTAAAACCGCTGTTTGCCGGGAGCTTTTGGAACGGCTGACGCCAGGTGTTTATCTGGACGGGGACTGGTGCTGGAATATGAATCCCTTTCAAGTGACGGACGAAACTAAGTCCATGGTGATGGATAACATCACCACCCTGCTCTCTCGGTTCCTGGCCTGCCCGGAGCTGGACTACGTGATCTTCGGCTGGGTCATGCATCGGCCTGAGATTGCCCAAAGTATTTTAGAACGGCTAAAGTTAAATGGTGTAAAGGTGTTTCGGTATACACTGCTATGCTCAGAGCAGACTCTGCGTCAGCGCATTGAGGGAGATATTCAGGCCGGGGTGCGCAGCAGGGACGCGCTGGAACGGAGCCTGGCCTACCTGCCGCTCTATGACAGCCAGGACACGGTAAAAATCATGACGGACGGGCGTTCTGCCCAGGAAACGGCGGAAATTATTCAAAGAAATCAAGAGGAAGTGAACCCTTGAGCATTGATTTTTCTGACAATAGCGGCTTTGAGCCGGAAACTCCACTGGTGACCACCTCGTTGACCCATGACGACGAGGGGGAGGGGTCTTTGCGCCCAAAAGCTTTAGCCGAGTACATCGGCCAGGAGAAGGCCAAGGGAAACCTGTCCATTTTTATCCAAGCCGCCAAAATGCGTGGAGAACCTCTGGACCACGTACTGCTCCACGGCCCCCCAGGGCTGGGAAAAACCACGCTATCCGGCATCATCGCCAACGAGATGGGGGTGAACATCCGCATCACCTCCGGCCCGGCCATTGAAAAGCCCGGCGATCTGGCGGCGCTACTGACCAATCTCCAGGAAAATGACATCCTGTTCGTGGACGAAATCCATCGGCTCAACCGCTCGGTGGAGGAGATTTTGTATCCCGCCATGGAGGACTACGCCATCGACATCATCATCGGCAAGGGGCCCTCCGCCAACTCCATCCGGCTGGATCTGCCCAAGTTCACCCTCATCGGGGCAACCACCCGGGCAGGGCAGCTATCCGCGCCCTTTCGGGACCGCTTTGGCGTCACCCTGCGGCTGGAGCTGTACACCCCAGAAGAGCTGGCCCTCATTGTTACCCGGTCCGCCGGGATTTTGGAGGTGCCCATAGAAGAGGAGGGAGCCCTGGAAATCGCCCGGAGAAGCCGGGGCACCCCCCGCATCGCCAACCGCATGCTCCGCCGGGTGCGGGACTTCGCCCAGGTCACCGCTGGGGGCGTAATCACCCGCTCCGTAGCCGACCGGGCCTTGAAAGCGCTGGAAATTGACGGCCTGGGACTGGACAACGTGGACCGGCGGATGATGGAGAGCATTATCACCAATTACGGCGGCGGTCCGGTAGGGCTGGACACTCTGGCGGCCACCATCAACGAGGAGTCGGTCACCCTGGAGGATGTGTATGAGCCATATCTAATGCAGCTGGGCTTTCTCACCCGGACTCCGCGGGGTCGGTGTGTCACGCCAAAAGCTTATCAGCACCTTGGCCTGACTCTGCCATGCGGATCAGAGCCTCTGGAGCAGCTCTCTTTTTAGCCTATTTTGCAGGAAAAAATTCCATCTTCACCCAGAAATGTAATTTCCTATGAGCTGATGGACAAATTTAGAAGATTTCCTAAAAAAATCAGCGAAAACAATTGACAATTCAGTAGTTCTGTGATTATAATATACAAGGTCGAGTTATGAGTGAAATCACTTCTAAAATAAGTGAATACAGCGATGAAGAGTTGTGCGCATTGGTGGCAGACGGCTGCCGGGACGCAGAGGAAGAACTGGTCAAGCGCTATCTCCGCCCCGTGCGTATGTGTGCCCGTCCCTATTTTTTGGCGGGAGGAGACAGTGAAGACCTGATTCAGGAGGCCATGTTCGGCCTGCTGAAGGCCATTCGGGAGTTTGATCCCCACTGCGAGGCCCGGTTCAGGACCTTCGCAGAGGTTTGCATCCGTAACCGAATTCGTTCTGCCGTCACCAACTCCACCCGGAGCAAGCACGCCCCGCTGAATGACAGCGTTCCCTTCGAGTCTCCTATGCTGGGAGCCGGAGCCAGCCCGGAGGAACTGTACATCAGCAGGGAAGAGGAGACGGAGCGGCTGACCCGTTTGGGAAAGCAACTATCTCCGTTGGAGCGCAAGGTGCTGAGGCTTTTTTTACTCGGTTTGTCCTATCAGGAAATCAGCAAGCAGGTGGGACGTTCTATGAAATCTGTGGACAACGCAGTCCAGCGGATACGGCGGAAGGTTGCCGTTAATTTTGGCGTTTTCAGCAAGAGCTGACGCAAATATTACAGTCCCAGCAGGTTGTATTTCCGATTCTGGGCATCAAAAGAGAGGGTATATCCAATGTACGAAGACAAGACCTTAGTTTGCAAAGAGTGTGGCCAGGAGTTCGTGTTCACCGCCGGTGAGCAGGAGTTTTACGCTGAGCGCGGTTTCCAGAACGAGCCCCAGCGCTGCAAGGCCTGCCGCGATGCCCGCAAGGCCGCCGCCCGTGGTCCCCGCGAGTATTTCACCGCTACCTGTGCTGCCTGCGGCGGCGAGGCCAAAGTTCCCTTTGAGCCGAAGACCGACCGTCCGGTGTACTGCAGCGAGTGCTTTGCCAAGATGCGCGGCGAGGGCTGAGGAAAAAATCGACAAAAAGGACCGTGCCGCTGGCACGGTCCTTTTTCATACATGAAGTAAGCACGTTCCGATCTATCGGGTCATTTTTCGCAGGTATGTCATTAAAATTTCAGCAAACACTTGCAAATCTCCGCCATATTGGGTATACTATAAGATGTTCGACAAAAACTGCAAGGAGGTCATCCCCCAATGGCACAGATCACAAAGGATACCATCATCGGCGATATTCTGGACATCGCGCCGGACACCGCCCCCATTTTCCTGTCTATTGGTATGCACTGCCTGGGCTGCCCGTCCTCCCGCGGGGAGACTGTGGAGCAGGCCTGCATGGTCCATGGCGTGGATGTGGACGCCCTGCTGGACAAACTGAACCAGTCCATCGCCTGAGGCACTTTTGAAAAGAGCGGGGGTCCCGCTCTTTTCCTTTATCATGAACAGAGCAGGGGGGAGGACATGGAGTTATCTCCAAGGCTTCAATCAATCGCCCGCCAGATACCCCAGGGGGCACGGTTGGCGGATGTGGGTACTGACCACGGATATCTTCCGGTGTGGCTGCTACTGAACGGCCGGATCAGGCGGGCTGTGGCCGCAGATCTGCGGGCTGGACCGCTGGACCGGGCCAGGCAGACCGCACGGCAATACGGACAGATGGAAAACATCTCCTTCCGGCTTTGCGACGGGCTGGCGGATATCGGTGCAGAGGAGGTGGACGCGGTGGTTGTCGCCGGTATGGGCGGAGAGACGATTGCCGCCATTCTGGAGGCCGCGCCCTGGACTCGCCAGGATAAGCTGTTGCTTTTGCAGCCCATGACCGGCGCACCCCGGCTTCGCCAGTGGCTCCAGACCCACGGCTACGTCATTGAGAAAGAGACGCTGGCCCGTGAAGGAAATAAACTTTACAGTGTTTGGACAGTCAGAGGTGGGAACATGCCGCCTCTGTCCCCGGCAGAGCTATGGGCCGGTGTGGACGGCGGCGATCCGCTTCGGCCCGCTTATTTGTCCTCGCTGGCAGAAAAGGCGGAAAAAGCCCTGCGGGGGCATTTGACCGCACAGAGGCCGGACCAAGCTGTCATCGCGTATCTGGAAGAGGTACTGTCTGGACTGCGGAAAATGAAAGAGGAGTGGAAACCAAATGACCACAGTGGGTGAGGTATTTAGGTTTTTGCAGGAGAAAGCCCCCTTTGAGCTCCAGGAGGGGTTCGACAACGCAGGATTTTTGGTCGGGCGCGAGGAGTCGTCCATCAATCGCATCCTGGTGTCCCTGGATATCACGGAGCAGGTGGTGCGGGAGGCGGCGGACCAGGGCGCTCAGCTGATCGTGGCCCACCACCCAGTGATTTTCGGCGGTGTGAAATCGGTGACGGACCAGACCATCACAGGACGCATCCTGCTTTCCCTGGCCGAAAATGGGATTGCCGCCATCTGCGCTCATACCAATTTGGACGCGGTGGAGGGGGGCGTCAATGACGCACTAGCTCTTCGGCTGGGGCTTACCGACATCGGGCAGTTGAGACAGGCCGGCGTAGACGGACAGGGGAGACCCTACGGCATCGGGCGGGTAGGCATGGTGCCTGAACAGCCCCTCTATGACTTCGCCGTGGCGGTAAAGCGCCTGCTGGGAGCCAACGGCATCCGGCTGGTGGACGGCGGGAAAGGGGTCCACATGGTGGCGGTGGGGGGCGGCGCCTGCGCCGAATTCATGACTGACACCCTCGCACAGGGCTGTGACACTTTTGTGACCTCCGACGTGAAATACCACCAATTTTTAGAGGCCCGGGCGCTGGGGATCAACTTGGTAGACGCGGGGCATTTCCCCACAGAGAACGTGGTATGCCCCGTTTTGCAGGATTGGCTTGCCAAGCGTTTCCCCCAGGTGGCTGTGTCGGTATCCCAACGGCACGCGGAGGTGTTCTCCTACCTGTGATCCAGGCATGAAGTGGCCCCTGCCTTCATATTGTGAAGGAGGGGGGACTGGCTTATGAAACGTGATATTATACTGTTGGCAGTCTGTCTGTGTGTGTTGGTTGGAGTGAACTGGCTTGGGGGATTACAGGCGGAACCTGTGTCCGCAGCTGTGGAGCTGAATGAAAGGCCAACGCTGATCCTGGATGCCGGACACGGCGGGGAGGACGGCGGCGCCAGCACCGCGTCAGGGGAGAAGGAGAGCGATATCAATTTGGCTATCGTACTCAAAACCCGGGCGCTGATGGCATTTTTGGGGGAGAATCCCCAATTGACCCGGGACAGGGACCGCTCCCTGCACAGTGATGGGGCGGATACGATCCGGCAGAAAAAGGTATCTGACCTGAAAAACCGGGTTGAAATGGTGGAAAGCACCTCAAACGCCCTGCTTATTAGTGTACACCAAAATCACTTTACAGATCCTCGTTACAGCGGGACTCAGGTGTTTTTTAACCTCGGAGATGAAAACCGCCAGTGGGCAGAGCGTGCGCAGGAGATATTTCGTCAGACTCTGGCCCCGGGCAATGATCGAAAGGCCAAGCCCATGCCGGACGGCATCTATTTATTTGACCACATCAGCTGTCCGGCCATTTTAGTGGAGTGCGGCTTTCTCAGCAACGGGGAAGAGGCTGCGCTGCTGTGTACCGACGCCTATCAGCGGAAGGTAGCTCTGGCGCTGGCGGGGGCGTACTATGCGCGATTCCAATGATATACCTATAGTCATGGGAGGGGAATGACATGGCCAAGGCCAAATCCTCGTTCTACTGCACAGAGTGCGGGAACGAGACCATCAAGTGGCAGGGGAGATGTCCCGCCTGCGGGGCGTGGAACACCATTGTGGAGCAGCCTGCAAAGGACGTGAAGAAAAAGGCCGCCGCTTCCGCCTCCGCTGGTCTGGGTATCCGCCATCCCAGGCCCATGGCCGAGGTGGAGGCGGTGGATGAGCTGCGCTTCAACACCGGCATGAACGAACTGGACCGGGTGCTGGGAGGCGGCGCGGTAAAGGGCTCGCTGGTGCTGGTGGGCGGTGCGCCGGGCATTGGAAAATCCACCTTGATGCTGCAAATTTGTGACAATTTGTGCCGGTTTTGCGACGTATTATATGTATCCGGTGAGGAGTCGGAGCGTCAGATCAAGCTCCGGGCCCAGCGGCTGGGCATCAGGGAGGAGGGGCTCTACCTCTATTCTGAGACCAATTTGGATGATATTGTGGCCGCTGTCCAGGAAAAAACGCCTGATATCCTCATCGTGGACTCCATTCAGACCATTTACAACGGCGACTCCAGCTCTTCGCCAGGCAGCGTGGCCCAGGTGAAGGAGTGCACCATGGCGCTGATGCACCTGGCGAAGGGCATGGGCGTCACTGTATTTGTGGTGGGCCACATCAACAAAGAGGGCTCCTTGGCTGGGCCAAAGGTGCTGGAGCACATGGTGGACTGTGTGCTTCACTTTGAGGGCGAGGAGCACAATTCCTATCGAATTTTGCGGGCGGCGAAAAACCGCTTCGGCGCCACCAACGAAATCGGCGTGTTTGAAATGGGGGATCAGGGGCTGGTAGAGGTGCCAAACCCGTCTGAGGCCATGCTTTCCGGCCGGCCGGAGAACATGCCCGGGTCCTGTGTCACCTGTGTGATGGAGGGCGTCCGGCCTGTGCTGGCGGAGGTCCAGGCTCTGCTGTCCCCCTCGGCTTACGGAAATTCCCGCCGCACCAGCAACGGTTTTGACTACAACCGGGCCATGATGATGCTGGCGGTGTTGGAAAAGCGGGGCGGCCTGGCCCTGTCCGGCTGCGACTTTTACGTCAACGTCATCGGCGGCCTGACGTTAGACGAGCCCGCCGCCGATCTGGCCCTGATTGTGGCGCTGGCCTCCAGCTTCCGGGACAAGCCCGTGCCTTTCGACCTAGCGGCCATCGGAGAGGTGGGACTCACCGGAGAGCTTCGCTCGGTGAACGCCGTCAACCAGCGGCTCAGCGAGGTGCGTCGGCTGGGATTCACAAAATGTCTGGTTCCGGCCAGAAGCAGCGGAAAGCTGGTGGCGCCCGCGGGATTAGATCTGATCCGGGTTGGCAATATCCGTGAGGCCATCGCTGTGCTGGTTTGACAGCCGGGGCGTGAAATTGAGACAGGTATCGTTGGGAACCGCCTGTCCCGCAGACTGGGCCTGGGCCAGCGTGCACAGGCCCTCGTTTTGAAATCTGCAATTTTGCGTACATGGGATGAAACTCATCATAATCACCTGAAACACAATTTTACTGTAGAGCATATGAGGAAGGGGGTGTGGGCCGGCGCATACTCAACTCAACAAAATAAAAATTTTGTTGAGTTGAGGGGAGGGTAAACTGGCTGAATCAGCCGTCTGGAGCATTTTGGCCCTTTGTGACTATTGGCCTGGGCTGTGCGCTCCGCTGGATTCTGCTTTAGTTTACCCAAGTGTCCGCATGTTATGATTCGGACTGGCCGGCCTATTTTATGACTGACTATCGTTTGGAGGCTCCGCCCGTTCTGCGGGACTTTCTGACTTACCACGAGACCATTCAAGGTCACTCCAAAAAAACTGTAGACGAATATTTCCTGGACCTGCGCACCTTTTTCCGCTACATCAAGATTGAAAAAGGCCGTGTGCCGCGCGCTACGCCTTTGGACGAGATTTCCATCAGCGATGTAGATCTGGCTCTGGTCAAATCAGTGACGCTGACGGATATTTACGCCTTTCTCAGCTTTCTCAGCCGGGATCGCAAGAAAAACGCCAACGACCCCAACTCCCGGCACGGCCTGGAGGTTTCCTCAAGGGCCAGAAAAGTGGCTACGATCCGTTCTTTTTACAAGTA
Organism: uncultured bacterium; assembly: GCA_947364395.1. Classification (GTDB taxonomy): domain Bacteria; phylum Bacillota; class Clostridia; order Oscillospirales; family Oscillospiraceae; genus Enterenecus. The sequence goes on from CANASS010000001.1 coordinate 35,588, forward strand.
TTTGGTGTCAAAGGCCAAGCTTTTAGACGAAAATCCCATCCAGGAGCTGGATTCTCCCAAAATCCGGCAGACTCTGCCGCGCTATCTGACCCTGGATGAGAGCATCCAGCTTCTGGAATCCATCGATGGGGAAAACGCGGAACGGGATTTCTGCATCATCACCCTGTTTTTGAACTGCGGCATGCGGATCTCCGAGCTGGTGGGTCTGAATCTTTCCGACATCCGGGGCGACCGTATCCGTGTGCTGGGAAAAGGCAATAAGGAGCGTATCATCTACCTCAACGCCGCCTGTCAGAGCGCCATTGAGGACTGGCTGGAAGTGCGCTCCCACTCCGGCGCTGCGGACCCCTATGCCTTGTTCATCTCCCGGAAGCACACCCGGCTCACAAAAGACGGAGTTCATTACATGCTGAAGCAGCGTTTCACCGCCGCTGGGCTGGACAGCAGCAAATACTCCGCCCACAAGCTGCGCCACACCGCAGCCACCTTGATGCTGCAAAACGGCGTGGATGTGCGCACTCTTCAGGAGGTGCTGGGGCATGAGCACCTGAATACCACTCAAATCTACACCCACGTGGACAGCGGCGCCCTGCAAAACGCTGCCCAGTCCAATCCTTTGAGCAAGCTCAAAGCAAAGCCACGCCGGGGGCGGCCAAAGAAACAGGAGGAATAGGCTTGGAACATATTCAACGAATTGTATGTGGAAACGTTAACTGCTTTTTGATTTCCAATGGGGAAAACGCTGTTCTGGTAGATACCGGTTTCAAAAAGTACCGAGAAAAGATATTGGACGCTTGTAGCCCGTATCAAGTGCGGCTATTGGTGCTCACTCACGGTCATATGGACCATGTGCAAAACGCCGCATTTTTGTCGCAGGCCCTGCATTGCCCCATTGCCATGCACAAGGCTGATCTGCCCCTACTGGCAGATAATATGGTTCAGTCCCTGTCGGCCAGCAGTATTTTAGGACGAATTGTGCTGCTCTTCTCCATTAAAAGTTTTAAACTCGACGATATTCCGGCATTTTCGCCAACGGTTTTTCTTGAGGAAGGTGACAGCTTGGATAGCTGCGGAATCTCTGCGAAGGTTATCGGCCTTCCCGGACATACGGATGGTTCCATTGGGCTGGATGTGGGCGAACGGGACCTGATCGTTGGAGACGCGCTGATGAATATGTTCTATCCCACAGTTTCAATGCTCTATCATAGTCGGGAAATAATGCTGAAGAGTGTGGAAAAAATCGAAAAACTTGGGACTAGAACGATCCACTTTGGCCATGGAAAGCCGGTCCAAAATCGAAAATGGGTACAGTAGCACATGGCGCGGAGAGCCTCAGCTCTCCGTGCCGTTGTCTGCCCTTCCCTGCCCGTTATTAGGCCCATTCGTCACCTTGAGCGCCCCCACGATATGGAGGAACCGCCACTCCACCACATTTTGATAGCTGTCCAGCGGCCGGTAGTCGGCATCGTTGGAGTGGGCCGCGATGAGGATGTTGTCCGGCCTGGGCACGGCCCCCACCGATACAATCACCGGCGTGTGGGCGAACACGCCTCCGCTGGTCTCAAAGCGAAGCTGGACAAAATCGCCGGGCCGCAGAAAATTCATGTGCACCTGGATGCCTACCGGGCCGTCCGTGGGCTGGGGCCGGGTCATGAAGTCCCAGAAAAACTGCACCCCCGTCCAGGAGGGCGAACGGTCGTTGGCGTCGATGTAATACCAGCCGAATTCCGGGGTGAAATTCATGATGCCAGTGCCCGCGTACAGGCACTGGGACGCGAAATTGGTACAGTCACCGCCGATCTCACTGAAATCATAGAAGGCCGGGTTGCGGGTATAGGCCCATTTGTGGGCGTAGGCCACCGCCGCCCGGCGGTTGTATGGGAGCAGCTGGATCATACTGCCTCTCCCCCTTTCCCAATATTTTACGCCCGCCGTCATTTTGTTGACACCAGCCGGAGAAATTTTCCCCGGTTTTGTAGGTTTTGACTTGCAGAAGCTGGCACTTTTACTTGCTTTTTCCCTCATATAATGTTAAAATCATAATGGAAACTACCAAAATTAAATTTTGATAAGGAGTTGGACAATTATGCCACTGGTTACCTCGACCGAAATGTTCAAGAAAGCCTACAACGGCGGTTACGCCGTGGGCGCTTTCAACGTCAACAACATGGAGATCGTCCAGGGTATCACCGAGGCCTGCCGTGAGGAGAAGGCCCCCGTCATCCTCCAGGTGTCTAAGGGCGCCCGGGCCTATGCCAACCACACCTATCTGGTGAAGCTGGTGGAGGCCGCCGTCATCGAGTGCCCCGAGATTCCCATTGTGCTCCATCTGGACCACGGCGACAGCTTTGAGACCTGCAAGAGCTGCATCGACGGCGGCTTCACCTCCGTCATGATCGACGCCTCTTCCAAGCCCTTCGCCGAGAATATTGAAATCACCAAGAAGGTTGTGGAGTACGCCCACGACCACGGCGTGGTGGTGGAGGCTGAGCTGGGCGCTCTGGCCGGCGTAGAGGACGAGGTCAGCGTGTCCGCTGAGGAGTCCCACTACACCCGCCCCGAGGAGGTGGAGGAGTTCGTGTCCAAGACCGGCTGCGACTCCCTGGCCATCGCCATCGGCACCAGCCACGGCGCGTACAAGTTCACCGCCGCCCAGTGCACCCGCAACGAGAAGGGCGAGCTGGTCCCCCCTCCCCTGCGCTTTGATATCCTGAACGAGGTGGTCAATCGCCTGCCCGGCTTCCCCATCGTGCTCCACGGCTCTTCCAGCGTGCCCCAGGAGTATGTGAAGATGGTCAACGCCAACGGCGGCAAGATGCCCGACGCGGTGGGTATTCCTGAGGAGCAGCTGCGTGAGGCGGCCCGGAGCGCCGTGTGCAAGATCAACATCGACTCTGACCTGCGCCTGGCCATGACCGGCACCATCCGCAAGTTCTACGCCGAGCATCCCGACAAGTTCGATCCCCGGGAGTACCTGAAGCCCGCCCGGGCCAACATCAAGGAGCTGGTGCGCCACAAGCTGGTGGACGTGCTGGGCTGCAACGGCAAGGCCTGATTTTCAATCCATTTATCAATTCCTGCGAACTGTTCCCGCCCTTGCCATGGCATAGGGGCGGGAACAGCTCCCATTTACTCAGTAAAGGAGAGTTTCAACTATGTCTCAGTTAAAGGGCGCTTGCGTCATCGGCCAGTCCGGCGGCCCCACCTCTGTCATCAACGCCAGCGCGTACGGCGTCATCCGAACCGCGCTGGACTGCCCCGACATCACCGCCGTCTACGGCATGGCCCATGGCATCAAGGGTATGCTGAACGATCAGCTGTACGATATGGGTCAGGAGGACGCCAAGGAGCTGGAGCTCCTGCTGAACACCCCCTCCTCCGAGCTCGGCTCCTGCCGTTACAAGATCGCCGACCCCGACGTGGATGATACCGACTACAAGCGTATTCTGGAGATCTTCAAGAAGTATGACATCCGCTACTTCTTCTACAATGGCGGCAACGATTCTATGGACACCTGCGCCAAGGTGAGCCGCTTCATGGCCAAGTCCGGCTATGAGTGCCGGGTGATGGGCGTGCCCAAGACTATCGACAACGACCTGTTTGGCACCGATCATTGCCCCGGCTTCGCCTCCGCCGCCAAGTATATCGCCACCTCCTGCGCCGAGGTGTACAAGGATGCCCGGGTGTATGACACCGGCATGGTCACCGTCATTGAGATCATGGGCCGTCACGCCGGCTGGCTGGCTGGAGCCGCCGCCCTAGCTGGTGTGGTGGGCTGCGCTCCCGACCTGGTGTACCTCCCCGAGGTGGACTTCGATATGAACAAGTTCCTGGCCGATGTGGACGCCATTTATAAGAAGAACGGCAACTGCATCGTGGCCGTCTCCGAGGGCATCCACTACGCCGACGGCTCCTTCGTGTCTGAGGCCAAGACCTCCGCCACCGACGGCTTCGGCCATGCCCAGCTGGGCGGCCTGGCCGCTCTGCTGGCCAACATCGTGAAGGAAAAGACCGGGGCCAAGGTTCGCGGCATCGAACTGTCCCTGCTCCAGCGCTGCGGCGCTCACGCAGCCTCCCGCACCGACATCGATGAGTCTTTCCTGGCGGGCAAGACCGCCGTGGAGGCCGCCGTGGCCGGTGAGACCGACAAGATGGTGGGCTTCGAGTGCACCCGCGAGGGCGGCGTGTACACCTGCAAGACCAAGCTGTTCAACCTGTCCGAGGTGGCCAACTTCGAGAAGAAGGTGCCGCTGGAGTGGATCAACAAGGAGGGCAACGGGGTCACCCAGGCTTATATCGACTATGCCCTGCCCCTGATTCAGGGCGAGGCCAAGGCCCCCACTGAGCACTCTCTCCCCCGTTTCGCGCGGCTGAAGAAGGTTCTGGCAAAGTAAGAAAAGCTTGCGAATAAATCCCCGGCGGTCGTGTGACCGCCGGGGATTTATCATTTCTCATATTTTGTAAATGGAGCCTGCTGCATTAAGCATATCACTTTTCGCATTTTTCTCGGTAAATCTAGGATCAACTGTTCTCATTGCCGGACACGCCGGTCATGGCCCGGGTGACCGCCTGGCCCCGGGCGTCCAGTCCCTTAGTCATGGCAAGCGCCTCGGTGATGTCGTAATCCACAATGTCCTCGCCATCCATAGCCACCACCCGGCAGGTTTTCCCTTCCGCCAGCAGCTTTACCGCCTCGTGGCCCATGTAGGTTGCCACCATACGGTCCCGGGCGCTGGGAGAGCCGCCCCGCTGAACATGACCCAGCACGGTGACCCGGGTATCCAGGGCGGTTGCGTTCTTAATCTGCTCCGCTACATGGTAGGCTCCGCCGGGGACGCCCTCAGCCACGATGACCATGAAGTGGGTCCGCCCGCCCAGACGGGCCTGACGGATGGGCTCAATCACATCATTGTCGAAGTCCACTTCCTTCTCCGGCACCAATACCACCGTTGCGCCGCAGGCGATGGCAACAGAGACAGCCAAATGACCTGCCCGATGGCCCATGACCTCCACCACAGAGCACCGCTCGTGGGATTTCATGGTGTCGCGCAAACGGTCGATGCTCTCCAGCGCGGTGTTGCAGGCGGTATCATATCCAATGGTATAAGAGGAGCAGGCGATATCGTTGTCGATAGTGCCCGGTATGCCTATGACGGAGATACCGCTGTTGGCAAGGCTGAGGAGGCCTTTGAATGTGCCGTCACCCCCAATGCCAACCAAGGCGTCAAGGCCAAGAAGTTTACAGGTGGCAAGTGCCTTTTTGCGACCAGACTCTTCGATAAACTCCATGCTGCGTGCGGAGTAGAGCATGGTACCGCCCCGGCGGGAAATATCGCTGACGCTCTCAAAGTTCAGCCGGGTAAAGTCCCCGTTGAGAAGGCCATGATATCCACGGCGAATCCCGATACAGTCAATGCCGTAATACAGCGCTGCGCGAACGACAGCGCGGATGGCCGCGTTCATACCAGGAGCGTCGCCGCCACTGGTGAATACTCCAATGCGATGGACGGCAGGTTTCATAATGATCAAATCCTTTCCTATGTTGTTGGTATCTGCGATCAAACCATCAATTCAGCGGTCTTTTCCGCTAACGCGGAATGGTTGGCTTTCAGTATAGGACGCACATAGTCATTTAGAAAGTCGGTCACCTGTTCCGGGCAGCGCCCAATATAGCGGGAGGGCTCAATGTGAGCGGACAGTTCCTCCTGGCTCAGCCCAAACATGGGGTCAGAAGCCAGTAAATCAATGAGATTATTTGTAAGGCCCAAATCCTTTACATTCCGCCCAGCCTTCTGGGAATGAACCCGAATACGCTCATGGAGCTTCTGCCGGTCCCCTCCCCTTTTCACCGCATCCATCAAGATGTTTTCACTGGCCATGAAAGGCAGTTCCTCCAAAACGTGCTTTTCGATGACCTTCTCATGGACCACCAAGCCAGCGGCTACGTTCTCATAAATGTTTAGGATGGCGTCCACTGCCAGAAACGCCTCAGGGACTGAAATCCGCTTATTGGCGGAATCGTCCAGCGTGCGCTCGAACCACTGGGTGGCCGAAGTATAGGCTGGGTTTGCCGCGTCGGCAATGACGTAGCGGGCCAGGGAGCAGATGCGTTCACACCGCATGGGGTTGCGCTTGTACGGCATGGCAGATGAGCCGATCTGGCTTGCTTCAAAGGGCTCCTCCACCTCTTTCAAGTGACACAGCAGCCGTATGTCAGTGGCAAATTTACAGGCTGATTGAGCAATTCCGGACAGGGTTGCCAGTACAGCGGCGTCAACCTTGCGGGAGTAAGTTTGGCCTGATATGGGGACTGTGCTCTCAAAGCCCATTTCTCTGGCGATTCGGCGGTCCAGCTCTTTACATTTCTCGTGGTCCCCATTGAAGAGTTCTAAAAACGATGCCTGAGTTCCAGTGGTACCTTTACAGCCTAACAGCTTCAAGCCGGAAATACGGTATTCCACCTCGTCAAGGTCCTGGAGCAGTTCATTCATCCACAGGGTGGCCCGCTTGCCCACTGTAACCAACTGCGCGGCCTGGAAATGGGTAAAACCAAGGGTCGGCAAGGATTTATACTTGTCAGAAAATTGTGCCAGCGCACTGAGTACACGGACCAGCTGATCTCTGACTAAAATAAGCCCCTCCCGCATGATGATAATATCGGTGTTGTCTCCCACATAGCAGCTGGTGGCGCCAAGATGAATAATCGGCATGGCCTTAGGGCAGAGTGCTCCATAAGTATGAATGTGGGCCATCACGTCATGACGCAGCTCCCGCTCTTTTTTCGCGGCCATTTCGTAGTCGATGCCGTCGACATGGGCTTCCAGCTCATCCACCTGCTCCTGCGTGACAGGCAGGCCCAGCTCCATCTCTGCCCGGGCTAAGGCAACCCACAGCCGCCGCCAAGTGGAAAATTTTTTGTCAGGAGAAAAAATATATTGCATTTTGTTGCTGGCATAGCGAGAGGACAGCGGACTTTCATAATTGGATCGATTCATGGATACACATCACCTTTTGCGTAACTTTTGGAAACTTTCAAAAATTGTCTAAGTGTTCGTTTATTATACCATGATTTCTTTTCCCGCACAAGCAGGTTCAGAAAAAACTTTGACCATACACCATTCTAAGCTCTTGATAATATAAAAACTCCCAGAGCAATAACTGCTCCAGGAGTTTCATTGGCAGCGGATGAAGGATTCGAACCCTCACAAACAGAGTCAGAGTCTGGTGTGCTACCATTACACTAATCCGCTATCTTGTCGCTCTCTCAAGTGACCATGGGCTATTATACCAGAACAGCGGAATTTGTCAACCCTTTTTGGAAAAGTTTTTTATAAAAGCGATCAGATACTTTCAAGTGATCCTCTTTATAAAAACCGGTTCAAATCACATGGGCTTTCAGCGTGCCGATTCCTTCGATATCTACCTCGACCATATCGCCGGGGATCATGGGCCCCACCCCTGCGGGGGTGCCGGTGGCAATCACATCTCCCGGCTCCAGCGTCATGGACGCCGTGATAAACTCCAACAACTGAGGCACAGGCGTGATAAAGTCAGCAGTACTCCCCTGCTGCATTACCTGTCCGTTGAGCCGGGTGGTCAGCTTCAGCGCCAGCGCCGCAGGGTTCACCTCATCCGTCACCCAGGGGCCGATGGGGCAGAAACCATCCATAGATTTTCCGCGGGTCCACTGGCCGTCATGCCGTTGCACATCACGCGCCGTGGCGTCTAGCAGGCAGGTGTAGCCCAGCACATAGTCCACAAAGTCTTTTGCCTTTACATCTTTTGCGCGGCGGCCGATCACCACTCCAAGCTCTCCCTCATAATCCAGCCGCTCCACAAAATCGGGGGCGTGAACCGCGCCCTCAGGCCGGTTGAGCGTATTGGCCCCTTTCAGAAACAGCACAGGAAAGCCAGGGGGCTCTGCCCCCATCTCCTTGGCGTGCTCTGCATAATTTTTGCCCACGCAGACGATTTTGGTAGGCTCACAGGGCGCCAACAGCTTACATTGACTCAGCGGCACCCTGCGGCCGTCATAGCTAACTCTCTCGTAGGGCGGCTTATCCAGCGTCAATACCTCGTCTCCCTTGACCACGCCCCAGCAGGGGCCGCCCGGGCAGTCAAAACGCACATACTTCAAGCATTATTCCTCCAAACAGTCCAAAATTTGACCCAGGAGTTCCCCTTTCCCCTCCCCCTTTTCTGCGGAAAAACGGATAAGAGGAATCTTGTCCGGCAGGGCCAGCGTCTCCCGGATCAGCGCTATATTGTCCTCAACCTCACTTTTTTTCAGCTTATCCAGTTTGTTTGCAACCACAAGGAAAGGTTTTTCCGCACTTAAAAACACCTGAGCCATAGTACAGTCGTCCGTTGTGGGCTTGTGACGTGCGTCCACAATGAGTATTCCCAGGGCCATCCGCTGGGTATCGGCAAACCATGCCTCGATCAGCCGCCCCCATCGGTCCCGCTCCTGCTTTGACACCTTGGCATATCCATATCCGGGCAAATCCACCAAGTACAGCTTTTGATCGATCAAGAAGTAGTTGATATGAGTGGTTTTCCCAGGCGCGGAACCCACCCGCGCAAAATTTTTGCGGTTGAGCAATCGGTTGATAACCGAGGACTTGCCCACATTTGATCGGCCTGCAAACACCACCTGAGGAAGCCCGTCCCGGGGAAAATCCGACGGCTTTGCCGCCGAACGGACGAACTGTGCCATATTCCAGTTCACATTCATGGTCCACCTCACTGGCGCAGATTGACGGCATGTCCAGCGGTCCCGGGAGTTCCAGGGATCTGGCAAGACACCTCCGCGCTGGGCACAGGCAGGGTTCCCGCCAGCGCTTGAGCCAACACCTCGTCCACCTGCTTTACCGGCACAAAGGTGAGCGCCGCCCGCACGGTCTGGTCGATCTCCTCCAGATCCTTGACGTTATCCTCCGGGATAATGATTGTGGTCACGCCGTTTCGCAGCGCCCCCATGGTCTTTTCCCGCAATCCGCCAATGGCAAGCACCCGTCCCCGAAGGGTGACCTCCCCCGTCATGGCCACATCCCGGCGCACTGGCACGCTGGTGAGGGCGGATACTATGGCTGTGGTGATGGCAATCCCGGCGGACGGCCCATCTTTGGGCACCGCTCCCTCAGGGAAATGGATATGAACGTCTTTGGTGCTGTGAAAATCAGGCTCCACCCCCAGAGGGACGGCCCGGCTGCGCACATAAGAGAGCGCCGCTTTCGCGGATTCCTTCATCACATCCCCCAGATTGCCGGTAAGGGCAATTTTACCTGTCCCCTGCACCACATTGACCTCCACCTCCAGTATCTCGCCCCCTACGGAGGTCCAGGCCAGGCCATTGACCACGCCCACCAGCGGTTCCTGGGCGGGTGTGTCATCTAAATAGCGTCGAGCGCCAAGAAAGTCTGTTAAATTCTGATCTGTAATGGATATCTGCTTTACACTTTTTGAGACAATTTGAGCGGCGGTCTTTCTGCACAGTGCCGCCAGTTTCCGCTCCAGTAGCCGCACACCAGACTCCTTGGTATAGCCGGAAATGAGCACCTCCAGCCCTCTGTCGCTGATTTTCAGCTGGCTGCGGGAAAGTCCGTGCCGCTTCAGCTCCCGGGGCAGAAGATGGCGCTTTGCGATCTGTACCTTTTCCTTGTCCGTGTAGCTGGGCAGCTCAATGATCTCTATGCGGTCCAGCAGGGGCCTTGGAATGGTGTCGGTGGTGTTGGCGGTGGTGATGAACATCACATCGGACAGGTCAAAGGGCAGCTCCAGATAGTGGTCCCGGAAAGTGCTGTTCTGCTCTCCATCCAGCACCTCCAAGAGGGCCGCCGCCGGGTCTCCCCGATGGTCGCTGCCCACCTTGTCAATCTCGTCCAACAGCAGCACCGGATTAGAGCTCCCAGCCTGCTGGATGCCCGCAATGATCCGCCCCGGCATGGCCCCCACATAAGTCTTACGGTGCCCTCGAATGTCAGCCTCATCCCGGACACCGCCCAGGGAAATGCGGGCTAACTTTCGGTTCATGGCCCGGGCCACGCTCATAGCTATGGAGGTCTTGCCCACTCCCGGCGGACCCACCAGGCAGATAATTTGTCCCTTTAAATTAGGCGCCAGCTGCTTCACTGCCACAAACTCCAAAATACGCTCTTTCACCTTGTCCAGCCCGTAGTGGTCGGCGTCCAGCGCCTTGGATACCGCCGCCACGCTCACCCGCTCCCGCGTTTTGTTCTGCCAGGGCAGCTCCAGGCAGGTGTCCAAATAGGTGCGGATCACCGCCGCTTCCGATGAGCTGTAGGGCTGCTTTTCCAGGTGCCTCACCTCTTTGAGCAGCTTCTCCTCCACCTCTTCAGGCAGCTTTGCCTCGTTGATCTGGCGGCGGTAGTCAGCGATCTCGTCGTCCTCCTCACTGTCCCCCAGCTCCCGCTGAATGACCCGCAGCTGCTCCCGGAGAAAGTAGTCCCGCTGGCTGGCCGCCACCTGCTCGTGGATCTTCACGGCCAGCTCACTTTCCACCTCTAATATCTCCACTTCCCTGCCCAGAATACGGCATAGCCGGTCCAGCCGGCGGGCAGGCCTCAGCTCTTCCAACACCGTCTGTTTGTCCTCAAACCGCAGGGGCAGGTTCTGGGCGGCGTAGTCAGCGATGTAGCCTGGGTCGTCGCTGGCCAGCAGCTTCAAATAGATCTCCGGGGTGACCCGGTCGGACAGCTCAGTATACCGCTCCATTTGGTTATAAATCTGCCGGATCGCCGCCTCTGTCCGGGAGGAATTGCCCCTGGCGGGGACGGGCTCCATCAAGTATTCCACCTCGGCGGTGATATAGGGTTCTGTCTCCACCAGCCGCAGCAGACGGCCCCTGCATCGGCCCTCCACCATCACCCGGACGCCGTTTTCAGGCAGACGCAGAATCTGCTTCACACTTGCTACGGTGCCTATGGCGTATAAATCGGCCTGACCTGGATTTTCCACCGTCAGGTCCCGCTGCGTCACCAAAAATATCTCACGCTTTTCCCCCATGGCCTCTTCCAGGGCCTGGATGGAAGCGGCGCGGCCCACATCAAAGTGGAGCGTCAGCTGGGGAAACACCGTCAGCCCCCGCAGGGCCAGGACGGGAATGGTCGCCGCCGCCGATTCCACCGGTTTCTTATCCGTCATACGGGTCACTCCTTTCGCGCTCAAAAGAGGGGCAGGCTGCTGCCCGCCCCTCCAGTACGTTCTATATCAGGACACGTTTCCCCTGGGAGAAGCCTGCCCGCCCTTTTCCGAGCGCAGCGCCGCCGCGCCCAGCCGGGGCCGCGGGGGACGGCCCTCCTGCCTCTGCACATCCGGCTCACACTCGCCCTGGATGGATTCCGCCGTGATAGTCACCTTGGCGATGCTCTGGTCGGAGGGAGCGTCGTACATCACCGGGGTCATAACCTCCTCCAGCACCGCACGCAGGCCACGGGCGCCAATTTTGCGCTCCAGCGCCTTGTCGGCGGCGGCGTCCAGCGCCTCCGGCGTGAACTCCAGCTCCACATTGTCGTAGTCCATCAGACACTTGTACTGCTTCACCAGAGCATTTTTCGGCTCGGTGAGGATGCGCACCAGCTGATCCCGGTCCAACGCCTTCAGCGTGGTAATAATGGGCAGACGGCCTACCAGCTCGGGAATAATGCCAAACTTCAGCAGGTCGTGGGGCTGGACGGCCTTGAATACATCCTCTTTCTCCCGTTCCAAGGCGGTCTTGACCTCTGAGCCGAAGCCGATGGTCTTCTTGTCCAAACGACGCTCAATGATCTTGTCCAGCCCGTCGAAGGCCCCGCCGCAGATAAACAGGATGTTTTTGGTGTCGATCTGCAAAAACTCCTGATGGGGATGCTTCCGCCCACCCTGGGGTGGCACGTTGGCCACGGTGCCCTCCAGGATTTTCAGCAGGGCCTGCTGAACACCCTCGCCGGACACATCCCGGGTGATGGAGGTGTTTTCGCTCTTCCGGGCGATTTTGTCGATCTCATCCACGTAGATAATGCCCCGCTGAGCCAGCTCAATGTCGTAGTCGGCGGCCTGCACCAGCCGCAAAAGGATGTTCTCCACATCGTCGCCCACATAACCCGCCTCGGTGAGGGTGGTGGCGTCGGCAATGGCGAAGGGCACCTTCAAAATGCGGGCCAGGGTCTGGGCAAAGAGGGTCTTGCCGCAGCCGGTGGGGCCAACCATGAGGATGTTGCTCTTTTGGAGCTCCACATTGTCGCCGCCGCCGAAATAGATCCGCTTATAGTGGTTATACACCGCCACCGACAGCGCCACCTTGGCGCTGTCCTGACCGATGATATACTCGTCCAGCACCGACACCATCTCTTTGGGGGTGGGGATGACATCGGGGATGTCCGGCGCGGCGGGGGCATCGTCATGCTCGTCCCCCAATATGCTCATGCACAGGTGGACACATTCGTTGCAAATATAGGCGCCGGGACCGGCAATAATCCGCTCCACCTGCTCCTGATGCTTGCCGCAAAAGGAGCAGCGCACCGATTTGTAGTCGTCTCTTGCCATATTCTGATCTTCCTTTCGGGAAAGCACCAAAGAGCGGAGAGAAAGCCCTCCGCTCTTTGGCCGTATTCAGCGATTGGTGATGATCTTGTCGATCAAGCCGTATTCCAGCGCCTCCTGGGCGGTCATGAAGTTGTCCCGCTCACAGTCGGCTGTCACCTGCTCTACATTTTTGCCGCAGTTATCGGCCAAAATGGCGTTCATTCTCTTCTTGATAATCTCCAGCCGCTTCATGTGAATGGCCATATCAGTGATCTGGCCCTGGGTCCCAGCAGAGGGCTGGTGAATCATGATTTCGGCGTTAGGCAGGGCCATCCGCTTTCCTTTGGTCCCGGAGGACAGCAGGAACGCTGCCATGCTGGCGCCCATCCCAATGCAGATGGTGGACACATCGCATTTGATGTACTGCATGGTGTCATAGATGGCCATGCCGTCGGTGATGGAACCGCCGGGGCTGTTGAGGTAGAACTGAATGTCCTTGTCCGGGTCCTGGGCCTCCAGGTAGAGCAGCTGGGCTACCACCAAGGACGCGGTGGTGGCGTTGACCTCCTCACCCAGAAACACAATACGGTCGTTGAGCAGCCGGGAAAAAATGTCATAGGACCGCTCGCCGCGGCTGGTCTGCTCCACTACATAGGGGACTAAACTCATGATGCTTCTCCTTTCAGATGGGGGAATGTAAGTCACTCCCGCCGGCGCTGGCTATTATGCCCATCCGGCGCCGGCCGTTATTCCCTCCCGCTCTCAAAAAGGCGCGGTTTTCCGCTTATTCCTCAGTCGTCTCCGCCTCTTCGGCGCTCTCCTCAGCCTTATCCGCCTTTTTAGCGGCCTTCTTCGCGGGCTTTTTCACCGAGTCCTTCACCAGCTCCAGCGCCTTGCGGACCAGCAGATCATGGCGCACGTCGTCGGGGTTCACAACGGCCCTGACCTTGTCCACTTCCATGCTGTACTGCTCGGCCATCTTGCCGATCTCCTCGTCCACCTCGGCGTCGGAAATCTCAAAGCCCTCGGCGGCGGCCACGGCCTCCAAGGCCAGGTCGCTGCGCACGGCGCGCTCAGCGGCAGTCTTGGACTGGGCCCGCATATCGTCCACAGTCATACCCATCATCCGCAGGTAGTCCTCAAAGCCGATGCCCTGGCTCTGGATGCGGTTGGCGTAGTCCTCCAGCATCTTGTCGCCCCGGTAATCCACCATGGCTTGGGGCACCTCGCACTCCAGCTTTTCCAGCAGAGCGGTGATAACGGCTTCCTCGAACTCCCGGCCAGCCTGCTCCTGACGGCGGGCCTTCAACTTCTCGCCCAAGTCCTTTTTGAACTCCTCCAGGGTGTCGAACTCGGACACGTCCTTGGCGAACTCGTCGTCCACCTCAGGCTCCTGCTTCTCCTTCACCTCGTGGACCTTGACCTTGAACACCACCTGGGCGCCGGCCAGTTCGGGGGTATAGTTCTCCGGGAACGTGATGTCCAAATCCTTCTCATCGCCCGCCTTCATGCCGATGACCTGATCCTCAAAGCCGGGAACGAAGGAGCCGGAGCCCAGCTCCAGGCTGTAGTTCTCGCCCTTGCCGCCCTGGAAGGGCTCGCCGTCCTTGAAGCCCTCAAAGTCGATGACGGCGGTGTCTCCCTTCTTGGCCTTGCGCTCCACGCTCACCAGGCGGGAGGCCCGGTCGATGTAAGGCTTCAGCTCCCCCTTGATATCTGCGGCGGACACCTTCACCTCGGGCTTAGCCACGGGCAGGCCCTTGTAGTCCTGGATGGAGGCCTCGGGCTTAACGGTGACGGTGGCCTTGAAGGTGAAGCCGTCGGCGGTGGCCTCCAGCACCTCCAACTGGGGATAGGCCACGGGCTTGATGCCGGTTTCCTTCAGCGCGGCCTCATATGCGTCGGGATAGGCCAGGGAGATGGCGTCGTCATAAAAAATCTCGGCGCCATACATCTTCTCCACCATCTTCCGGGGGGCCTTGCCCTTGCGGAAGCCGGGGATGTTGATGCGGTTCTTCTGCCTGTTGTACACCTTGTCAATGGCGGCCTGGAACTCGGCGGCGCCGACCTCGATCACCAGTTCAAAGGCGCTGTTTTCTGTTTTCTCGTTGCTCTTGATGTTCATGGTTTATTCCTCCAAGCTCGGCCCGCCGGAACGCCGCTGGGCCTTCTTTCTAAATAATCCAACCTATTCTATCAGATAGGCGCGGATATTTCCACTGTTTTTTTGTTTATTCCAAAATTTTTTTTGGACGGAATCCGACAAAGTCCGCCGCCACCAGGTGATAGTCCACGCCGCCCTGTGCTCCCTCCACCGCCAGCCGATGGCTGGGGCCGTGGAGATGGCCGTAGCAGCAGATTTTCACCCCGTACCGCTCTAAAAGTTCTATGATCTCCTGGCAGCGGTAGCTGCGGTACAGGGGCGGATAGTGGAGAAAGCAGACTTTCTCCCTCTCCCCCGCCGCCTTCAGAGACGCTTCCAGCCGGATCAGCTCCCGGTTGAACACCTTTTCCCAATGGGGCGTGCCGTTTTCCTCAAAAAACCAGCCCCGGGTACCGCACAGCGCGGTTTCGCCATAGAGGGCGCAGTTGTTGTGGAGAATATGGAGGCGGTCGAACCCATTGGCCTGAAAAAATGCGTTCATCTTGGCCGCAGTGTTCCACCAGTAGTCGTGATTGCCCTTAAGCAGCCACTTCTCCCCCGGCAGCTCGCTGTTGAGAAAGGCAAAGTCCTCCCTGGCTTCCTCCAGGCTCATGCCCCAGGACAGATCCCCGCACAACACCACTGTGTCCGTACTCCCCACCGGGGCAAAGCCCTCCCGGAGCTTGTCCACGTAGCCCTCCCAGCCGCCGCCGAACACATCCATGGGCTTGTCAGCCCCCAGGGACAGATGGGTATCACCGATGGCGTAGAGAGCCATCCCATCACCTCTTATTTCAGGAAATTCAATACGCTGCCCTGCATGGCGGTCTTGTCCACCGCGCCATCAAAGCGACGGCGGCGCTTTTTAAGCCGGGCCAGCGGCATAGGCGTGGGCACGCCGGTGACCTCGGTGAGCTGATCCAAAATTTCCAGCCCGGCCTTGTGCTGCTTGACCCCCAGGGCGTCCAGCACGCTGTTGCAGAACTTGAAGGGGCTGGCGGTGGACACCACCACAGTGGGGGTATCGTCTCCCGTGTCCTCCCGGTACTCCTCCAGCACATGGAAAGCCACGGCGGTGTGGGGGTCGATGAGGTAGCTGCGTTCGTTCCACATCCTGGCGATCATGGCCTTTGTCTCCTGGTCATCGCAGTACCCGGCGCTGAACTCCTTCTTCAGCTTGGTGCGGATGGAGCTGTCAACCCGGTAGCTGCCATACTCCGCCAGCTGGGACATGTACTCCCGCACCAGCCGGTCGTCCCGGCCGGACAGCTCAAACAGCATCCGTTCCAGGTTGCTGGAGATCAGAATGTCCATGGAGGGTGACAGGGTGTTATAGAAGGCGCGGTTGCGGTCGTAAGTGCCGGTGTTGATGAAGTCGGTGAGCACGTTGTTTTGGTTGGAGGCGCAGATCAGCCGGTTGATGGGAATTCCCATGGCCTTGGCATAATAGGCCGCCAAGATATTGCCGAAATTGCCGGTGGGCACGCACACGTTGACGGTCTGGCCCTTGGAGATGGCCCCGGCCTTGAGCAGGTCGCAGTAAGCGGAGGCGTAGTACACGATCTGGGGCAGGATACGTCCCCAATTGATGGAGTTGGCGGAGGACAGAAAGTACCCCCGTTCCGCCAGCTCCGCCGCCAGAGCCTCGTCGGCAAACAGCGTCTTTACCCCGGACTGCGCGTCGTCGAAATTGCCCACAACGGCGCACACGCCCACGTTGCCCCCCTCCTGGGTGACCATCTGGAGCTCCTGGATCTCGGACACCCCGTCCTTGGGATAAAACACCAAAATTCTGGTCTTATCCACGTTGCGAAAGCCCTCCAGAGCGGCCTTGCCCGTGTCGCCGGAGGTGGCGACCAGAATACACACCGTCTTTTTCTCGTCGTTCTTCTCCAGGGACGCGGTCAGCAGATGGGGCAGGACCTGGAGCGCCATGTCCTTAAAGGCGCAGGTAGGCCCGTGCCACAGCTCCAGGCAGTAGGTGCTGTCGTCCAGCTTGACCACCGGGGCGATGTCCTCGCTGGAGAACTTCCCGCCGCCGTAGGCCTCAGCCGCGTAGGCGGTGAGCTCGGAGGCGGCAAATCCCTCCAAAAAGCTGTTCATGATGTACACCATCCGCTGCTGGTAAGACATCTCCTTCATGGTCTCCACAGCGGAGGCGGGCAGGCGGGGCAGCACCGCCGGAGTCAGCAGGCCGCCGTCGGGGGCCAGTCCCTTGGCGATGGCCTGGGACGCGCTCATGTGCAAATCTTTATTTCTCGTGCTCAGGTAATTCATGGTCATCTCACTACTCTCATTAAATTATTGTAAAACAGGTCTTGGATAACCGTTTCTCCATAGCCATGGCGGAGCAGGTGCTCATAGAGCCGGGGCAGGCAGTCAATGGCGGGCAGATCGGCAATGGTGTCGCAGCCGTCCCAGTCGCCTCCCAGAGCCGCGTTGGCGCCGCCGCCCAGCTCCAAAATGTGGTCCAGATGGGCCCGGACCCCGTCCAGATCCCTGCCGCCGCCCACGAACTCGGTGTAAAAATTGAGCCCTATCACACCTTGATTTTTTATTATCGCATTTATTTGCTCATCCGTCAAGTTCCTTGTGTGATCCCACACAGATTTTGTATTGGAGTGGCTGGCGATAAAAGGCCGCCGGGCCATCTCCGCAACATCCCAAAACCCTGCCTCAGACAGGTGCGACACGTCCACCAGGATATGCAGCTCCTCCATTTTAGCCACAAACGCGCGGCCAACAGGGGATAATCCCCGCTCTGGCTCATCGCAATTGGAGCCGGACAGGAGATTGGCATGGTTCCACGTCAAATTGACCGCCACAACGCCGTCCCCAGCCGCCTGCTCCAGACGGCCCGGATCGCAGCCCAGCAGCTCCGCCCCCTCCACCGACAGAAACGCCGCCGCCTTTCCTTGGCGGTTGGCCCGTTCCGCCTCCTCTGCGGTGCGGCACTGGAGGACTTTGTCCGAATTTCGGGCCATCTGATCTTTAAAGCAGCGCAGCAGGGCGTGATAGGCCCGTTCCACCGAATCCCCGCCCAAGGGATAGCCGGTATAGCCGTCCGCAGTCCACAGGGCAAAAAACTGGCAGTACCGTTCAAACCCCGCCGTCCGCTCCAGAGAGAGCATCCCGGAGTTGCGGTCCAGGCCCTCATACTCCCGCCAACAGCGGGAAATGGTGTCACAATGGGCGTCAAATACGGAAATTGGACCCATAAGCATCCTCCTAAAAAGCGTTTTCAATGTAGTATATGTCTGGTTTTTCAGTATGGATTCCCTGGGGGGCGTACACCTCCGCCACATCGAACCGGGGCTGGAGGCCGCTGGGATGGGTCAGCAGATAGTATTGGGCCGCGGTCCGGAGCTTTCGCTGCTTGGAGACCGTCACCGCCTCACAGGCCGCTCCAAACCGGCTGTTTTTTCGCAGCTTGACCTCCACGAAGGCCAAATAGTTTCCCCTTTTTGCCACAATGTCCAGCTCCCCCATGCGGCATCGAAAATTGGTGGCCGCGATGACCCAGCCCTTTTGCCGCAGGTCTTCCGCCACCAGCGCCTCGCCCCATTGGCCCAGGCCCCTGGCTTTCTCTCCCCCGCCGCTCACAGCTTTTTCAAAAAGGTCCGGCGGTGGATGGGACAGGGCCCAAATTCCCGCAGCAGCTGGTAGTGACGTTTGGTGGGGTATCCCTTATGGCACTCAAACTCATACTGCGGATACACCGCCGCCATCTCCTTCATATATCGGTCCCGGCTGACCTTGGCCAGGATGGACGCCGCAGCCACAGACATTGACAAGCTATCTCCCTTTACAATTGTTTTATGAGGCGTGACAATAGCGCATCTGCTTCCATGATCTCGGTTGCCGTCGATGAGGGCAAAATCCGCCTTGGGTTCCAGGCCGTCGATGGCCAGCTGCATGGCCTTCATTCTGCTGTTCAGAATGTCGATCTGGTCGATCTCTCCCGGCTCCACCCAGGCCACCGACCATGCTGCCGCTTGTGCCGTAATCTGGTCATACAGCGCCTCCCGGCGCTTTTCCGTCACCTGTTTGGAGTCATCGAGCCAGGGCAGATCCAACCCATCAGGAAGGATGACGGCCGCGGCATACACCCGGCCCGCCAACGGTCCTGCCCCAGCCTCGTCGCAGCCACATACGGCGCCACACCCCTGTGACATGGCCTCACGCTCCAACTCCCAGCTGGGCACGGCCCCTCTCCCCTTCCTTATATGTCTTCAGGTGTCTCAAGTGTAAAGCGCCCTAACTTGCCGCCACGAAATTCGTCCAGCAGCACCTTTGCCATCCGCTCCGAGTCCGTCTCACCGCCGGAGACCAGCATGCCCCGCTTCCGGGCACAGCCTTCCAGCAACTCCCAGCCCTGAAGCCCCTCCATGTCCGTCATTTTGTACCGCTCCTCCAACGCCTTTGGGTATCGGTCCCGAAGCAGTTCCAGCAGAGCGCAGGCCAGCCCCTCCACGTCGGTGACCTCGTCTTTCACCGCGCCGGTGAAAGCCAGATGGAGGCCGGTGGTCTCATCCTCAAACTTGGGCCACAGGATGCCCGGCGTGTCCAACAGCTCCAGGCTGGCGTCCACACTCACCCACTGCTTACCCCGGGTGACGCCGGGCCTGTCGCTGGCTTTGGCGGACTTCCGCCTGGCCACCTTGTTGATAAAGGTGGATTTGCCCACATTGGGCACTCCCACCACCATGGCCCGGATGGGCCGCCCCACCTGCCCCTTGGCCTTCCAAGCCGCCAGCTTGTCCCTGAGCACGCTTTTGGCGGCGGTGGAAAACTGGTTGACTCCCTTTCCGGATTTGGCGTCTGTCTCCAGCACGCCAAACCCGTTCTCTTTGAAGCAGGCCAGCCACCGCGCTGTCATGGCGGGGTCCGCCTGATCCGTCCGATTGAAAATAACCAGCCGGGGCCGTTCACCCACCATAGCGTCAATGTCTGGGTTGCGGCTGGAAATAGGGATGCGGGCATCCACCACCTCAGCTACCAGATCCACCAGCTTCACATCGTTTTCCATCTGCCGCCGGGTCTTGGTCATGTGCCCCGGATACCACTGTATATTCATGAGCTCCACCTTTTTTGGAAAAATCAGGTATTTGAATAAAAGAGGAGCGGTCACCCGCTCCTCTTTTACTGCGCAGCTTACAGGTCCTCTTTGACCTTGGCGGCCTTGCCCACGCGGTCGCGCAGGTAGTACAGCTTGGCCCGGCGGACCTTACCCTTGCGGACGGTCTCCACCTTCTCAATGGTGGGAGCATGCAGAGGGAAGACCTTTTCCACGCCCACGCCGTAGGAAATACGGCGGACGGTGAAGCTCTCCTCAATGCCGCCGTGCTTTTTCGCGATGACAGTGCCCTCGAACACCTGGATACGCTCGCGGCTGCCCTCCTTGACCCGGATGTGCACCCGGACGGTGTCGCCCACACGGACGGAAGGAGCTTCCTCCTTCATGTACTTGTCGCTGAATTGCTGAAGCAGATCCATTTGTATTTTCCTCCTAATTTCAGGCGTTCGTGCGTCCCAGCCCGTGGCCGCGCAGAGGACCACCCTTTTTTCAGACTTAGGTAGTTTACCACAGCTGACCCAGATTTGCAAGGTTTTTTTCCAGTTTTCCGGCAAAAAATTATACGCTTTCCCGTCGCAGCACGCCTGCCAGCAGCCAAATGGCAGTAAGCAGCAGGGTCACGTTGGCGTAATAAGCGGCGGCCACCGCTCCGACCCCCACCAGCACCCCCACCAGGCAGCCGGACAGAGCGGTCATCAGCCGTTCCGCCCAGTCCGGGTCCAGCCGGTCCGCGATCAGCCCGTAAACCACCCTGCCCCCGTCCAGAGGCAGGATGGGCAATAAGTTGAACGTCCCCACCGCCAGCGTGAGCGCCGCCGCCAAGTCCCAGTCCAGGGCCAGGAAGAGCCCACCGGCCAGCAGGTTGGCCCCAGGGCCTGCCAACGCCACCAGACTGTCCTTGATATAGGTCAGGGGGGCGCGGTAGTCAATGTGCAGCTCCGCCCCCACCACCGTCAAGGACAGGCGCTCCACCCGCCCGCCGAAAGCGGCGGCGGAGGCAATATGCCCCAACTCATGGAGAACACAGGCCGCCAGTCCCCAGGGCAGCAGCCCCGCCCCCTCGTCCAGCCAAAACAGTGCCCCCAGCAGAAGAAGGAAACCGGGGCTCACCTCTATCTGGGGCCGGTTATGGTAGGTCCACATAATAGGCCGGGTCCAGCCGGATATTATCCTTCTCTATGGTCAGGTGGAGATGAGAGCCGGTGACATTGCCCGTGTGGCCTACCAGCGCCACCGTCTGGCCGCAGGCCACCTGATCCCCCTTATGGACAAGCAGCTTGCTGCAATGAGCGTAAAAGCTGCTGACATTGTTGGCGTGGCTGACCTTCAGATATTTGCCAAACTCGTCGCTTTCCCCAATATATTCCACTGTTCCTGCGGCAAAGGCACCTATTTCCACCCCATCCTCAGCGCCGATATCCAGCGCCAGATGGAACTCATTCTTTCCATTGATGGGGCTGTCCCGGTAGCCGAAGCCGGAGGTGACCGTCCCATTAACCGGCACAGCGGTCTCGCTCAGCCCCAGTTCATAAAACGCCAAGCTCACATTCTGGGGCAGTTTGACGCCGTCATCGGTGTATTCCTGGGCCACAGCCGTCATCAGAGCGGGCTGGCTGGCTTCCGGCGGTGCCGATTCCGGCTCACGATCCACCGGCTCGTCCCCTTTTGAGGAAAAGTCAGCCTTGGCCAGGATGCCGTGTTCATTAAGGTAGTCCAAGCCCATCCTTGAGGTATGGCTCAGCCGCACCGGCATTTGAAGCTCATCCTCAAAAGGGCTGGGCGATGGGCTGGGTTCCTCCTCTACATCCCCGCCCATCAACGTGACGCACAGCGCCTCAAGGGCTCCAGCCATCGGCTCTCCACGGGAGAGATCGCCGCTAAACCGCTGGAAGGCGGCTTTAAAATCCACATTCGCCGCCGCCACCGTCCGCCAAACCTCCAGCTGAGCCGGAAACACACCCCGGCCAATGTACACCAACAGAAACAACGCCAAGCTGACCACCAGCTGGATCAACCTGCGCCGCTCCCCCTCTGCCCCGCCGTTCTGGGCGGATCGCTTTGCCCTCTGAGCGGGCCGCCGTCCTCTGGCTGCCGCCCCACGTCTGGATGCCCCATCCATACCGACCCCTCCTTGCCCATTCGTCTCTTGGGATACTGTATGTCCGGGGACAAGTTTTTATGCAGGGTGTGCAATTGAGGCAGACAAAAGAAAACACGCCAGAGGTGTATCTCCTTCCCGCTGTATATCGTAAGAAAGCGGAGCAAGCGTCATGACGCTTGCTCCGCTTTGGAGCGGGTGAGGGGAATCGAACCCCCGTGTTCAGCTTGGGAAGCTGACATTCTGCCATTGAACTACACCCGCAAGTTCCTTTGCATTATAGCAGACTCAAGCGGAAAAAGCAAGCACTTTTTTTTCGGGATTTACAGGATATGGAATTTCAAATTTTTCACAAAAGACTCTTTACAAGCTCAACTTTTATTGCTATAATATACAACAACAATGACAAGGAGGTGATGGCAATGAAGGTCCTCTTTTCAGTGCCCGTTGATATCGACGAGTTGATCTTCGCCGGAGAGACTACCGTTCCCAGCGACCGCTGAGCACGACGTACTTTCAATGGTATAAGAAATTGACTCGTCCCTCATCGGGGCGATTTTATTTTTTAGAAAAGGGACGCCGCCCTATTGGGGCGGCGTCCCTTTTTGTCAATGTCAGCGGCTCCTGCTGCGGCCCAGGAAACGGAGCAGGTAGAGGAACAGGTTGATGAAATCCAGATACAGCTGGAGCGCGGAGAATACGGACGCCTTCTGGAGCATAACCTCGTCACCGTAGAAATACGCATAGTTGGCCTTGATCTTCTGAGTATCATAGGCGGTGAAGCAAAGAAATACCACAATGCCCACCATGCAGATGATCCGCTCCAGACTGGACATATCAATAAACAGGGTCAGCAGGCCCGCGATCAGAAGAAAGATCAGGCCGCCCACCAACAGGGGCCGCAGGCCGGACAGATCGGTTTTCGTAAACCGGCCATATAGCGCGAAACCGCCGAAAAAGAGGGCGGTCAGGCCAAAGATGAAAATCAGGTTGGCCACATTAAACGCCACAAAATATACAGAAAACACAAGTCCATTTAAGATGGAATAGACCGCAAACAGGGTCCGGGTAACAGCCACTGACCGCTTCAAAATGCCGGTGGACATGAAGAGCACCACCACCAGCTCGGCGATCAGCAGGATGGACATAATATAGGGGATCGAGAACACATAGTACACCCCGCCGGTGAGGGCCAGCGCCGCCGCCAGCACAAAGGTAATCATCAGCCCCATAAACATCCACCCGAAGGTCTGGGTCATATACTGATTCAGGGTCAGCGTACCCTGGGCGTAACCGCTGTCAAAATCGTAACGTTTTATGTTGCGCTCTTCCATAATCAACTCTCCTTATCCACTTGCTTCATCTGCTTCAGGTTGCCAATCTTCAGAGCCCGGCGGTCCAATTCGGCCAGCACGTCCTCCAGGGGAATCCCTTTTTCCGCCATCATCACCATCAGGTGGTAGATCAGATCGGAAATCTCCCCCACCGTGTCAGAGGGAACGTCGTTTTTTGCCGCGATGATGGTCTCAGCGCACTCCTCCCCCACCTTCTTCAGGATCTTATCCAGCCCTTTATCGAATAGGTAACAGGTGTACGATCCCTCCTGGGGGCTGGCCTTGCGGTCCATAACCACCTCATAGAGCCTCTCCAACGTACTGTCCATATCATATCCCTCCCCTATCAGCTTTCATACATTATAACTCGACCCGGTTGAAAAAGCAACTGTGAGCTCCCGTGTGGCATACCGGCCCCTCGGGCTCACAAATATAGAGCAGGGTATCGGTGTCGCAGTCAGTGAAAATCTCTTTGACGTGGAGATAGTTTCCGCTGGTCTCCCCTTTGTTCCAAAGCTTTTGGCGGTCCCGGCTCCAAAACCATGCGGTTTTGGTTCGGATGGTGTTCTCAAGAGCCTCCCGGTTGGTGAAGCCCAGCATAAGCACCTTTCCGCTCCCCTGCTCCTGAATGACCACAGGAATCAAGTCGGATTTTTGAAACAACAGATCAAGATCAAACATCTTTTCTCACCTCACCGGGACATTTTTTCCGCGCAAAAACTCTTTTACCTGGGGCACAGTCAACTCACCGAAGTGAAAGAGGGAGGCGGCCAGCGCCGCGTCACAGTCTGTCTCTTCAAATACCTGGGCAAAATGCTCCAGACTGCCGCAGCCACCCGAGGCAATCACAGGGATAGAAACGGCCTGGGTCACCGCTCTGGTCATTTCAATGTCAAATCCCGCCTTGGTGCCATCCGCGTCCATGGAGGTGAGCAGGATCTCTCCCGCCCCCAGCTCCTGTCCCCGCTTGGCCCATTCCACCGCATCCAGCCCGGTGGGAGTACGGCCTCCGGCCACTACCACCTCGTACCATCCAGACCGGCGGCGCGCGTCAATAGCCAACACCACGCACTGAGAGCCAAACCGCTGGGCCGCACGGGCAATCAAGGTCTCATCCTTTACAGCAGCTGAATTGATAGAAATCTTATCTGCCCCCGCCCGAAGCAGCCGCTGGAAGTCCTCCAGCGTGCGGATGCCGCCGCCCACGGTGAGAGGGACGAACACCTGGGCAGCGGTGCGCTCTACCACGTCAGCCACGGTGTCACGGGCGTCGCTGGTGGCGGTGATATCCAAAAAAACGATCTCATCCGCCCCCTGATCCGAATAAAACTTGGCCAGCTCCACCGGGTCTCCCGCGTCCCGAATGTTCACAAAGTTGACTCCCTTGACCACCCGGCCGTCCCGCACGTCCAGGCAGGGAATAATACGCTTGGCTAGCATGGCAGCCCCTCCAAATACTGGTCAATATCCTTTTGACAACGCAATACCACCGTTTTTTTCGGATACTGCTCAAAAATCTCCTGGAATTTCCTCCGCTTTGAGTGGGTACGTCCCTCCCACAAAATCCACCGCATAAACTCCGGGTCCATTTTTTCCGGGCACCCCTCGCCCATGTCGTCGCGGGTTCTGCCCCGGTATCGAAAATATCGTTTCCAGGCCCGGAAAAAGCATACCAAGCGGGGAAAATCGAGAATAATAATCTGATTCGACTCTCTCATCCGGCGCTCGTACTCAAATTTTGTGTAATTCCCGTCAATTACCCAGGAGGGATTTTCCATAAACTCACGCACCATTCGGTGGGCTTCCCCCCGGTCTCGCTCCTGCCAGTTGGGTGCCCAGTACACTGTGTCGAAGTGAAGCACCGGCACATTGTACCGCTCCCCCAAGGCCCGAGCCAGAGTTGACTTCCCTGCCCCGCTGTACCCCATCACCACGATTTTCACAGCTGAGGCCCCGCTTCCCGGATGGCTTCCTCAAGGCTGATGGTTCCAGCATAGTACGCCTTGCCGATGATAGCCCCGTAAAGGCCCATATCCCGAAGCCGCTTCACGTCATCCAGGGTGGTCACTCCGCCGGAGGCCACAATGCGGCATTTCACCGTTCTTTGCAGGTCGGCCAGCTGGCCAAAGCTTGGCCCTGACAGCATCCCGTCGGTGGCAATATCTGTAAAGATAATCGTCTTTACACCTTTTTCCTCCATTGCCCGGGCCAGCTCCAGCCCGCTGAGACCGGAATCCTGTTCCCAACCCGCTGTGCGCACTAGGCCGTTTAAGCAGTCGATCCCCACCGCTGCCCGGTCCCCATAGCGCTTCAGGGCATAGTCCACCACCTTCGGATTGGTGACTGCGGCGGAGCCGATCACCATCCGGGCAACTCCTGATTGGGCCACTGTGTCCACATCCTCCTGGGTCTTGATGCCGCCGCCCAGCTCCACAGACAGACCGGTCCCCTCGATCACCGCATTGATGTGGGGAAAATTAGTCCGCCGGCCCCCCCGGGCTCCGTCCAGGTCAACCATGTGGACCCACTTTGCCCCGACCTCCGCGAAGGCTCGCGCCGTCTCCAACGCACTGTCCGCCACTTGGCTGACGGTGGAAAATTCCCCCTTCTGCAAACGGACGCAGCGGCCGTCCTTCATGTCAATGGCAGGTAAAATAATCATCCCATCAAGTCTCCAAAATTCTTTAGAATTTGCAGTCCGGCCTCGCCGCTCTTTTCCGGATGAAACTGGCAGCCGTAGACACCATTGCGTGACACCGCCGCCACGATGGAGGGCCCATACTGTGTCCGGGCGATCACGTCATCCTCACAGCGGGCATTACCGCAGAAGGAGTGGACAAAATATACATAGGTCCCCTCGTCCAACCCTCGGAACAGCGGGGAATTGTTCTGGAGCTCCAGGCTGTTCCAGCCGATGTGCGGCAGCTTAAACTGTGTCTCAATTCGCTGAACACAACCGCTGACAAGTCCTAATCCCTCACAGACCCTCCCCTCCTTGCCTCGCTCAAAGAGCAGCTGCATCCCCAGGCAGATTCCCAGGATCGGCTTGCGCCCCGCCTGAGCCAAGAGGATCTTGTCCAACCCGGAGGAACGCAATTTATCCGCCGCGTCAGGGAAAGCCCCCACACCGGGGAGGATGATCGCGTCCGCCCGCTCCAGCTCCCCAGGGTCTCCGGTAATCAGGGTTTTCTGCCCGATATAGGCCATGGCGTTGGATACGCTCTTCAGGTTGCCCACGCCGTAATCCACAATGACAGCGCTACCCATCACAACGCCCCCTTTGTGGAGACCACCGCGTCCCCCTCAACCCGTACAGCCTCCTTCAGAGCCAGTCCCAGGGATTTGAACAGCGCCTCGGTGATGTGGTGGGCATTGTCCCCATATTCGCACTTCTGATGTAATGTAATTCCGCCATTCACTGAAAAGGCCCGCATAAACTCCACAGTAAGGCAGCTGTCATAGCCGCCGATGATAGGCTGGGGCATAGGCGCGTCAAACGCCAGATAGGGCCGGTTGGAGCAGTCCAGCACCGTGCGGCACAGGGCTTCGTCCATGGGAACAAGACCTGTGCCATACCGGCGGATGCCTTTTTTATCTCCCAGAGCCTCCCGGAACGCCTGACCCAGCACGATGCCCACATCCTCCACCGTGTGGTGGCCGTCCACATGGAGGTCGCCCAGGGCGGACAGCTCCAGCCCGAACCCAGCGTAAAAGGCCAGGGCGGTAAGCATGTGGTCAAAAAAGCCGATTCCGGTGGAGATATTTACCTCTCCCCCTTCCAGGCACAAGCTGAGGGTGATATCCGTCTCTTTTGTGGTCCGCTGAATTGTCGCCTGCCGCATAGGTACGCCCCCTTATTCAAACCGAACCTGGATGGAATTAGCGTGAGCGGTAAGCTTCTCCGCCTGGGCCAGCGCGATGATTTCCTGGGAAATGGGCTCCAGCGCCTCCCGGCTGAACTCCAGTACGCTCATGGATTTTAAAAAGCTGTCTACACTCAGCGGCGAGAAAAACCGGGCCGTTCCGCTGGTGGGAAGCACATGGTCCGGCCCCGCCAGATAGTCTCCAAGGGGCTCCGGGGTGTAGGCTCCCAAGAACACCGCCCCAGCGTTTTTCACCAAGGGGAGCAATTCCCTGGGCGATTTTGTGACGATTTCCAAATGTTCCGGGGCAATCTCATTGGCCAGCTCCACGCACTGGCTCAAGCTGTCACACACGATGGCGCAGCCAAAGTCTTTTAAAGACGCCTCTATGATCTCCGAACGGCTGAGATAGCTGGTCTGACGGATAATTTCTGTGTCCACCGCCTGGGCCAGCTCCATGGAATCGGTCAGCAACACCGCAGAGGCTAATTTATCGTGCTCCGCCTGACTGAGCAGATCGGCGGCAATGAATTTCGAGTCGGCGGTGTTGTCAGCGATGACCAGCACCTCCGACGGCCCCGCCACCATGTCGATGTCCAGTGCGCCGTAGGCCAGCCGCTTGGCCGCCGCCACATAGGCGTTCCCAGGCCCCACCAGCTTGTCAACCCTCGGGATAAGGCCCGCGCCATAGGTGGCCGCCGCCACCGCCTGGGCCCCGCCCACGGCGATAATCCGGTCCACTCCCGCGATTTTCGCCGCCGCCAGCACCGCGTCGCTGAGGTTTTCCGTGGGCGGCGTGAGCATAACGATCTCCTCCACCCCGGCCACCTCGGCGGGCACGGCGTTCATCAGTACAGAGCTGGGATAAGCGGCGGTGCCGCCCGGCACATAGATGCCCACCCGGGTCAGCCCCCGGACGACGCGGCCCACCCTGCCCCCATCGGGGGAGGTCCACTCCATGGACTTTGCCAGCAATTTTTCATTGTAGTCCCGGATGTTCCGGGCGGCGTGCTCCAACGCCGCGATCAGCTGCTTTGGGCAGGCGGCGCAGGCCTTCTCCAGCCGCTCTTGGGACAGCTCATAGGGCGGCTGACCGTCGAATTGGAGAGAATACCGCTCCACCGCGGCCAGTCCCTCCGCCCGTACATCCTCCATGACCGCCTTGACGGCCAGCTCAATATCCGCGTTTTTCTCCGCCGCCCGCCCCCGCATAGCGTCCAGCTGGCAGCGCTCGGCGGTCCCATCCGCTCTGATGATGGTTATCATGTCCGTCCCCCCAGCTCCCGCTCCACGCGGGACAAAAAGTCGGTGATCTCGTTTTTATACAGCTTCATGGACGCGGTGTTCACAATGAGCCGCGCCGACACCTGGGCCACGTCCTCAATGGGCTCCAGCCCGTTCTCCTTCAGGGTGGCCCCCGTCTCCACAATGTCCACGATGCCGTTGGCCAGATCCAGAATCGGGGCCAGCTCCACGCTGCCCTCGATCTTGATGATATCCACGTCCATCCCTTTGCCCTCAAAAAAGGCCCGGGTGACGTTGGGATATTTGGAGGCAATGCGCCGGGTCTTGTAGGTGCCGTAAAAATCCGTCCCCTTCTTCACCGCCAGGGCAAACCGGCACCGGCCGAAGCCCAGGTCCAGCACCTCGTAAAAGGCTCCGCCCTTCTCCAAAATGGTGTCCTTGCCCACCACGCCCAGGTCGCACACCCCGTGCTCCACATAGGTGATGACATCGGGAGCCTTGGCCAGCACCACATCCAGGGGGTAATTGGGCAGGGCATGGATGAGCCGCCGCCCAGGATTCCGCACCGGGGAGCAGTCCAGCCCCGCAGCCTCAAACAGCTCCACCGACTTGTCCTGCAAACGTCCCTTGGTCAGGGCGATCCTCAGCCGTTCGCTCATACCGCCAGCCACCTCTCCTCCATGCCGTCCAGCACCAACACTTGGGCCGCCCCTTTCTCCCTGGCCAGATTCATAGTGCTGTCCAGGGTCCGACAGGGTGACAGCTCACAGCTCCCGGCGGGGCGGCTGTCCACCACCGCCAGCGCCTGGGCCAACAGGCCTGGGCCGTAATGGATCACCGTCTCCAGCCTGGGGGTCTCCACGGCAAGGCATGCCCCAACCGCGTCCACATCCACAGCAAAGCCAATGGCCTCCGCTTTCCGGCCAAATTGCTCCATCAGGCCATCATACCGGCCTCCGGACAGCACAGGAGCTCCCGCGCCCTCGGCGTAGCCCCGGAACACCAGGCCGGTGTAGTAGTCCAGCTGGTGGACCAGGCCCAGATCAAAGCGGACACAGTCCCCGTATCCGGCGGCGGACAGCTCGGAGTACAGCCGCCGCAGATGGTCCAGGCTGTCACAGGGGCCCGCCAGGGCTTGGGCCTCGTCCAGCACCTCCACCCCGCCGAACAGATAGGGCAGGCGGCGCAGAGCGATGCAGGCCTCCCCGCCCCGGTAGGGCTCCAGCAGGTCGTTGAGCAGGGCAAAGTTCTTGCCCTCGATAGCGGAGCGCAGCCGCTCCAGCTCCTCATGAGGCATGTTCATCCGCCCAGCCAGCGCACGGTAGAACCCGGCGTGGCCAAGCTCGATATGGAACTGACCCAGCCCGCAGGCCCGCAGGGCGTCCACCGCCATGGCCACCATCTCCAGGTCGGCCTTATCCCCCACCGCGCCGATCATCTCCACGCCGCACTGGGCGATCTCGCTGCTCCCCCCCTGGTGGGCCTTTTCTGAACGGAATACCGTCTGGTCATAGTACAGCCGCTGGGGCAGGGCCAGACGCTTCAGCTTAGTGGCCGCTACTCGGGCAATGGGAGCGGTGCAGTCGGGCCGCATGACCATGATTTTGCCGGAGCGGTCGATGATCTTCAGCATCGACTCCTGGGGAATGGGGTTTCCGGACTGGACAAACAGGTCATAAAACTCCACTTCGGGGGTGATGACCTCGGTGTAACCCCGGCGGCGGAACAGCTCCACCAGGGCGGACTGCACCTGGCGGCGCTCCAGGCACTCGGAGAACAGCCGGTCCCGGGTGCCCTCAGGCGTATTGATGCGGATGTTCATGGGATTTGCCTCCAAATTCTTTAGCTCGCTAACGTGATGAATCATACCACATCTCCGCTGGACTGTCAAGCCCGGTTTTGTCTGCGCTCCAGCAACAATTTCACACCCAGTCCAAATGCAAAACAACCAAGCAATATGAACCCACCCCAAATCACATTCCAATATGGGGATGATATGTCAAACATCATGCAGAGAAGCTCATGCCAGAATTTCCAACCAACCGCAATCGCAAACAAATCGAACAGCAGGTAGCCTCCACCCAAAAGGTACACCCATCTCCACCAATAATTAGTACGTCGATTTTTGAAAAATGTGCCCACGCCTAAGACGCATAATGCAAGCAAAATCACCATCAGGAAATAATACAGCGCGCCTTTGCTCTCCAGTGTGGAAATCCAGAAATCCGCATATGAATTTCGGTCGATCAATCCCCAAATGCGGTGTAAATGAAACACTCCAAAAAACAGGAAAAACCACGGCTCAAATACTTCTATCTTTTTCATGCAGGACCTCAATCAAAACAGCGAGAACTGGCTGCTGTCCGGCAGGTCCCCGAAGGCCCCCGCCTCCTTGAGCTGTTCCAGGTGGGTGTTGGACACCTTGGTGCAGGCCAGGGCAAATTCTTCGATGGACAAAAAGTCCTTTCCCTGCCTCTTGTCCATGATATCCCAGCCCACCGTCTCGCCCAACCCGGCTATTGAGGTAAATGGGGGGATCAACGCCTGCTTTTCCTCATCCACCAGGAAATTCACGGCATGAGACCGGGAAATGTCCATCCTGGCAAAGCTGAGCCCCCGGAGATAGAACTCGTAGCACACCTCCAGAGTGGTGAGCATGTCCTCTTCCACCGCAGAGGGGCGGTCTTTTTTCTCCTTAGCGTTCTTTTTGGCGTTGATCTCGGCCATTTTACGTTTGACCACCTCCATCCCCCGGCACATGTACTTTTCATCGAAGGCCTTGGCCCGGATGGAGAAGTAGGCGGCGTAAAAGGCCAGCGGCCGGTGGACCTTGAACCAGGCGATGCGGAATGCCATCATCACATAGGCCACCGCGTGGGCCTTGGGGAACAGGTAAGCGATCTTTTTACAAGACTCGATGTACCACTCGGGGACGCCGTGCTCCTTCATCTCGTCCTCCGCTCCCTCGGGCAGTCCCCTGCCCTTGCGCACCGCCTCCATGATTTTGAAGGCCCGGGTATCCTTAAACCCCTTGGAGATGAGGAAGATCATGATATCGTCCCGGCAGCCGATGGCCTCGTTGACCTTGGCCGTGCCGGAGGTAATCAGATCTTTGGCGTTGCCCAGCCAAACGTCTGTGCCGTGGGAGAAGCCGGACAGCCGGATGAGGATGTCAAACTGGTTGGGGTGGGTGTCCTCCAACATTCCCCGGACAAAGGAGGTACCGAACTCCGGGATGGCCACCGCCCCTGTGGGCCCGAGGATGGGGTCGTCGGTAAAACCCAGCTCCTCCGAGGTGGTGAACAGGCTCATAGTTTTAGGGTCGTCCAAGGGAATTTTTTGGGCGTTCACCTCGGTGAGATCTTCCAGCATGCGGATCATGGACGGGTCATCGTGGCCCAGCATATCCAGCTTCAGCAGGTTGGACTCCATGGAATGGTATTCAAAGTGGGTGGTAATGATGTCCGAGTCCTTGTCATCCGCCGGGTGCTGGGCGGGGCAGAAATCGTAGATTTCCTTGTCCTGGGGAATGACCACCATGCCGCCGGGGTGCTGGCCTGTAGTGCGCTTGACCCCCTCGCAGCCCTTGGCCAGCCGGAGCACCTCGGCAAAGGGGACGTCCGGTTTCCCCACCAGCTCCAGGTATTTTTTTGCGTAGCCGATGGCGGTTTTTTCCGCCACCGTGCCGATGGTGCCCGCGCGGAACACATGGTCCTTGCCGAAGAGCTCGAAGGTGTATTTGTGGGCGCTGGACTGATACTCGCCGGAGAAATTCAGGTCGATATCGGGCACCTTGTCGCCGCCAAAGCCCAAAAAGGTTTCAAAGGGGATGTTAAAACCGTCCTTCTCGTAGTCGGCCCCGCAGACGGGGCACTTCATGTCCGGCATGTCCGCCCCACAGCCATAGGGGTGGGCGGGGTCCTGGGCGTAGTCAAAGTCTGCGTGCTTGCAGTTGGGACAGCGGTAGTGGGCGGGCAGTGAGTTCACTTCGGTGATACCCGACATGAAGGCCACCAGGGACGAGCCCACCGATCCGCGGGAACCCACCAGATATCCGTGCTCCAAAGAATTCTGCACCAGCTTCTGCGCGGACATGTAAATCACATCGTATTTACAGCGGATGATGTCCACCAGCTCGGCATTGATGCGGTCCACCACAATCTGAGGGGGTTCATCTCCGTAAAGGCGGTGAGCTTTACCCCATACAAGATCCTTGAGCTCCCCGTCGGAGTTTTCCAATTTCGGGGCAAACAGACCGTCGGGCAGGGGCCGCACATTGTCACACCAGCTGGCGATAAGGCCCGGGTTGTCCACCACAACTTCATGGGCCTTCTCCTTCCCCAGATAGGAGAACTCCTCCAGCATCTCGTCGGTGGTGCGGAAGTACAGGGGGTTGGGACTGTCCGCGTCCTCATACTCCTTGGCGGCCAGCAGCACATGGCGGTACACCTCGTCGGTGGGCTCCATAAAGTGAACGTCCCCAGTGGCGCACACCGGCTTGCCCAGCCGCTCACCCAGGGCTGCCACCCGGCGGTTGAAGGCCCGCAGGTCCTCCAGATCCCGGGCAATGGCCTTGCCCTCCTTATCGGGCCGGAGCATATAGGCGTTGTTGGACAGAGGCTGAATCTCCAGATAGTCGTACCACGCGGCGATGCGTTCCAGCTCCCGATCCTCCCGGCCCGACGCCACCGCCTGGAACAGCTCCCCCGCCTCGCAGGCAGAACCGATGATGAGCCCTTCCCGGTTCTCATCCACCAAGGACTTGGGCATAATGGGGAATCGGTTGAAGTGCTCCAAGTGAGCCTTGGACACCAGCTTGTAGAGATTGCGCAGGCCGGTCTGGTTTTTCGCCAGAATAATGAGGTGGAAGGGACTTCTCCTGCCCCGGCCTCCCCGTTTTTTGCCCGCCAGCGCCTGGTTGACCTGGGCCGCCCACTCTACCCCCCGCTCCCGAAGCATGGGGACCAGTTCCGCCAGGATGAGTCCGCAGGTCTCGGCGTCATCGTAAGCCCGGTGATGCTGGAAGGGGGGCAGCCCCAGGGCGTTGGCCACTGTGTCCAGCTTATGGTTGGGCAGCTTGGGGCAGAGGTATTGGGCCAAAATCAGGGTGTCAAAGTACAGCGGATCGAACTTCCGGCCCGACCTGCGGCAGTATTCACGGATGAAGCCGGTGTCAAAGGCGGCGTTGTGGGCGCACAGGGGCGCGTCCCCCACCCAGTCCAGAAACGCGTCCACCGCCTCTTCGGGGGTCGGAGCGCCCTTCAACAGCTCATCGGTGATGCCGGTGAGGGAGACCGTCTTGGCGCTGAGGGGCCGTCCCGGCTGGGCAAAGGAGGTGAACTTATCCACCACCGCCCCTTCCCGGACCCGCACCGCGCCGATTTCAATGATGGCGTCAGTACGCTGGTCCAGGCCGGTGGTCTCCAGGTCGAAGGCCACAAACTCCCCGCTCAGGGCCATGTCCCCCGGCCCGTGAACCGCCGTCTGCTCGTCCACATCGTTCAGATAGTATGCCTCCACCCCATACAGCACCTTGATCTTTTCCCCCCGGCCGGAGGCATTGTAGGCCGCTGGGAAAGACTGCACCACTCCATGGTCGGTGATGGCAATGGCGGGATGGCCCCACTCGATGGCCCGCTTCACCACCGCCTTGGTATCACACAAGGCGTCCATGGTGGACATCTGGGTATGTAAGTGCAGCTCCACCCGCTTGTCCGGAGCGGTGTCCTTCCGGCCTTCCGGCTTGGGCGTCTCTTTGATGCCGTAGGGGTCCAGCACCAGATCATTGTTGTCAAACCTGCCCAGGGAGGGCCGGCCCTGGATTTGAAGCCACTGGCCCTTTTTCACCTGCTCAATGATGGGCTTGGGGTTGTCCTCCTCCTTCATATACCGGGTGATCCGAATGGAGCCGGTGAAATCGGTGACATCAAAGCACACCACCCACGCCTTGTTCCGGGCCAGCTCCCGGTGTTCGATGTTAAAGACCTCTCCTTCTATCAGCACCGTACCCATGTCCAGGTTCAGCTCGCCGATGGGGACGGGCGGCTTCTTGCTTCGGACGACACCGTAAATCGCCTTGCCCTGCTTTTTGCCGCCGCCGGAGTTCCCCGCCGCCGGGGTGTCCTTTTTCAGGAGCTTGCGCCGCATGGCCTTCATCTGGGCCTCCAGATCCTGGGGAGGCTTGGGCTGAGCGGCTGAAACCTCCTGCGCCGCCGCAGGGGCTTCTGCCGGCGCGGGAGGGGGCGCGGAGTGGACCGGCTTCTTCTCCGGCTGGGGGGGCTCCGACGCGGGGACAGAAGCCGCGTCCACCTCCACCCTGGCCGCACTGAGCCCCAAGGCGTTTTTCAGCGTCTCCGACGCCTGTGTCAAAATTTCCTGGGAAACAGCGCCGCCTTTCGCCACCACCTCCATGGCCCGCTGGGACTTGAGCACCCGCACCTGGACGGGGTAACCTCCCAAAACAGCCAAAACCCCTTCCGAGAAGGGGCAGTTAGCAAAGGTCTGTTCAAAGGTTGGCATCGTTCTGTCTCGCTCCTTATCTATCCATTGGCCGCTCGATGGCATAGTTTGCCGTGTCGATCACGCCCTGGTTGTTCTGGTGCGCCTTTTCCTGTATTCCTTCAAACTTCATGCCGCACTTGCGCATCACGCCGCCGGAATGGGGATTGTTCACGTCATGGCGGGCCACGATCCGCGAGACGCCCACCCGCTCAAACAGGAAATCAATGACCGCGCCCAGGGCCTCGGTCATAATTCCCATATGCCACCAGCGCCTGCCCATGCAGTAACCGATCTCGGGAACATCACCGTCCCCACGCCAGTGACACACATCAATGCTCCCAATGGGCTCCGGGCCGTTTTTCTTCACGGTAATGGCCCATCTATAGCAGTTGTCCTCTTCATACTGAGGCACCCATTCCCCCAGAATACGCTCCGTCACCGACACGTCGGCATGGGTGGGCCAGGTCAGATACTTTGTTACCTCGCCATCCGACGCCCAGTTGGCGAACATGGCCGGGGCGTCCGACAGTTCAAACCGCCGCAAAATCAGCCGCTCCGTCTCTATGTACTGCGTTCCAATATGTGTCATAGTATTCTCCTTTACAGCTCTTCAATCAGCTTCATCAGCCCCGGAACCAGTTCTGCCTCCGGCACCTTGGCCACAATTTCTCCATGTTTGAACAGCACACCCTCGCCCCTGCCTCCGGCCAATCCCACGTCGGCGTGGCGGGCCTCGCCAGGGCCGTTGACCACGCACCCCATCACCGCCACCGTGATGGGCTTGTCCACGCCCTTCAACAGCTCCTCGACCTGCCGGGCCATGGGGATCAAGTCGATCTGGGTCCGGCCGCAGGTGGGACAGGAGATGAGCTCGGGGCCTTCCCGGCGCAGTCCGATGGCCTTCAAGATCCGTCGGGCGGCGTAGACCTCCTCCACCGGGTCGGCGGTGAGGGACACCCGCAGGGTGTCGCCAATGCCCAGGGCCAGCAGTCCGCCGATCCCAGCCGCCGCCTTTAACTCCCCAATCTCCTGGGTGCCTGCCTCGGTGACCCCCAAGTGCAGGGGGTAATCGTACCGCTCCGCCATCAGCCGGCAGGCGTTCATGGTGACGGGCACGGAAGAAGCTTTCAGGGAGACGCAGATGTCCTCAAAGCCATACTGCTCCAGCAGCTGAATGTGACCTAGGGCGCTTTCCACCATGGCCTCCGGGGTGGGACCTCCGTACTTGGCCAGCAAATTCTTTTCCAATGAGCCTCCGTTCACCCCCACCCGGATGGGGATGCCCCGCTCCCTGCAGGCTTTTGCCACCGCTTCCACCCGGTCTGGTGCGCCAATGTTGCCGGGATTGATGCGGATCTTGTCGATCCCCTGCTCCGCCGCCTCCAAGGACAGCCGGTAGTCAAAGTGGATGTCCGCCACCAGCGGCACCGGACTGCCCATCTTCAGCGCCCCAATCGCCTGGGCCGCCGCTAAATCGGGCACCGCCACCCGGACGATGTCGCACCCCGCCGCCGCCAGCGCACGGATTTGGGACAATGTGGCATCTACGTCGTGGGTGGGAGTATTGGTCATGGACTGAATGGAGACAGGAGCGCCCCCGCCAACGGGGACGCCGCCTACGTTGATTGTTCTAGTCATGATAAGCACCTGCCTAGGCAAAAATATTCCAAACGTCGTGGAGGGCCACCACCGCCATCAGCGCCAGCAGCACCACGAAAGCCCCAGCGTGGACATACCCCTCGTATTTCTCCGGGATGCGGCGGCGGGCCACCGCATAAATGAGGCCGTTGAGCAGAACGAAGAAAATCCGCCCACCGTCCAGCGCCGGAATGGGAAGCATATTCATCACCGCCAGATTGACGGCGATGAGGGCCATAAAATAGAACACATTCTGCACGCCCAGCGCCGCAGTCGCTGAATTGGCCCCCACCTCGGACACCACATCCACCACGCCGATGACGCCGGACAGCTCAGAAACCGCCACCCGGCCTGTCACCAGATCTCCTAAGCTCATCCAGACCATCCGAACAAAGTCCAGCGTCTGGGCAAAGCCCTGGCCGATGCGCGCCGGGATGGACAAATCCTCCACCTGCCCGAAAATCAGGCCGAACCCCTGGTACAGATTGCCTTCAAACTCATATTTGTAGCGGCTCATGGGGAAATCCTTCAAAACCACCCGCTCCCCATCCCGCTCCACCACCAGGTCCACTCCCTGGCCGTCGTTCCGGGCGAGGTAGTTCTGCACGTCGGCATACAGCCAGATGCCGTGGCCATCCACTTCCGTGATCCGGTCGCCCACCATAAGACCATCCGTGCCCTGGTGCTCAAATTCCCCGGCAAACTGGGTGATTACCGGCACACGGGCCTGGGTGACACCCAAAAAGAGCACCACTGCGATGGCCAGCCCCAGCAGGAAATTCATAAAGGACCCGGCACACAAAATGACCACCTTTTTCCAACCTTTCTGCCTGGAAAAAGCCCGGGGGTCGCCGGTGTCCTCGTCCTCTCCCTCCATGGCGCAGTAGCCGCCAACAGGGAACAGACGCAGGCTGTAAAGGGTTTCCCCTTCATTGTCCCAGGGTTCATTCTTCCCCTTCCGGCTCTGCCAGAGGGCCGGGCCCATACCGATGGCGAACTCGTTTACCTTCACCCCCAGCAGCTTGGCAGTAATAAAGTGACCAAACTCGTGGATGGCAATGAGCACGCCGAAGAGCAGAATAGCCAGCAGGATATACAGAAACCTCGCCAAAATGAGTCACCTCACAGATTGATAAACCGCCTCACGGGCGGCGCGGTCCGCCTCAAAAATATCGTCCAGGCCGGGAGCGTCCAGTACCGGCGCCCGGTCCAGCGCCCCCTCCACCAGTCGGGGGATGTCCAGGAAAGAGATTTTGTCCTCCAAGAACAGCCCCACCGCCGCCTCATTGGCCCCGTTGAGGATGGCGGTGGACGTGCCGCCTTTTTTCGCACACTCCAGGGCCAGCCCCAGACAGCGGAAGGTGTCCGAGTCCGGCCTTTGGAAGGTCAGC
Organism: uncultured bacterium; assembly: GCA_947364395.1. Classification (GTDB taxonomy): domain Bacteria; phylum Bacillota; class Clostridia; order Oscillospirales; family Oscillospiraceae; genus Enterenecus. The sequence continues at coordinate 73,400 of CANASS010000001.1, forward strand.
GGCGGACAGGACAGCAGATCCAGCGGCTTAGCCGGTCCCGGCGTCCGCTCCGGCCAAGTGAGAGCGTATTGGATGGGCAGGCACATATCCGCGCTGCCCAGCTGGGCCAAAACTGCCCCGTCCTCAAACTCCACCAAGGAGTGGACAATGCTCTCCCGGTGGACCACAACCTGGATGCGCTCGGGAGGCATGGCGTACAGCCGCATGGCCTCGATGAACTCCAGGCCCTTGTTCATCAGGGTGGCAGAGTCGATGGTGATTTTGGCCCCCATGGTCCAGTTGGGGTGGCGCAGCGCCTGTTCTTTGGTGACAAGGGAAAGTTCTTTACAGCTTTTTCCGTAAAAGGGCCCGCCGGAGGCAGTGATGATGAGCCGCCGTACCTCTCCCCTGTCCTTGCAGCCCTGGAGGCACTGGAAGATGGCGGAGTGCTCCGAGTCCACCGGGACAATTTCGGCTCCCTTCTCCTTTGCCCTGGCCATCACCAATTCTCCAGCGCACACCAGGGTCTCCTTGTTGGCCAGGGCAATGCGCTTACCGCAGTCGATGGCGGCCAGGGTGGGACGCAGTCCCGCCACCCCCACGATGGCGGTGACCACCGTGTCCGCCTCTGGCAGAGACGCGGCCTCCAGCAGCCCCGCCTGCCCCGACAGCACCTTTATATCGGTATCAGCCAGCCGCACCCGCAGGTCAGCAGCGGCGCTTTCATCCACCGCTGCCAACAACTTTGGGCGGAACTCCCGGGCCTGGGCCTCGGCCAGCTCCACACTGCGGTTCACAGTAAGAGCGGCCACCTTATAGCCGCAGGCCTCCGCCACCTTCAGCGTCTGACGTCCGATAGAGCCGGTGGAGCCTAAAATGGATAGTGTCCTCTTCATGATTCGCCTCTCAAAATACAGGCAGGCACTGGACAATAAACAACACCACCGGCCCGCAGAACATCATACTGTCAAAACGGTCCAGCATCCCCCCGTGGCCGGGCAGGAGGTGGCCGTAGTCCTTCACGCCGTACTGCCGCTTGATGAATGAGAACGCCAGGTCGCCCACCTCGGTGGCCAGCGCCCCGAACAGCCCGCACAGAGCCAGGGGCAGCAGATTCACGCTGTCCCCCGCGATCCTGCTGGCCACCACGCCGTAGAGAATGGCAAACACCATCCCCGTAATAAAACCGCCGATGTAGCCCTCCACGCTTTTATTCGGGCTGACCTTGGTGATACCCTTGTGCTTTCCAAGGGACACCCCGGCAAAATAGGCCCCGGCGTCAGTGACAAAGGTGAGCAGCACCGCCAGCAGGACCAGATACTGCCCATGGTCCATACGCCGCAGCTCCACCAGCGCGGACAGTGCCAGGGGGATGATGATCCCCCCGAACAGCGCCGCAAGCACATGAAAAAACTCAATTTTGACCCCGTCCTCGCCATAGGCCCGGATGGCGCACCAGAAGCACACCGCCGTCACCACAAAGGACAGCAGGTTCACGTAGGCCGTGCCCAGTCCCGCCCAGCTTCCAAAGGGAAGCAGGGCAGCGGCGGCGATGGTCACCACCCGCATGGGCAGCGTGATATTTTCCTCCCCCACCGCCCGGAGCAGTTCAAACGCCGCCATGGCGGAGATAAAACACACCAGAACCGTCCACGCCAGGGGGGGCGGCGCCAGCATGATCCACAGCATGGCAGGGAGCAAAACCACAGCCACAATGATCCGTTTCGCCATATCACACACCTCCATACCGCCGGGAGCGGTGCTGATAAGCCGCCAGGGCCTTCAGCAGCTCCTCCTTGGTAAAGTTGGGCCAGAGCACGCTGGTAAAGTAATATTCCGCATAGGCGGACTGCCAGACCAGGAAATTGGATGTGCGGATCTCTCCGCTGGGCCGGATAATCAGGTCCGGGTCCGGCACGCCGGCGGAGTAGAGATAGCCGCCGAAGGCCTCTTCCGTGAGGTGGCCCGGGTCCGCCCGGCCCTCCACACAGTCCAGGGCGAAGGCTTTGGCCGCCCGCACCAGCTCGTCCCGTCCGCCATAGTTCAGACAGATGTTCACCTGACAGCCGTCATAGCCCTTGGATATTTCCTCTGTCTCCCGGCACAGGGCCTGGAGGTGGGGGGGAAGCGGGGACAGGTCGCCGAAAAAGGCCATCTTCACCTTGTCCCGGGCCATGGTCTCAATGGCCTCGTGGAGGTACTTCTCCAGCAGGCTCATGATGGAGGCCACCTCATCGGCGGGCCGCTTCCAGTTCTCGGTGGAAAAAGCGTACACCGTCAGATACTCCAGCCCAAGCTCCTTGGCAAAGGTGGCGATGGTCCGAAAGGTCTCGGCGCCGGCGGCGTGGCCCGCCTTCCGGGGCAGGCCGCGGCTTTTGGCCCAGCGCCCGTTGCCGTCCATGATAATGGCCACGTGGCGGGGCAGGTGCTCCAGGTCTACCTCAGGCGTCTGCGCCTTGCGACGGCGAAAGAAAGCCATACACACCCATCCTAACTTTATTGTAAGTGTAGACAAAAAAGAACCGGCTCATAAGGGCCCAAACAGCACACAAGGGGGGCGCGCCCCCCTTGATATGCGCTCAGACCGCCATCAGCTCCTTTTCCTTGGCGGCGGTGAGGGCGTCGATCTCCTTGCACCGCTTGTCCGTCAGGTCCTGAAGCTCCTTTTCGCTCTCCTTGCGGTCATCCTCGGTGATCTCCGACTTCTTCTCCAGGGACTTCAAGGTCTCCATGGCGTCCCGCCGGATGTTGCGGATGGCTACCTTGCCGTTCTCGCCGTACTTGCGCACCTGCTTGGTCAGCTCCACGCGGCGTTCCTCGGTGAGCTGGGGAAAAGCCAGCCGGATCACCCGCCCGTCGTTCTGGGGATTGATGCCCAGGTCGGAGGTCTGAATGGCCTTCTCAATGGCCTTGAGGATGCTGCCATCCCAGGGCTGGATCTGAAGGGTGCGGGGGTCAGGGGTGGAGATGCTGGCCACCTGCTGGATGGGGGTGGGAGTGCCGTAATACTCCACCTGGATGCGGTCCAGCACACCCGCGTTGGCGCGGCCCGCCCGGACGCTGGCAAAGTCGCCCTTCACCGATTCGATGGTTTTGCCCATCTTCACATCGTAGGTTTTGCAGAAATCAGTCATGGTCCTTTCCTCCTATATCTTTCACAATTGTGCCGATTTTCTCTCCATGCACCACCCGCAGGATATTTTCCGGGTCCTTCAGGGCGAACAGAATAATGGGGATGTTGTTGTCCATGCACAGGGATGTGGCGGTGGAATCCATCACGCCCAGATGGCGGGCCAACACGTCGTCGTAGGTGATGCTGTCGTACTTCACCGCCGCCGGGTCCTTCAGCGGGTCGGCGCTGTACACTCCGTCCACATTTTTGGCCAGCAGGATGATATCCGCGTTGATCTCCGCCGCCCGGAGCACCGCCGCCGTGTCGGTGGAGAAAAAGGGGCTGCCGGTGCCGCAGCCAAAAATGACCACCCTGCCCTTTTCCAAATGGCGGATAGCCTTGGACCGGACATAGGGCTCGGCCATGGCGCGCATCTCGATGGCGGTCTGCACTCGCACGTCCACCCCCATCCGCTCCAGCACGTCGGCCAGGGCCAGACAGTTGATGGTGGTGGCCAGCATACCCATGTGGTCGGCCCGGACGCGCTCGTGCATCCCCTTACCGTCCTTCAGGCCCCGCCAGAAGTTGCCGCCGCCTACCACAATGCCCACCTGCACGCCCTCTTCAGCGCAGCGGGCCACCACGCTGCACACTTTTTCAATCACGTCAAAATCCAGGCCCCTGCCCTTCTCGCCGCCCAGCGCCTCGCCGCTGACCTTCAGCAGCACACGCTTGTACTTCAGCTCATCCATGGCTCTCATCCTCTCCAATTCCAGAATTGAATCCTACTCATGGACAGTATTATACTGGAAAACCTTCCTTTTGCCTAGGGGCTAAATGAAAATTTTCCGTGTATTTTTCCCAAAGAAAGCCGGACGGAGGCCCACAAAACTTATATATGGTAGAAAAAGCGGAAACAATAGGTATCGCGCTGACTTTTTCTCAAGAAATTGGAGAAAAATACTTGCGTTCCCCCAGGGGTTGTGGTAAAATACTCAGGCATTCCGCACGAGAGCCGATTTTCCGCCCGGTGCTTTTCCTGGAAAAGTGGGTGGAACAAGAGGACGCTTTCGGAGGCTAAACCAAATATTAGGAGGAAAAAACAATGGCAGTCGTATCTATGAAGCAGCTGCTGGAGGCCGGTGTGCACTTCGGCCACCAGACCCGCCGGTGGAACCCCAAAATGGCCACCTACATCTACACGGAGCGCAACGGCATTTATATCATTGACCTGCAGAAGACCGTGAAGAAGCTGGAGGAGGCCTATAACTTTGTCAAGGACATGTCCGGCAGCGGCCAGTCCCTGCTGTTCGTGGGCACCAAGAAGCAGGCCCAGGACGCCATCCGCGAGGAGGCCACCCGCTGCGGCATGTATTACGTCAACGCCCGCTGGCTGGGCGGCATGATGACCAACTTCAAGACCATGCGCACCCGTGTGGACCGTCTGAACCAGCTGAAGAAGTGGCAGGAGGACGGCACCTTCGACAAGCTTCCCAAGAAGGAAGTCATGAAGCTGATGGGCGAGATCTTCAAGCTGGAGAAGTACCTTGGCGGCGTGGTGGAGATGAAGAAGCTCCCCGGCGCACTGTTCGTGGTAGACCCCCGCAAGGAGCGCAACGCCATCAACGAGGCCCGCAAGCTGAATATCCCCATCGTGGCCATCGTGGATACCAACTGTGACCCCGATGAGATTGATTACGTCATCCCCGGCAACGACGACGCCATCCGCGCCATCAAGCTGATCTCCTCCGTCATGGCCAACGCCGTGCAGGAGGGCCGTCAGGGCGTGGACGCCGCCCCCGTCCCCGAGAAGGCTGAGGAGTCCGCTCCCGCTGCGGAGTAAGCCTCTCCCCCGGCCTCGGCTGAAATATCTCAGCACCCCAGCGCCCGCCCCGGCGGGCGGGCGCTTTCATTTGACAAATACTTTTTGGAGGTAACCATATATGGCAATCACAGCTCAGGATGTAAAGGCCCTGCGGGAAATGACCGGCGTGGGCATGATGGACTGCAAGAAGGCTCTGGCCGCCTCTGACGGCGATATGGACAAGGCCGTCGAGTGGCTGCGTGAGAAGGGCTTGGCCGCTTCCGCCAAGAAGGCGGGCCGCATTGCCGCCGAGGGCATGGCTTACGCCGGCGTGATCGGCAACGTGGGCGTGGTGGTGGAAGTCAACGCCGAAACCGACTTCGTGGGCAAGAACGAGAAGTTCGTGGATTTTGTGAAGGGCGTGGCCGCCACCGTGGCTGCCTGCGCTCCCGCCGACCTGGACGCGCTGATGGAGTGCAAGTATAACGGCACCGACCTCACCGTCACCCAGCAGCAGCAGGAAATGGTGCTGGTTATCGGCGAGAACATCAAGGTCCGCCGTTTTGCCCGCTTTGCCGACGGCGTGTCCGTCCCCTATATCCACGCCGGCGGCAAGATCGGTGTGCTGGTCAACCTGGAAGTTACCGGCGGCATTGATGTCATTGAGATCGGCAAGGATATGGCCATGCAGATCGCCGCTCTGAACCCCCGTTTCCTGGACAAGAGCCAGGTCACCCAGGAGGTGCTGGACGAGGAGAAGAAGATCCTCCTGGCCCAGATGGACAACGACCCCAAGATGGCCTCCAAGCCCGACCAGGTCAAGGAAAAGATCGTGGTTGGCAAGCTCAACAAGTTCTACGCCGAAAACTGCCTGCTCCAGCAGACCTTTGTCAAGGACAACGAGGTCACCGTGGAGCAGTATATGAACGCCGCCGCCAAGAAGCTGGGCGGCACCGTCGCGCTGAAGGACGCTGTGCGTTTCGAGAAGGGCGAGGGTATTGAGAAGAAGCAGGAGAACTTCGCCGAGGAGATCGCCAAGCTGGCACAGTAAGAGCGCGAAATAACGAACCCAAAGGGGCCTGTGGAACTGATCCACAGGCCCTTTTTGCGTTCCAAAACAGATTGATTCAAAGGTTCCTCTGCGCTGTTAAAAATTCCAAAAGCCTGCGACACAGGGCGCCTCAATCTGCCCGCCCTGCCAGCCTTTCCGAATACTCCGCCCGGAAGGCCGCAAACTGTCCCTGGTCCAAGGCCTCTCGGACCCGCCGGACCAAATCGTTGTAAAAATAGAGGTTGTGCATCACGGCCAAGCGCATAGCCAGCATCTCCCCCGCCACAAACAGATGGCGCAGATAGGCCCGGGAGAAATTCCGGCACACCGGGCAGCCGCAATGGGGGTCGATGGGCCGTTCATCCAGCTTGAACCGCTCATTTTTGAGATTCAGCGCCCCCTCCCAGGTAAACAGCTTTCCGTGCCGAGCGTTGCGCGCGGGCATGACACAGTCGAAAAAGTCCACTCCCCTGGCCACCGCTTCAATGATGTTGGACGGCGTACCTACCCCCATCAGATACCGGGGCTTGTCCACCGGCATATGGGGCTCCACCGCCTCAATGATGGCGTACATCACCTCGGTGGGCTCCCCCACCGCCAGTCCGCCGATGGCATAGCCGCCGCAGTCGATTTTGGCGGTCTCCTTCATATGCCACACCCGCAGATCCTCATAGGTGGCCCCCTGGTTGATGCCGAACAGCACTTGGCCCGGATTGACACAGTCCGGCAAGGTATTCAACCTATCATGTTCCGCCTTACAGCGCTCCAGCCAGCGCAGAGTCCGCTCACAGGAGGCTTTCGCGTATCCATAGGGAGCTGGGTTTTCCACGCACTCGTCAAAGGCCATGGCCACGTCGCTGCCCAGATTGGACTGGATGGCCATGGACTCCTCCGGACCCATGAAGATCCGCCTGCCGTCAATATGGGAGGAGAAGGTGACCCCCTCCTCGGTGATCTTCCGCAGCCCCGCCAAAGAGAACACCTGGAACCCGCCGGAGTCGGTGAGCATAGGCCCGTCCCACCGCATAAATTTGTGCAGTCCCCCCATCTGACGCACCACACCGTCCCCAGGACGCAGGTGGAGGTGGTAGGTGTTGGACAGCTCGATCTGGCAGCCAATGTCCTTCAAATCCAGGGCAGACACGGCCCCCTTGATGGCCCCCTGGGTGCCCACATTCATGAATACCGGGGTCTGTACCACGCCGTGGGGGCAGGTAAACTCTCCACGGCGGGCTCTACCCTCGGTCTTAATCACTCGAAACATCTTTTTCTCCTCACAGTCTCTGATACCAAGCTTTTAATACCGACTTGCGTTCTGAGGACATCAGACTCCTCTTGACGCCCTCCTCCGCCCCTGCCAATGCTTCCAACTGGTGGAGGCAGGCGGCAGGTTCCACTTGGGCCTGGATGCGCAGAAACGCCTCCTCCGCCCCCAGGGCCTGGAACTGTTCCTGGGTGGTGACACCGATTCTTTCCAAATTGCCCGCCAGCTTCGGGCCGATGTTAGGCAGGTCGGTCAAACGCTCCATGCCGCCCTCCCCTTCCACATTTGATTTTTCTATTATGACACAACCGGGGTCGCAAGTCAATGTATACACCGCTTTGTCATTTTAAGAAACGCTCTGCTGGGTTACAGCTTCAGAATTTTTCATAAAAGTCAGCAGCTTCTACAGAAGCAGGTTGATGTGTCAGGAAACCTATGATATAATTTGAATCCACAAATATTTATCCATATTAGGAGGCCGTCATGCTTGATATAATACCTACTCCAGAAGAAATGACAGTTTTAGTCGGAGCATCACTATATGATATTTGGAGTAAATTAAACATTTTAATTGACGAAAGATATGACGTGAACGGCGCATGGAATAAGGGCGGAAAAGCATGGAAATACGAATATAAATACCATCGGGGCGGCAAAACATTATGCGCGTTATACGCAAGGGAAAACTGTGTGGGGTTTATGATTATCTTAGGAAAAGACGAACGATCAAAATTTGAAGCAGATAGAGATAATTATTCAAAAGAAGTCCAAAAGATTTTTGACGAAACGAAAACATACCATGATGGGAAATGGCTGATGTTTGAGCCAACAGACACTACTTTATTTGACGATTTTGTCAAATTGCTGAGAATTAAAAGAAGGCCAAACAGGAAGTAACTTATTACTGTACCACCAGCAAATAGGATTGCTTCTTCACCATAAAAGCAATTATTAAATTTCAATTCAATGGGCAGCCGTCCTCAAAGGCAGCTGCTCGTTTTAAATGTGTTAACAACTCATAACGTCAGCGATAAACTGAACATGGGAACCGCCTCCGTGGAAAAGCGGAGGCGGTTCCCATACTCTTTTTATTTCAGGCCATTGGCGGACAGGTTCTTTTGATAACCCGCCAGATCAGTGTACAGCTCCTGTTTCAGCGGATTGCGTTTGGTTTTCACAATCACAGTCACCTCATACACAAACACCCCCGCGTTAAAAGCCAGGGCCAAAGCGCTGAGCGTCATCCAGGCCGCAGGGTTATAGGTGGCCGTGATGCCGAAGGCGGGCAGGGCCTGATAGTCCACCGCCAGGGAGAACATGCCGAACAGCGCCAGGGTCTGAGCCCGGTGCTGGAGCCACACGCCCCGCTTCAAGAGGAATTCCGCCAGGGTACAGCTGATCAGCAAGGCCACCCCCGCGTACATGGCCCGGGTGGCGATGCAATTATAGCAGTAAGCCACATTCCACAGGTCATAGGCGATGATCCAGAACCACAGCTGGTCGGGCCACACCATGTCCTTGGAGCCGGTGTTGGCCACTTGAATCCCCATCCAGCCCGTCATGGTCAACAGCAGGAATACCCCGGCCAGGGCGTTCATCAGGTTCCAGGGCCCGCCCAGCAGAGTCAGGCCCGCCGCGTCGGTGGTCAGGGTTTTGAAGGTGACAAACACCTCATAGTCCCGGTAGATGGCCTCGACGATGTTGATCCCCAAGATGGCCACGGGGAAATACCAGGCAAATTTCCGCTCACCCAGCTTGGTGTAGCGGATCAGCATGAAGCCCACCACCCCGATCAGGGCGGAATAGGTTTTGATCACGCCAAACCAAGTCTTGCTGGAGGGGCTTCCCACCACACCGGCGGCAATGAGCCCCACCAGGACCACCGGGACCGCGCAGTACATAATAACGGCCAGTATCTTGCTTCGCCGGGTCAGCTCATTGAGCGCCACCAGCGCCGCCACCAGCAGAATCAGGCCCCCCAGTGCAATGGGGGTATAGCCTTCAAAGAAAAATCCCATCCTTCTCTCCTTCCCGCTGTATCACAGCATAATCTCGATGTCTCCCATTGGATATGCCTTGCAGGAGTGGATATAACCGTATTTTTCGTCCGCGAAACGGCGCAACATCCCCTTGGCCAGGAACACCTCGCCCGACACCAGCTTTACCCGGCACAGGCTGCACTCCCCGCTGCGGCAGCACACGTTGACCCAGACTCCCGCCCGCTCCAGCGCGGTCAAAAGGGACTCCCCGGACCTGGCGGAAACTTTTTGGTCCCCCACAGTGACAGTAAACTCCTCATCCCCCGTCAGCTCCTGGGGCCAGCCCGGCTCGTTCTGGATGTCCCGGCGGGCTCCGAACATCTCACGGCGGATTTTCTTTTCCGGCACGCCCATGGCCTCCAGGGCGGACTTGCAGAAATCATTCATGACCTGTGGGCCGCAGATATAGCTGGTGCGCTCCGAAAAATCAGGGACCAGCCGGCGGATCAGGGCCTCGTCCAAGAATCCCCGCTCCCCGTCCCAGCCCTCCACCGGGTCGGACACCACCAGATGATAGCGGAAATTGGGGAAGTCTGCGGCGTAAGCCGTCAGTTCCTCGTGGTACAGGGCACCATCCGGGGCACGGCAGCCGTACAGCAACACCACGTCCCGGTCCAGTCCCGCCTCCAATATCTCCCGGGTCATGCTCAGCATAGGGGTGATGCCGCTTCCTCCCGCCAGAAACAGGGACTTTTTACTGTGGAACACCGGCTGATAGCGGAACACGCCCGCCGGGCCGTTGGCCGCAAAGCGGTCCCCCGCCTTCACTTGATCCAACAGGTAGTCGGACACAAAGCCTTCCTTGGTCTTGGCCACTGTAATTTCATAATAGGCCCGCTGCCGGGGGGAAGAGGAGATGCTATAGGGCCGGCTGGTGCGTACGCCGCCGATCTGTGTGAACAGATTGATGTACTGTCCGGCCTCAAAGGGGGGCAGGTAGCCGTCCTCTGACACAAGGCGGAAGATTTTGGCCTGCTTGCCGGTGTCCATCACCGACTGCACCACCAGCTTCAATTCCCTGCGGTGGATCGCCTCAGCGGGCCGGGTCACGCTGCCTGTGGGGATCTTATCCCCAGATACATTGCGCAGCACGCGGATGTTCTCCATGATCTCCTGCCCGTGCTCCAGGGTGCCCAGCAGGGTCTCCCGAATATTCTTGGCCATTGCTCACACCTCCTTGGCGATCTTGGTGGCCAGCGTGTCGGCGTAGGTATAGTTGGGCCCAAAGCCGCAGGCGTTGACCCAGCCGCTGGCAAACTCCAGATTGGGGATCTTGCTCTCGGCTGGGAAGAAAAACACCGACTGCATCAAGTCCTGCTCATAGCCGTAGATGGCGCCGCCGGGGTGGCCCAGATACCGCATATGGGTCAGCGGCGTGGCAATCTCCATCTCCTCAATGTGCTCCGTGATGCCAGGGTACATCTTTTCCAGCCGGGCCACGATCCGTTTCCCCGCCTCGTACTTCATCTCGTAATACTGGTCCGGGGGCAGCTTTTCCCACTCGCCGCTGTACTTCAGCGTACCCGCAGTGATGATGCTGGTGCCGGGCGGGGACACGCAGGGGTCGTCCACCGTATAGCAGGTGGCCACCAGGGGGTCGTTCTCCGGCAGCAGCTTATAGGCGTCCTGGAAGTCCCGGTTGGCGTCCAGACTCTCATAGTTCAGGGTGAAGGAGGTGGTAAACCCAATCTCCTCCGGCGGGCAGTCCAGGCCGATGAAGCAGGTCAAGGCGGATATACCCACCGTGTAGGGTTTCAGATACTCCCGGGCGGCCTCCGGCACCTCCTCCGAGGCCAGCAGGCTCCCGTAGGTGGCCAGCGGGGAGATGTTGGAGATGATGCGTTTGGCCCGGTACTCCTCCCCGTACTCGTCCACCACACCCACGGCCTTTCCGTTATCCAGGATGATCCGCTGGACGCCGCAGTTCAGCCTGACCACGCCGCCCATCCGCGTCACCGCCTCCATAATGGCCTGATTCATCATCATGGAAGTGCCCCGCAGGTAGTAGGGTTTGGTCTCCAGATAGAAAGTGGTGCACTTGGCCAGAATGGCGAAGGGGAACCGGGTGGGAGGCATGCCCATAAAGCACCAGTAGGCGCTCAGCGCCAGCTGAAGCTTGGGGTCGGTGAAGAACTCGTCCAGCACCTCCTGGGTGCTCTTCATGGCGTACTTGGCCAGCAGGGGGTACAGCCTGGGGAAGCCCGCCTTCATGACGGCTTTTTTCAACGCTCCTGGCTCGCCGGTGCTGGCGGCGCTCTTGGCCGCAAAGGCGGCGGCCTGATCACAGAAGCCGTAGACCACCTCAAAATACCTGCCGATGGCCTCCGCCTGGTGGGGGAATTCTCTGCACAGGTGGGCTTCGCAGCTTTTTCGGTCGGCAGGCAGGCTGATGCCGGTGCCATCGGGGAAATTCACCCGGAACAGCTCCTTGATCCGAATCCACTCGATCTCGTCATAAATGCAGTAGCGCTTAAACTGCTCCATGAGGGGACCCGGATTTTCCTCCGTGCCCATGTGGGAGAGCTGGTGCAGGGCGATCTCAAACTCAAACCTGCCCCTGCGGAAGCTGGTGCCGCAGCCGCCGGGGATGTTGTGCCGCTCGAAGAGGATCACCCGCTTCCCTTTTTCCGCCAGGGTGGCGGCGGAGGCCAGTCCGCCGTTTCCAGCGCCGATCACAATCACGTCATAGTCTCTCATATGTCACTCCTTATTTTCCAGGGGCGGCCAAGGGGGCGAATTCAAAGGTGATCCCGCCGTTCTGCATCATCAGCACGATGCAGGCGGCAATCAGCGCCACATTGACGACCATGCAGACGATTTGAACGTTTCTCCCCTTGGTCCAGGTCACGAACCTGTCAAATTTTTCGTGGTAGAACTCCTGCTCAAACCAGTCCTTCGCGCCGATCTGAAGCCAGCCGCCGATGGACAGGGAGTTCGCCCGCAGCAGCAGCCACATGCCGATGCCGCCGTAAGCGCCCAGGCCCAGGGTGCACAGGGAACCGATCAGGGGTGCGCCCAGGAATCCCACGTGCATCAGCGCCACAGAGGAGGAGAACTCATTGGTCACAAAAATCCAGTTCCACAGGGTGTAGGCTAAGGCGTACATGATGGTGATGGCGGGCAGCGCACCTCGAGCCAGATAGTAATCCCCGAAGGGAGCGTCAAACTGCCACAGGCCCCGCAGGGTGATTACCCCCAGCGCCAACGCGAAGCCGGACACCGCGTTAAAATACTTTTTATAGCGCAAGAGGTCCGTAAAGGTGGCCTCCAGGATGTTCACGATCAGCATCAGCATGATGCAGTCCACATAGACCTGGGGATTGAACACCCGAAGGGCCGCCAGCACAATGAGGATGCGCATAGTCAGCAGCGTGGTGAGCTTCAGCCGCTCAAAAAAGACAGGTTTGCAGAAAATCAGCACCAGGATCGACGGGATCACAATCAGCGGAACGTTGCCTTGAACGGGATAGAAGGCGGCGAGGATGGCCATGCCGGTGATGGCCGCGGTGAACATGATCCACTTAAACAGCACCTCGACGCTGCTGTTTTTCAGCTGTTTGGTCTCCATAGTTTTTCCTCCCATAATTTTCCCCTTTCTCAACATCCGACAATTTCCTTAATCATCAGCTCCGTGCCGCCGCAGGCCGTCAGCTCCTCTCCCCCGCAGTCCAGGCATTTCAGATCCTCAGCCACCGCGTTGAACTGCCTGCCGCAGCGCTCGCATCTGGCGATGCCCGGAATGATCTCCAGCTCCAGTTCAGTGTCCTCCATAAAGGTTTTGTACACCGCCGCTGGGTAGCAGGATTCCAGATAGGCGGGCACCACGCCGGACAGCTCCCCCACCTGCAAGACAATCTTCTCCACCCGCTCCAGCCGCTCCTCCTGGGCGATGCCCTCAATGGTCTTCACCATGGCGCTGAGCAGTCCCAGCTCGTGCATTGTCACCCTCCTTTCTTGATGGCAGCAGCGGCAATTTTTCCAGTGCGCTTCACTGCGTATTTGGCCACAGCAATGGGAAGCTTTTCAAACACAGGGGCAAATTCGTTGTACTTCCGCTTCAGGCTGATGGCGTCAAATTTACACTTGGTGGTGCACTGGCCGCAGCCCACGCACATGTACTCGTCCACCTGCACCGCGCCACAGCCCAGGCAGCGCTGCGTCTCCTTCTTCAGCTGTTCTTCTGTGAAGGTGAGCCGGGGATCGCCGAATGTGCCGCCCTTCCAGTCGGAATGTCCCGCTTTCTGCCGGGGCGTCCGGTCGAAGCTCTCCAGCACCACGTTGTCCTTGTCAAAGCTGTGGTACTGGCGGCGGTCCCGGCCATAGGTCAGGCTCTGGCCTGGCTGAACGAATCGGTGGATGGAGATGGCCGCTTCCTTGCCCGCCGCAATGGCGTCGATGGCGAACTTGGGGCCGGTGTACACGTCGCCCCCCGCGAAAATATCCGGCTCGGCGGTCTGATAGGTGAAAGAATCGGCTTCCACCGTGCCGTTGGGCCGAGTGACCACGGCAGTGCCCTCCAACAGGCTCCCCCACTGGACGCTCTGACCCACGCTGAGCAGCACGTGGTCCGCCTCCACAGTGATGGTGTCGTTTTCGTCGAACTGGGGGGCGAAGCGGTGGTCCCCATCAAAGACCCGGACGCACTTTTTGAACACCACGCCCACAGCCTTGCCGTCCCTCACCAATATCTCTTTGGGGCCGTACCCGTTGTGAATGGCGATGTGCTCCTGCTCCGCCTCATGGATCTCCTCGGGCAGGGCAGGCATCTCCTCCCGCCCCTCCAGACAGTACATGTCCACCTGAGCGCTGTCCGTCCGAACGGCGGCCCTGGCCACGTCGATGGCCACGTTGCCCCCACCGATCACCACAGTCTTCCCCGCCATAGGCGGGACGGCGCCCAAATTGATGCCGCGCAGGAACTCCACGCCGGCGGTCACACCCTGGGCGTTCTCTCCCGGGACGTTCAGCTTTCGGCCGCCCTGGGCCCCGATGGCCAGGTAAAAGGCCTTGAAGCCCTGTTCCCGCAGCGCCTGGATAGTCACGTCCTTCCCCACCTCGACGCCGGTGCGGAACTGGACCCCCAACTGGGAGAGCACCTGGATCTCCGCCTCCACCACGTCTTTCTCCAGCCGGAAAGCGGGAATCCCCATGGTCAGCATGCCGCCGGTCTTCGCCAACTTTTCAAACACCGTCACCCGGTAGCCGTCCAGCGCCAGGTAGTAGGCGCAGGACAGGCCCGCCGGACCGCCCCCAATCACCGCCACCATTTTCTGATAGTCGTGGCGTTTCTTTGGGATAAACCGGCTCTTTTCGTTCAGATCCTGGTCGGCGATAAACTTTTTGATCTCGTCGATGGCGATGGGCTCGTCCACATCCCCCCGGGTACAGGCGGACTCACAGCTCCTGGGGCAGATCCGGCCGCACACCGCCGGGAAGGGATTCTCTTTTTTGATGAGCTCCAACGCCTCGGTATATTTACCCTGGGCGGCCAGCTTGATATAGCCCTGCACCGCAATATGGGCGGGACAAGCGGTCTTGCAGGGGGCGGTGCCGCTCTCCGCCACATCCACCCGGTTTTCCCGGTAATCTACGTTCCAGTGCTTCTCCCCCCAGACGTGATCCCGGACCTTTCGGTAAGGCTTTTCCGGCACGGGCTCCTTGGCGCACAGCTTCTGGCCCAGCCGCAGGGCGTTGGTGGGGCAGTTTTCCACGCACTGACCGCAGGCCACGCACTTTTCCGTGTCCACCTGGGACACGTAGTTGGAGCGGATGGCGTCCGGGGAGCGGAACATGGTGGCCACCCGCATGGCAAAGCAGGAGCAGGAGCAGCAGTTGCAGATGGCGGCGGACTCCCCCAACCCCTCGATGTTGGGGATCTGGTGCATCAGGCCGTTTTCCTCCGCCTTTCGCAGAATCTCTTCCGCCTCCTGGCGGGTGATCTGCCGGGCCCGGCCGGTGCGGATGTAATATTCGGCGCCGGTGCCCATCTGAATACACATCTCGTGCTCAAGGTGCCCGCAGCCCTGGCCCAGTACCCGCCGGGACTTCCGGCAGGAGCAGTCAGACACGGAAAAGGTGTCGTACTTGTCCAGATAGTAGGACAGCCGCTCATAGGGAACGCTCTGGGTGTCGGCGGAGATGGCGGTTTCAATGGGAATCACCCGCATCATGCCGGTGCCCATGGGCAGGTTGGGAGCAATGCTGGCAATCCGCAGACGGGTGTACTCCTCAAAGGCCCTGCCGATCTGAGGGTGGGCCTTCACCTGCTCGTCGTTGTTCACCATCATCTCCAGGATGCCCGGCGCGAAGATCTGGACCAGAAACACCTCCTGGCCCTCCTCGTTGTGGTACACCTTGCACACGCCGATCTGTGCCAGCTCCATCAGGATTTTCTGGGTCTCCTCCAGGGACTTGCCGCATTTTTCCGCCACATACCGCGCCGTCCGCTCCTTGCGCAGTCCCAGCTGCAACGCCACATCCGCCTGCTCGTCGGAGACCACGCACTCCAGCGCATAGTATTCCGGGGCGTTCTCGTCGATGTGGTTCACCATGCCGGTGAGGCCGCCCACCATTTTGGCGAGCTTCACGATCTTAGGTCTCAAAGCCATCCCGCTCATCCTTTCTTCCGCCTGATTTTGAAATTACTGTTTTCGGTAAACCCCCTCCATCATCGCGCAAAACTGCTCCAGCCGGACCCTGGCACTCTCATCGCCGCCGGCGTCGTTCCGCCCGCCAATGGCCAGTTTCTGGATCAATCCAAGCAGGGCGTCGTAGGTGTTGTAGTAGAGGCTGGCCATATCAATGTCCCTGCGGACGCTGCCGTCCTCCAGCCCTCTGTGGATGGCGGCGGACAGCGGCCCCACGCAGGCCTCAAAGGCAGCCGGTGGCTTGTTCTCCACCAGCAGCGCCTTGCCGCACCTGTTCAAATAGGCCTCGGCCTCATGGACAAACACAAGCATCTGCCGGTGGGTGAAGTACAATTGCGCGTACCCCCGCAGAATCCGGCTGATCCGCTCCACTCCGCACATATCCTGGGTCAGGTCTTTCTGGGCCTGGGCGTCCACCTGCCCCATGGCCTGGGACCAGAACAGCAGCGCCGTCTCCAGCACCAGATCCGCCTTGGTGGCAAAGTAGCGGTATACGCTGCGCTCCGTCAGTCCGGCCCGCCGGGCGATCTCCGACACCTTCGCCGCCTCAATCCCCTGCTCCACAAAGCATTGCAGGGCCTGAGCGATCACCCGTTCTTTGTTTGTCTCTCTTCTGGAGCGCTTTTGGGCGACTGAACGATCCGCCATGCTAATGACCTCCACGCAAAATTGTCAGTTGAACTGACAATTATAGTATACAGTATTTATTTTCCAAATACAACACCTTTTACAAATTTCTGCGATTGTTACAGTAAAACTTACGCAATATTGTCTAATTCGACGGGGCAAGAACAGACCGCGCGCCGTTTTACGCAGCGCCGGAACTCCAGCCCATGGGTTTCTAACATATCATCAAAATAGAAAAGACAGCCGTTTCCATATGAAACAGCTGTCTTTACGGCTTCAAAGGTCAAATTCAAGCGGTAATGCGCTGGCTGGGCCGGTTTTACGTCAGCGTGTTCTCCACCAGCTCCCACACCTGCTGGGCGGTCATGCCGTCGCAGGAGTAGCTGACCACCACGCCGTTGGAATGTAGGACATTAAAGTGGAAGCTTATCCCTCCGGTGTCGTGGGGAACCTCCCGGGCCATTACTGCGTCCAGGGTCAGGTCCTCCGCCCGGAAAGTGACGCTGTAAAAGCCGCTCTGATATTCAGCCGGAACGCTGTCGCACCAGGGACTCTCATAGAGGCGGGTATCATAGCTCTCGGGTACGTTGATATCCACCGTCTCACGGCTGACGCCACCCCCCTCGGGAAAGCTCACGTCAATTTCCACTGTGTCGTATTCCCGGCTCCAGCGGACAAACAGCATATTTTGGACTCCCTCCTGATAGCTGAGGCGGCCAAAGAATTCCTTGTTCCCGGTGTAATCGCCGTAGCCCTCCGGCTCCGATACAGGCAGGTAGGGGGCAAACTCGGACTCCAGCCGGGCCTGCTCCAGGGTGTCAAAGGTGACATCGCGCCATGCGGGAATGTGACCAGCAGTCATCAGGTGATCCAAATGCAAGCCGCCGGTCAGAGCCTGACGGACAAAGAGGGCGTTAAAGGTACAGCTCCCGCCCAGATTCATATCTGAACCGCCGCCATATTCCGCTTCCATGGAGCTGTTCTGATTTTTAAAGCGGACGCCGATGTGGTTTTCCATCATAAATTCGCTGCCGCAGATATAGTCGGTCAAGCCATCGCCGTCCCGGTCGTAGACCTTGCTCCAGCCGGTGATCTCCACGCCGTTAAACTGGCTGATTTCGTCCCCGCGGTCTGGTTCTGCCAGACAGGTAAAAGGGAGCGCACCTAAGCGCAGCTCCAGAGAGAAGCTGGCGCGGTCCTTCTCACCCCAGATAGACAGTTCAGTGAACTGGCCTTGGCCGTCATACCAAGCGATGCCGTGGACGGTATAGCCGTCCCAGAAAAGGGTCCAGGGCAGGTCACCCTGTTCTATTTTGGGGTGCTCCGCCTCCGGCTTACCCTCGGGCCCCCAGAAAATGTCCTGGATATCCTCTTTAGTCAACTCCACCGTAAAGGCGCCGGGGGCAAAGGCCCGGGAGGCCGCCAGTTCAGGGATGTTGTCCACATCCTGATAAACAATCGCAGGCACCATAGGAAACGTCAGCTTATCGCTCTCAGCCCAACTGCGCACCACAAAGCCATCGGAAGGCTCCACCGGCTGGGCTTCATCAGGCTGAAGCCCAGCCATCCCCTCGGTCTGGACGGGCGTGGACGTGGCTGCGTCTGCCACAGGGTCAGTCTCCGGCCCCGGCGCGGAGCCGGGAGCCAGCCTCCACGCCCCAATGCCCGCGATCAGAACGGCACAGGCCGCCAGCGCCCCATATTTCGCCCAAGGGCGGCGGACCGCCTTGGATGGAACATCCAGGCTTATCAGCCTATCATGGGCTGCGGCGGACATTTCCTGCCGCTCCATGTAAGAACGGTAATTTTTCATGATAATCCTCCTTGCAATTCTTGCTCCAGCAGCTTCCGCAGCTTCTCCCTGGCGCGGGAGAGTCGGGAGCGCACCGATCCCGGCCTCTGGCCCAGCATTTGGGCAATCTCATCGGTGGACCAGCCCTCATAATAGTGCAGGTGAATCACCGCCCGGTCCTCCGGCGGAAGGGAGAACAGCTCCTCCAATTCCTCCCGCTCTTCTGGGCCAGGTGTAGCCAGCGTGTCCGGCAGCGGGCCCACCCTCCGCCAGGCCAGGCGCAGGCGGCTTTTACAGCCGTTCACCAGCACCCGCGTCAGCCATGCGCCGGGATTTTCCAAGTTTTCGGGCCTGCGCTCCAGGAAACGGACAAACGCGTCTTGGACAGCGTCCTCCGCCTCCTGAGGGTCCCCTAAAATAGCCAAAGCCGCCCGGTACAAGCGGTTCTCATTCTGCGTGACAAGCGTTTCCCAATCCACCGGCCGGTTGGATTTCTGGGACATACGGACCACCCCCCTTCACCTATACTGACGCATCAGCGGGGCAGATTGTTGCATGGAGATGAAAATTTATGAAAATTGATTTATTCAAAAAAGCAAAGGGAAGCGGCCGTTTCTCATCGAAATGGCCGCTTCCCACGGAATATTTTTCCAATTTCCTTGGAATACACCAAGTATTCCTGCGTCGAATCGGCTTCGTCTGGTGAAAAATCTCTCATCGCTGGGCATATTTCCAATTTTCAAACAGCGCCTAACTTACTCTGACCCCAGCAGAACTTGTTTTAAGGGGCAACTCACTCCAATGCCTGAAAATACGCCCGGTTGTGAGTCACCGCCGGGTCGTTCGGCTTGCAGGCCGCAGCCAATTCATTGAACCTCTCCGCCCGCTCTTGATCGCCCATGCGGCTGTAGCAGACGCACAGCTGGATATAGGGCAGGTAACCGTAGCAGTCTGGGCAGACGAACCCGCCCCGGCGGTCGTCCCGAGGGCAGATCAGGGCCAGAGCGTACCAATAAGCCGCTTGTCCATACCGCTCCCGCTGAAAAAACCACCGCCCCAGCTCACAGCACACCTCTGCCCGGGGACGGTCATAGACAAAGGTGCGCAAAAGAGCCGCCAGCGCTGCCTCGGGCTGTCCCATCTGCTCTTGACAGTAGGCACAGTGGCAGCAGGCGTCGATGTTGTTTTCTACCCATCCCCGGCCATCTTCCAGAAACGCCTCAAAGACCGTCAGGGCTTCTTCCCACCGGCGGTGATAGTAGAGCTCCCGGCCATAGTAGAATTGATGCCGGGGCTCCAGAATTTTTCCCGCGTTCAGCTGGGCCTGGTAGATCCGCAGGTTGCGATCTGGATCGCTGGGGCGTGTTTTGCGGTGGGTGACGGCGAAATCTCCATAAAAAATTTGTCCCACTGGAGTAACCGCCTCATGAACAGCTCCCTCCCAGCGCATCCCCGCCCGGTTTTTGATAAGCCGCTCCCTGTAGTAGGAGAAGGTTACCCTCCCGCCCTCATCAAAGCCGGTATGATAAGGGGCCATGACCACCGATACGGCCGGGTCCAAGGTCTCCTTCAGCGCCAGGAACGCGGCCTGATCCGCCTCCAAAAGCACATCGTCCGCATCCAGCCACATACAGTAGTCCATAGAAGCGTGGGCAAAAGACTCATTGCGGGCTGCGGCAAAGTCGTCTCGCCAGGGGAAATCGAAGATCAGGCTGGTAAACCGAGCGGCGATTTCTTTCGTGCGGTCGGTGGAGCCGGTGTCCACGATGATGATCTCATCTGCCAAAGCGGCCGCACTCGTCAAACACCGTTCCAGAATATCCTCTTCATTTTTGACAATCATGCATAGGCTGACGCTTATCATGAGGGGCCTCCTTTTCATGGTTGTTTTTGCAGGGAGGCGCTCCGAAGAGCGCCTCCCCTTTTTCTGTGCCCGGATGGCGTCATGCCAGCCGTTTGATGGTCAGGGATGCCCCCGCGCCGCAACCCACCAAGATGGCCGTCCCGGCCAGGACAGCGGGGTACATCTGAAGGGTGATAGTGGAGTTGGCGGGCAGAGCGACCTTGATTTGATTCTCAAATCGGGAGGTGGACACGATTGGGGCGATGGTAGATCCGGTGTTATTGGAGCCATTAATGACCAGCCGGGTTCCCATCAGCAGGGACAAGGTGGTATTCACATGGTAAGAGATTTCATAGGCACCCGCCGCAGCCACGGTAAATACCGTGTTTCCGGCGTTGACGGTGATGTCCGGGGACAGCACCTGGGCATTGGGCAAGGGCACCAGGCTGCCGCCCAACGCCACCAGGATGGTACTGCCCTGGGTGTTGGCGGCCAGCACATCGCTTACCGTAGCGAGGAGGGCCGCTGAGACCCGGAATGGTGCCCAAAATATATTGCAGCTTCTCTCCCTCGGCGTTGAGGATGTGGCTCAGCCCCCAGCTCCTCCATGGCGATGGAGGAGAGAATCTGGTTGACCGCGTCCTCCCGCTGGATGGGAGGATCAACGTTGGGAAAACTTGGCACAGACATAAAAAATGTATCCCCTTTCGAGCCTACACGCAGTCCGGGAGACACCAAAGCAGCGGTGCAGGCAGAAAGCCCTCCCCGGCAATGCGCCCACGTCATTCTATGCCCCCGCCTGCCGGTGTGTTCGACGGGGCAAGGCGGTTTCAGCCGCATAAGATGGAACGGCGGCTGGACTTTCCGAGCCGTACAACCCGTCCCTGCGCCGAGCCGGGCGGTACAATGGAGTATCTTACTATGTCTATGCCTTCTTTTCCCCCCCACGGGGCAGACTTGACGCGGGAAGAGGCCCTAACCATGATTATTGCCTCCATCGCCATGGAGGAACTGGCTCTCAGCCACATCATCAACGCCGAGGGCGAAAAGCTGCAATACATCCTGGGTACTCTGCCGGGGGCAAAGACCTGCGCCACGCCTCAGGATGTATTGGAGGTAAATAAAAGCGTGGCTTCCCTGCTGGATGTGGTAGCGCAGAATCAGATGCTGCTGAAAAGCAAGCTCGAAAAGGTGCTGGGGGCATGTCCGCCCCTAACGCCCCCTTGCCCTCCACCAAAACCATGCCCGCCCGAACCTCCTATATGCGGGCCTTGTCCGCCTCCCCCCACTTACGGCCCAGAGATATGCCCGCCATCCGGCTGCCTGGGAAAAGAGGGGAAACGTGCCCTCCACCTGGTAGAGCGCCAGCCAGGGTTTCTGTGGAGTCCTGGCTGCCGTCTGCCCTGGCGGCAGCAGGCCCAGTGCGGTGAGTATATCCGCTGGAACGAGTGTAATCCCACCCAAATCCGGCTGGATCTGCGGGCGGCCTACGCAATTCGGTGCACACTGAGCGTATATGCCATGCCCCCGGCAAAAGGAGAGGGGTACATCTGCCTTAGACAGACCCCTTGCGGGTCGTTTACGGATGCACCGCCTTTGCGATTTTCCTTGGAGCGAATGGCAGGCAGCCTCCAGACGCTGCAATACGCCGCTGTGATCTATCCCTGTGC
Source organism: uncultured bacterium (assembly GCA_947364395.1). Taxonomy (GTDB): domain Bacteria; phylum Bacillota; class Clostridia; order Oscillospirales; family Oscillospiraceae; genus Enterenecus. The sequence goes on from CANASS010000001.1 coordinate 95,228, forward strand.
AAATGTAACCGGCCCGGCGGAATTGTCCCTGGTGCTGGATACCCGGAATGCCTTGTGCGTGGAGCGGGCTTCCATGGATGTGGTGGAGCTCTAAATGAAGAGAAACAAAAATATCTAATAAAGAGCGGGAGTATTTTGAACAGCCCCAAAAGCTGTCAAAACGCTCCCGCTCTTTATAAAAATGAACCCTCCCACGTTTTCTGCGGCTTTCTATTACAAAAGCTTATTTTACTTTCCCCTGCGGACCAAGGGCAAGAAGATGCAATATATCCTTGGGCGCTGCCCGGGCTCATCGGACCCGTCGCCGCAGAGGACGTTCTAAACGTCAACGAGCGCTCTGCGGTCTGCTGGAGACCACCGTGCAGAACCAGCTTTTTCTGAGGGAACTCATTAGAAGCTATTTCATGCGCAGGAGGCGCTCAATGTGTTTGTAGAGGACAAACGTGATAACCGAGTCCGCCACGCCCTTGAGCAGATTGAAGGGAGCCACGGCACACAACACTAAGGTGTTGACACTGACGATGGCGGGATTGATGGCGGTGCCCATGCCGATGATGACCTCCAGCGGCTGGCCGAATAGAACGGAGAAAGCGGGGATCAGGTAGACCGCATTGAATAGGCTGCCCACCACCGTAATGCACGCGGTGCCCACTACCATACCGAGGATGGCGCCTTTCTTGGTCTTATTGGCGAAGTACACCACCGAGGCGGGCAGAATCAAGGCGCAGCCCACCGCGAAGTTGGCCAGGTCGCCCACAAAGGCGGTGGAGGTCCCTTTCAGCAGCAGTTTCATCACCACCTTCAGAAACTCGCACACCACCCCGGCCACCGGGCCCATGGAAAAGGAGCAGATAAGCACCGGGATCTCACTGAAGTCCAGCTCGTAGAAACCGGGGGCAAAGGGCAGGGGGAATTCAAAGTACATCAGCACGGCGGCGATGGCGGCGAAAATGCCCACGTAAGCCGTCCTCCGGGCGGGAGACTGCTTCTCCGGCTTGAGCCACAGCCGCTCCAGCAGCACGGCCACCGCGAAAATACCCGCGAACACCGCCAAGCACACCAGCAGAAACATGGCGTTGTCCGCCACCGCCGCAAAAAGCTTTCCAGGATCGTTGAACATAAAAATACCTCCTAAGATAGTCTGAAACGCCTGAAAGCACTGTCTTCCAGGCGCGACACTACCTCAAGAGGGGTCACGCGTCTTCTTCCATCCGGACTATACCGTTGGTCCCGGAGTTTCACCGGGTCAACCGCTCACGCGGGTCGCGGACTATACCGCCAGTGGGGAATCTCACCCCGCCCTGAAGACAATCATTCCATTGTTCCGTTCCAGATTATAAGCCTCACCCTCCAAAAATGCAAGTCTTTTTTGTCGAATTTGCCCGACATTTTTTAAAACTAACGTTTCATTTCCCCTTGACGACTTCCCGCACATGTAGTACAATTGTATCAAACATCGAGAGGAGGAACCACCGTGTCAACCGACGAAAGCCGCACCTGCTGTTTCACCGGCCACCGGCCGGACAAGCTTCCCTGGGGCCTGGACGAGGACGACCCCCGCTGCGCCGCGCTGAAGGCCAGCCTGGACCGGGAGCTGGACGGGCTGTACCGCCGGGGGTTCCGCCACTTCATCTCCGGCATGGCCATGGGCTGCGACCTGTACTTTGCCGAAGCCGCGCTGGCCCTGCGGGAGCGCTGCCACGGCGTAACGGTGGAGGGGGCGGTCCCCTGCCCCACCCAGGCGCAAAAATGGCCGGAGACCCTCCGCCGCCGATGGCGGGCTATCCTGGACACCTGCGACCTGGAGACGGTGGTGCAGCAAAATTACGACCGCTGGTGCATGCTCCGCCGGGACCGCTACATCGTAGACCGCTCCGCCGCCGTGCTTGCGGTGTTCGACGGCGCCCCGGGAGGGACCCAGTACACCCTGAACTACGCCATGGACAAAAAGCGGGAAATTCTCCTGCTGGATCCCGCCCAGCCGGACCGGGCCGTCGCCCAATTCATCCTATGAAAGACCCCGCCGGACTGTCCGGCGGGGTCTTTCCCTCACATTTTGAACGAGCCGTTGAAGTGCTCCACGACCTCGCCCACGGCCTTGATTGCCCTCCCCGCCGCCTTCTGGGCGGAGTGCTTTTTCTTCTTGGGCATCATCATCAGGCCGATGGCCCCGGCCGCCGCCATGGTAGCCCCGGCGATGGGCAGCATGGCTTTTTTGTCCATTCTCATGACTCATCACTCCTTCGCCCTGCTAGCTTGCCCCATTTTCCGGGAAAGAGTGAGATTTTCAGCTGGAAACTATTTCAAAATCAGCGACACCGGGCAGTGGTCGCTGCCCTGGATGTCGGGGTGGATGGCCGCCTCCCCCACCCGCTCCCCCAGCCGGTCGGACACGATAAAATAGTCAATACGCCAGCCGGCGTTCTTCTCCCTGGCCTTGAAGCGATAACTCCACCAGGAATAGGCCCCCTCCCTGTCCGGGTACAGCAGGCGGAAGCTGTCAGTGAAGCCGGAGGAGAGCAGGCGGGTCATGGCGGCGCGTTCCTCATCGGAGAAACCGGCGTTTCCCCGGTTGGTCTTGGGGTTTTTCAAGTCAATCTCCTGGTGCGCCACGTTCAAGTCCCCGCAGTACACCACCGGCTTTGTCTTATCCAGGCTCCTGAGATAATCCAACAGGTCCTCTTCCCACTCCAGGCGGTAGCCCAGCCGGGCCAGCTCGCTCTGGGCGTTGGGGGTGTAGCAGTCAACCAGCCAGAACTCCGGATACTCCAAGGTGATGAGCCGCCCCTCATGGTCGTGCTTGTCCAGGTCCATCCCGTAGGAGACTGACAGCGGCTCCTCCCGGGCGAAGATGGCGGTGCCGGAATAGCCCTTCTTGTCCGCCGAGTTCCAATATTCATGGTAGCCGGACAGCTCCACCTCCGCCTGCCCCCGCTCCATCTTGGTCTCCTGGAGACAGATGAAGTCGGCATCCAGCCCCAGCACTGAGTCCACAAAGCCCTTTTTCAGGCAGGCCCGCAGACCGTTCACATTCCAAGACACGAATTTCATGTCAATTCCCCCTGTCTGTTCACCTGGCGCAGCTGCCGGACCAGCACCCACACCGAGATGGCCAGAGCCCCCAGCATGGCCAGAGCCTCCAGGGCCATGCCAAACTGAGCGCTTCCAATGGTGACGATAAAGTTGTACTTCTGCCGCAGGTAGACCACATAGCTGGCCAGGGACGCCCCTCCCGCCAGCACCGCCACCGGCAGGCGGCGCACATTGGCGCAGGCCCAGCACAAGGTGAACACGTCGGCCAGAAAGAAATACCGCTCGTGCATGTGGGGCAGGAAGAAGGGCACCCCGATGCACAAGATAACCGCCATGGTCATGGTGATATCCCGGTCCAGCCGGTCCTTCAGCCAGAAGCCCAGCCCCAGCAGAATCAGCACCAGCGCCGCCGCCGCAGCGATCCCTAGAACGGAGGCCAGCTTTCCCTCCGCCAGCCCTTCGTGGAGGGCCCTTGGGATAAACTGGTACACGCTGGCCGCGTTGAGCACCAGATGGGGCACCTCGGTCATCTGGTTGAAATAGATGCCCAGTATATCGGCCAGGGGCTTGCCCAAAAATACGGCGGGCAGAATGGTGGCCAGGTAGGTGACGGGAAACACCCACAGCTCCCAGAACCTCACCTTTTTCGCCAGCCACAGCACCCCCCACAAGGGGAGGATAAAGACGGCCTGAAGCTTGAAGGAGAAGGCCACCGCCATCAGCGCCACCGAGGTTTTATTTTTTCCCTCCAGCACCAGAGCGGCGGCGTGGATAGCCAAGGCCCCGTAGATCACGTCGCACTGTCCCCAGTAGGCCCCGTTGAGCACCACCACAGGCAGCAGCAGGGCGGCGGCAAAGGCGGTCAGGGGAGCGGCGCTCCCCTGACGGTCCCTGGTCAGGGACCGCACCAACCGGAAGCAGCCCCAGGCCAGCACCACGTCAAACAGGATGGACAGCAGCTTGTACATATACAGGTCGGGCACGCCGATGTAGGACATAAAGGCGATATAATAGAGGTAGGGCACGTTGTAGTTGCCCACGTTGCTGGCCAGGGTGCTGAAGCCGCCGTAGGTTCGGAAAAACTCTGCCCAGTGCTTCAAGAAGGAGACGTAATCCCCGCTGATATAGTCCAGGCTCAGGGCCCGGAGCACCATGGCCGCCCCGATGGGCAGCAGCAGGATCAGCAGCGCGTCTCCCCTGACGCCCTCCATCCGCAGCAGAAGCAGGGACAGCCCTGCCAGGGCGATGAGCACCGCCGCGATGCCCGCCCGGTCCAGCCAGCCGCCCTGGTCCAACCCCATACACGCCACGGCGGTGAACACCAGCAGCGCCCCGCCGGCCCCGGCGCACACCGGGGGCAGATATTTCTTCCATTGTTGATCCATTCTTGTTCCTCCTGATACCGCAGTTCGCTCCATCATACCACAGCCGCCCCCGCTTGTCCAGCCTCCCCATCCTGGGTGTGGACGTATATCCGGGAGCACTCCGCCTCCCCGTCCCCCTGGACCATGCACAGAAACCGCCAGCCGTACCGCTCATAAAAAGAGGTGTGATCGGTGAGCAGATAGAGGGCGTCCACCCCCAGTCCCGCCATGTCCGCGCAGACCAACTCCAGCATCGCCCCCGCTATCCCCTGACAGCGGTGTGTCTCCTCCACATAGACCGCGCACACGTTGGGGGTCAGGTCCCTTCGGGGATGGAAGTCGTTCTCAATGACTCCCAGCCCGCCTACAATTTCATCTCCATCCACGGCCACATACCACTGGGGTACTGCCTCGCTGTCCACGAGGCATTCCGCCATGCTCTCCCGATACGCCTCCAGCGGGACGCTCCACTTTTCATGGAACCACTCCGCCGCCCGGTCCGCCATCTGGGGATGCTCTCTGATTTTCCAAACCGCACAGCTCAATCCACACTCTCCTTCGGAAAATACTCCTGGACAAAATCCACGTCCTCCACCGTCCACTCCCTGCCGTTGAGGCTGTCCAGCGGTCCCGCGTCCGTGGTAAAGTCAAACCGCAGCTTGTAGGAGTACAGCGCCTGAAACCTGCGGTCATAGCGCTTGTCGTCCCGCTCCCGGCCGTACTTTCCGTCCCCCAGCAGAGGACAGCCCGCAGCGGCAAACTGGGCCCGGATCTGGTGGGTCCGCCCGGTGATGAGGTCGCACTCCACCAGGGACAGGCCGTTTCGCGCATCCAGCGTGCGGTACAGCGTCACCGCCGTCTTTCCTCCCTGGACTGGGTGGCCGTACACCTTCACCTGGGCCCTTTCCTCATCCTTCAGGATGTACCCCTTCAGCTGTCCCTCCCGGGGCTTCATCACCCCGTGGACCACGCACAGGTACAGCTTTTGCAGCTCCCGGTCCCGGATCTTCTGGTTCATCACCCGCAGGGCCGGGGCGGTCTTGGCGGCGATGACGATGCCGCCGGTGTTGCGGTCGATGCGGTTGCACAGGGCGGGGGCAAAGGAGTTCTCCCAGTACGGGGACCACTCCTTTTTCTGGTACAGGTACGCCTGTATGTGGGTGATGAGGGTGTTCACCCGTTCCTTGTCGTCGGGATGGACCACCATGCCTGGGCGCTTGTTCAGCAGAAGAAGGTGCTCGTCCTCATATAGGATGTCCAGCTGGGGCTTGAACACGGACAAAAAGGCGTTTTCCGGGGTGGGTCGGTCAAAGAACTCGTCGTTGATGTACAGCTGGAGCAGGTCCCCCTTCTGGAGGCGCACATCCCGCTTGGAACCCTTGCCGTTCACCTTCACCCGCTTGAGGCGGATATATTTCTGGGCCAGGGGCACCGGGAGGAGGGGCATGGTTTTAGCCAGCCAGCGGTCCAGCCGCTGGCCCGCGTCGTTGGGTCCGATGGTGAATTCCTTCATGGCGGGCGTATCCTCCAAAAATGCAGATTCCCGGACATTGTAGCAGAAAACATAGGAAAAGGCAAGGGAGCGCGGTCTGTACCGCGCCCCCTTTTTATTTACGTCAGGCCCTGGATATCGCCGGACTGAATGGCCTCCATATTGGCGGCGATCCGTTCTACGGGCCAGTCCCACCACTTCAGGGCCAGCAGGTGCTGGATCACGCCGTCGCTGAACCGCTTGCGGATGAGCTTGGCCGGGACGCCGCCCACGATGGCGTAAGGAGGCACGTCCTTGGTCACCACCGCCCGGGCGCCGACGACGGCCCCGTCGCCGATGGTCACGCCTGCCAAAATGACGGCCTCATAGCCGATCCAAACGTCGTTTCCCACCACGATGTCCCCTTTGTTGTCCCAGGCCCGGGGGATATCCTCCACCGGCAGGCCCCACTCTTCAAAGAAAATGGGGAAGGGATAAGTGGACAGGCTGCCCAGGGCGTGGTTGGCGCTGTTGAAGAGAAATTTCGCGCCGCAGGCGATGGAACAGAATTTGCCGATGGTCAGCCTCTCCTGATTGATGGGGTAGTGGTAGAGCACATTGCTGCGCTGAAAGTCCCTGGGGTCACGGACAAAGTCGTCATAGGTGGTGTACTCCCCCACGGTGATGGAGGGGTCGGTCACCACGTTTTGCAGGTAAACGGTGCTGTGACCCTGGGAGCGGGGATAAATTTTCCATTGCGGGATCATCTGATAACCTCCTGAGCGTCATTTATTTTGTGACGATCCCGCAAAAGGCAATACACCGCTTCACGCATACCACCTCGCCTGAAAAAGATACGCTCAGCATAGCACAACGCCCCGTTTTTTTCAAGTGGCCTCCGGCTCCTGCCGCGCCCGCTCCTCCCGCATCCGCCGGTGGAGGCAGGCCAGCGCGTCGGACAGCCCACCCAGGTGGTCGATGAGCCCCAGCTCCACCGCCTCCTGGCCGTAGATGACGCTGCCCACGTCGGCGGCCATCTCCCCCGTGTTCAGCATCAAGTGCTCGAAGTCCTCCCGGCTGATCCGGCTGTTCCGGGTGACAAAGTCGCAGATCCGGTCCTGGATGCGCTCAAAGTAGTGGAAGGTCTGGCTCACCCCGATAACCAGCCCGTTGAGCCGCACCGGGTGGATGGTCATGGCCCCGGAGGGGACAATGAAGGACTCCTTGGCCGCCACCGCCAGGGGCACTCCAATGGAGTGCCCGCCCCCCAGCACCAGGGACACGGTAGGCTTGCGCATCCCGGCGATCATCTCCGCGATGGCCAGCCCCGCCTCGATATCACCTCCCATGGTGTTGAGCAGGATCAGCAGGCCGTCCGCCTCGTCGCTCTCCTCCAGGCTGGCCAGAAAGGGCAGTATGTGTTCATATTTGGTGGTTTTGGCCCCGGATCGCTCCTCCTGGTGGCCCTCAATGGCGCCCACGATGGTCAGTGTGTGAATATCGCCATCCTTTGTTTTGACAGCGCTGGCCCCCATATCCACAATCTGCTGCTGCAGCTCCGGCTGCTCCTCGTTTTCATTGTTCTCCGTCGGTCTGGTGTCCTCAGTCATGGAAAAACCCCCTTTTGCGGTAGCATTTCCGCAAAAGGGGGCCTCTATCCGTCACAGCGTCAATTCCATAAGGATCTCGCTTCGCTCCGCCTCGCCGGTGGGGGAAAAGCCCAGCTTCTCGTACAGCTGCCGGGCGGGCTCGTCCTCCTCCACATAACACAGGCACACCTTGGGATAACGCCCGTCAGCACGCATTATATCCAGGGCCAGACGCGCCGCCTGAAGGCCAAAGCCCCGGCGCTGATACCGCCGGTCAATGAACAGCTGGCTGAACACATACCGTTCCGCCTCCGGCCAGTCGTACCACAGCAGCATCCCCACAGGGGTCTCCCCATTCAGGATCAATTTGGCCTGGCTGTTCAGCTCCCGATAGGCATACGCCCTGGCCAGAAGACGGTTGGTATCGGACACGAACCACCGCTGGTCCTCCCGAACGGTCAGCGGTTCCCGCCAATTGTCCGGGCCCACAGACACCAGCCGGACCACGCTCAGCTCTGATACACCGCCTTGCAGGCGGCGTAAGTCATATAGCAGTCCAGCTTGGACACCGTCTCAAAGGGGGCGTGCATGCTCAATACGGGCACGCCCGCGTCCAGCGTGTCGATATTGCGGTTGGCCATGTAGCAGGCCACGGTGCCGCCGCCGCCCTTATCCGCCGCGCCCAGCTCGGCCATCTGCCACAAAATGCCCTTGTCGTCCAGCAGGCGGCGGACATAGGCCACCACCTCGGCCCCAGCGTCGGAGGCGCCGCTCTTGCCCCGGGCGCCGGTGTACTTGCACAGACCCACGCCATAGTTCACCCGGGCAGAGTTGTTCTTCTCGTACACGTCGGCAAAGTTGGGGTCAAAGGCGGCCGTCACGTCGGTGGACAGGCAGAAGGATTTCTCCAGGCACACCCGCAGGGGCACCCTCTGGGTGGCGCACAGGTCGCCCACAAAGGTGTCGAAAAAGGCGGACTGCATCCCGGACACACCCTCGGAACCGATCTCCTCCTTATCCGCCAACACGCACACGGCGGTGCGCATGGGAACCCCCTCCAAGTCCAGAAGGGCCTTCAGCCCGGCGTAGCCGCACACCCGGTCGTCGTGGCCGTAGGCCCCGATCAGGGAGCGGTCGAAGCCGATATCGGCGGCGTTGAAGGCGGGGACCGCCTCAATCTCCGCGGAGATGAAATCGTCCTCCCGAATGCCGTAGTGGTCGTTCAGCATCTTCATCACCGCCAGCTTCACCCGGTCCTTGCCGTCGTCATCCTTCAGGGGACGGCTGCCCACCAGGATGTTCAGGCTTTCGGCGGGAATGGCCTCCCCCAAGGGCTTCTTGGACTGCTCCGCCCCCAGGTGGGGCAACAGGTCGTCGATGGTAAACAGGGGGTCGCCGGGGTGGGAGCCCACCAACACATTGACAATGGACCCGTCCTTCATGGCCACCACGCCCCGCAGCTCCAGGGGGATGGTCACCCACTGGTACTTACGGATGCCGCCATAATAATGGGTCTTGAAGAAGGCCAGCTCGCTGTCCTCATACAGCGGGGTGGGCTTCAGGTCCAGCCGGGGGCTGTCGATGTGGGAGGCGGAGATGGACACGCCCTGGTCCAGGGGGGTGGAGCCGATGACGGCCAGATTGACGGCCCGGTTTCGATTCACACGGTACACCTTGGAGCCGGGGTGAAGCTCCATCCCCCGCTCCAGGGGAACAAAGCCCGCCGTCTCAGCCAGCTCCACCGCGTACTCCACGCAGCCGCGCTCCGTCTTTCCACGGTCCAAAAAGGTCTTATAGCCCTCACAGTACTCGAAAATTGCCCGCTCTGTGGCCTCGTCCACCACATCCCAGCCGTTCTTTTTCTGGGTCAGCAGCGCTTCCCGCAGCTGCTGGCCTCTGGTCTTTTCTTCCATGTCAGATATCCTCCTTGTTGATCATTTGTGTCAGCAACCTGCGGGCCCCGGCTTCCAGTTCAGCCTGGGTCCCATCGTTGCGCAGGGTATAGGTACAGTGTTCCTCAAACCAGGCCTCCGGCTTCTGGGCGGCCACCCGGCGGCGGGCGTACTCCTCCGAGATGCCCTCCCGGGCCATAATGCGCCTCACCCGGACCTCCGGGCGGGCGGTGACGGCGATGGTCGCGCCGCACAACTCCCCCGCCCCGCTCTCCAGCAGGGCGATGGCGTCCAGGGCGATGGCGGGGCGGCCCTCAGCGCCGGCCTGGGCAATACGCCGCTCCGCCTCGGCCACAACGTGCCGGTGGGTGATGGCGTTCAGATCCTCCAGCGCGGATTGATCCTCAAATACAATAACACCAAGGGCCTTTCGGCGCAAGCCGTCATTTTCATCAAAAATATCTTGACCGAACCGGGCTTTCAGCTCATTTTGCATGGAGATGTCCCTGCGGAGCAGCTCGTGGTACAAAGCGTCGCAGTCCACCACCGCCCCGCCCATATCCCGCAGCACGTTCAGCACGGTGGTTTTACCCGCCCCGGTGGGGCCGGTGATGCCGATGACGGTCATGCTCCAACCCGCTCCAGCCAGGCCAGGGCCGCCCCCTCGTCGGGCTGGAAGCAGATCTGGCGGCCCTCATTGCTCTCCCGGATGAAATCCTGGAGGGGCTTGCTGGTATAGCCGTCAAAGTCCCCCACAATGGCCAGCTTCATCTGGTAATTCACAAATTTTTGCAGCACCTCCCCCGCCAGCCCGGTGGACAGACGGAAAAAGGACTCGTCCAGCTGCTCTTTAAAGAGGACAATGGCAGAACAGCCCGTCTCGTACCGGGCCGTGGCCAGCAGCTCCATGGCGGAGGAGCCGTCGGTCACAAGCACCCCCGCCTCCCGTACAATAGCGGTCTGGTTTTTAAGCTCTATGTTCATTTTCACTCAAGTTCCTTTCAATTATTCTCAAGCCTGCCGGGGCCCAGCACGGCCGCCAGCCTCTCCCGGCTCAGCCCCCCCTGGCGCAGAACACGATAGGGCAGGCTGGTCAAGTCCAAAATGGTAGACTCCACCCCCACGCCGCAGGACCCGCCGTCCAGCACCGCGTCGATTTTGCCGACCAGCTGGCCCAGCACGTCTCCAGCGGACTTGGGGCTGGGCCTGCCCGACAGATTGGCAGAGGGGCAGGCTAGCGGACGGCCCAGCGCCCGAATCACATCCAGCGTATCGGGGTGATCGGGGCAGCGCACTCCCTGGGTGTCTCCCCCGGCGGTAACGACGGGGGGCAGGGTCCCGTTCCCCCGCAAAATCATGGTCAGCGGCCCAGGCCAGAAGGCCTCCGCCAGCTTGTACGCCTCCTCCGGGATATCCCGGCAGACGGTCTCCACCATGTCCATTCCGTCCACCAACACGTTCAGGGGCTTGGTCTCAGGGCGGCCTTTGGCCTCGTAGACCGCCTGAACGGCGCCCTCCTGGGCGGCATCGGCGGCCAGCCCATACACCGTCTCGGTGGGCACTGCCGCCAACCGGCCCATCCGCAGCAGCTCCGCCGCCAGGGCCCCCTGTCCCCGGGAGAGCAGGGCGGTGCCGGTAGCAATGGCGGACAGCTGGTCTGGGCTGTGGATGATCCAGTCCGCTCCGGCGTCCTTCAGCTCTTCCCGCCCCCGGAAGCCCCACAGCACGCCGCACACCGTCAGCCCGCCGTTTTTCCCCGTGAGCACATCCACATCGCTGTCCCCCACGAAAAGGGTGGTTTCGGGCGCTGCGCCGGTTTTCTCCATCAGAGCGTGGAGCAGGGTGGGGTCAGGCTTCAGCGGCGCGTCGGGCAGCGCCCCCTGGACGTACTCAAATAGGCCAGGGAAGTAGTGTTCCACCACCGGCCCCGCCAGGGCGTGGGCCTTGTTGGACAGCACCGCCAGACCCACCCCCGCCCCCTTCAGCGCCGCCAGAAGCTCTGGGATGCCGGGATAAGGTGCGGTCTTGTCCTCCTTGTGCGCGTCATAATAGGCGGAAAACTCCGCCAGCGCCTGGGCCAGCTCCTCCTCCCCCAGCCCGCAGGGGGTGAACCTGAACACCAGATTGGGTATCCCATTGCCCACCATGTACTTGAACTGGTCCGCCGTGTGGGTGGGCCAGCCGTGGGCTGCGCACACGTGGTTGCCCGCGTCCGCCAGATCGTCGATGGTGTTCAGCAGGGTGCCGTCCAAATCGAAAATAATATGAGTAAACATACGTAACGCTCTTTTCCTTCGTTTCGCTTCCAACGCAGATTTTGTGGTTTCAGATACCGTTGGTAACGGTCTAAAGTTCTTTTTGCTTCTTTTTCTTTCAAGAAAAAGAAGGGTCTTGACCTGCCAGCTGTTCCGCCTGCCGGGCTGTGGTCAGCGCGTCGATGATCTCGTCCAGATCTCCGTCCATCACCGCGTCCAGCTTGTACAGCGTCAGCCCCACCCGGTGGTCGGTGAGCCGCCCTTGTGGAAAGTTATAGGTGCGGATGCGCTCGTTACGCATGCCGGACCCTACCTGACTGCGGCGGTTCTCGCCGTACTCCGATTCAATGCGCTCCTGCTCCCGGTCGTAGAGGATAGAGGCCAGCAGGCGCATGGCCTTTTCCCGGTTCTGGAACTGGGAGCGCTCCTGCTGGCACTCCACCACCGTCCCCGTGGGCTTATGGATCAGCCGCACGGCGGAGGAGGTCTTGTTGATGTGCTGGCCCCCCGCCCCGGAGGAGCGGAACACCTGCATCTCCACATCGGCGGGGTCCAGCTGCACGTCCACCGTCTCCATCTCGGGGAGCACCGCCACAGTGGCGGTGGATGTGTGCACCCGGCCGCCTGACTCGGTTTCGGGCACCCGCTGGACTCGGTGAACGCCGCTCTCAAACTTCATCCGGGACCAGGCCCCGTCCCCCTCAATGGTAAAGGAGATCTCCTTCACACCACCTAATTCGGTCTCACTGGCGGAGTTGACCTCCACCCGCCAGCCCCGCTTTTCCGCGTACATGGTGTACATGCGGGTGAGGGAGTGGGCAAACAGGGCGGACTCTTCCCCGCCCACCCCGGCCCGGATCTCCATGATGACGTTTTTGCCGTCGTTGGGGTCCCGGGGCAGGAGAAGCACCTTGATCTCACGCTCCAGACGTTCGATGTCCTCCTTGGCCTGGGCCAGCTCCTGCTGGGCAAGCTCCTTCATCTCCGGGTCGCCGAGCAGTTCTTCGGCCCCAGCCAGATCGTTCCGTGCCCTGCACAGCGCCCGGTATGCGGTAACCAGGGGCTCCAGCTCCCTCTGCTCCCGGTTCAGCCTGGACACCAGCTCCGGGTCGCTGTAGGTCTCGTTGGCGGCCAGCCGGGCCTCCAACTCCTGATAGCGCAGCTCAATATTTTTTAAGTTGTCAGTCATGGTTTCACCCAATTTTCAATTTCTATCCCGGATTCATCGGTCAAAGAGGAAGGATTTCACCAAGGCCAGCGGCTCCCGGAAGAACATCTGCACCGCCGACGGCTTGTGGCTCACTGGGGCGGCCAGGGTTGAAATATACTGATCGTTGTATACCTCATCCCGCAAAATACCGGTGCGCACCCGGTCCCAAAGCATTTCAATGCGGGCCAGATGGAACCCGCTGGACACCAGCAGCACATCATCGGTAAGGCTCCACCCCTCCCGCTCCATCAGGGCAAAGGTGTTGTTGATATTCTGCCAGGTGTTCCGGGACTTGTCCTCCATGTAGATACTTTCACCATCCACCCCGTGGGCGGTGAGGTAGTCGTACATTCCCTGAGCCTCGGAAACGTGCTCGTCGTCCCCCTTGCCGCCAGTGACGACGATCTTGATGTCCGGGTGCTCTTCCCAGTAGGTCAGGGCGGTATCCAGCCGATCCTTGAGTAAAATAGATGGACCATCCCTCCGCATTTGACAGCCGAAGATAACCATGACCTCCGGCTGTGGGTCCTCCATTAACCGGTCCCGGCTGTGGGCGGCAATGACAATTTCCAGCGTGCCGAACAGGACCAGGCCCAAGCCCAGCAGGATCAGCAAAGCGGTAAACCAATGTCTCTTTTTCCGCTGGGGGCTGTTCCCCCGGTAGCTTTTGTATCCCATATCTCTATGTTATCCTTTCGCTTCCTCCAGCTCCGCCGCCAGCCGCTCCCACTCCGCGTAAAGATGGGCCAGCTCGTCCTCCGCCGCCTCCCGCTCCTTGTAAATGTCCTGGAGCTTCAGGTAGTCAGAGGCAGACTCCTCCGCCTCCTGGGCCAGCTCGTCCAGCCGGACCTCCGCCTTCTCCACCGCCCGTTCGGCGGCCCGGACCTGTTTCTCCAGCTCCTTGGTGCCGCCGGGACGCTTTTGTTTCACCTTGTCCTCTACAGGTTTGGCCGGCACGCCGGGGTCGTCGCGCCCTATGGGAGACTTGGTGTTCTTAAGCTGCTCCTGCCGCTCCCGGAACGAGCGGAACTCGCTGTAAGTGCCGTGGAAATCGGTGATCCGCCCGTTTTCCAGCATCCACACCCGGGTGGCGAACTTCTCGATGAAATAGCGGTCATGGGAGACGAACAGCAGGTTTCCGCCGTACTCCTCCACCGCCTCCTCGATCCACTCCCGGGAGTCGATGTCCAGATGGTTGGTGGGCTCGTCCAAAATCAGCAGGTTGATCCGGCTGTCCATCAGCATACACAGCCGCAGCCGGGACTGCTCCCCGCCGGACAGGGCGGACACCTCCTTGAATACGTCCTCTCCCCGGAACTTGAAGGAGGCCAGACGGTCCCGGGCCTCCTGGGTGGTACAGTTCTGCGCGTACAGCATAGTGTCCACCAGGTTGCGGTCGGGCCGGTCAAAGTGAATGATCTGAGGCAAATAGCCGACACGGATGGAGGGCCCCAGATAAATAGACCCGGAATCGGGGACCTCCTCCCCCATGATGAGCTTGATGAAGGTAGATTTGCCGGTGCCGTTGTCCCCCAGCAGGGCGATGCGCTCCCCGCCGGTCACCTCCAAATTGATCTGATCGAACAGGATTCGATCCCCGAAGGACTTTTTCAGCTCGGTGACCACCATGGCCTCGTCCCCGTGGAACTCCCGCTCCCCAAACCGTGTGGCCAGCTTCTTTTCCTTGGTGGGCTTGTCCGTGGTACGCATACGCTCAATCCGCCGCTCCATGTTGATGGCCCGACGGTACTGTTTGTCGTTGCCCTTGAAGGCCCACATGCGCATCTGCTCCGCCGCAGCCTCCAGCTGGGCGATCTTGGCCTGCTCTTTCTCGTACTGCTTAAGCCGCTCTTGATACCGCCGCTCCTTCTCCTCCACGTAGAAGGAGTAGTTGCCGGCGTACAGCTCAGCCCTGCCCTCTTGAATCTCCGCCACCCGGCGCACTACCTTGTCCAAAAACCAGCGGTCGTGGGAGATGGCCAGCACCGTACCTTTGAACCGCTCCAAGTAGGCCTCCAGCCACTCGGTGGCGTTCAAATCCAGGTGGTTGGTGGGCTCGTCCAGCAGGAGGATGTCGGTGTCCTCCAAAATGAGCCGGGCCAGATTGATGCGGGTCTTTTCCCCGCCGGACAACGCGTCAAAGAGCCGGGAGCGCATGTCCGCCCCGATGCCCAGGCCGTTACAGACTTTATTCAACCGCGTCTCGGTGTCGTAGCCGCCCCCCAGCTCAAAGGCGGCGGTGAGCTTGTCGTACTGGGCCATCACGGCCGGGTCCTCCCCCTGGGCCATCCGGGCGGTGAGCTGAGCCAGCTCCTCCTCCATGGCGTGAAGGGGGGCGAAGGCGGTATCCAGCACGTCCCGGACGGTGTAGCCCTCCGGGTAAACGGGGATCTGTGAGATGAGCCCCAGCCGCTTGCCCGGGGCGATGGCGATGGTCCCCTCGTCAGGGCGGACCTGTCCCGTCATCATACGGAAGATGGTGGTCTTGCCCGCGCCATTGCGGCCCAACAGACCCACCCGCTCCCCCTCGTCGATCTGGAGGGAGAAGCCGTCCAAAATCCGTTTGCCGACCTCGAACTCCTTGACCAGGCCGGTCAGCTGTATGTCAATCATGGTTCATTGTTCTCCTTACGAAGGTTCCTCACGAAGTTCCTTCCTTTTTTCTTTGAAAAGAAAAAAGGAAGCGAAAAAAGAAACTTTTAGACCGCTTCCAGCGCGGCAATCAATGGAAGTACCGCGCCGGTCACATTTAAAGGTCAAAGGAAATGTTTACTCTGGCAATATTGCGTAGCCGGTGGCCGGGCACACTCTTTTCCACATTCTGTATCTGTCCGAAGCGGTTTAAAGTTCTTTATGGATACTTTTTCTTTTCAAGAAAATGTTTACTTTGGCAATATTGCCTAGCCGGTGGCTGGGCACACTCTTTTCCTCATTCTGTGTCTGTCCGAAGCGGTTTAAAGTTCTTTTTGGATACTTTTTCTTTCAAGAAAAAGTATCACTCTGGCACGTTGGCCAGCAAATAGTCCACAATCTTCTCAAAGGCCATGGACCGGGATGCCTTCACCAGGATGGTCGCCCCCGCCCGAAGCTCCCGGGACAGGGCGTTTTTGGCCTCGTCCAGGGTGGGGAAATGGTCGGACTGCTCCAGCCCCGCCGCCCTGGCCCCCTCGGCCATGAACCGGGCCAAATCCCCCACGGCGATGAGCCGGTCCGCCCCAGCCTGGGCAAAATAGCCCCCCACCGCCCGGTGGAACTGCTCCGAGCCCGGACCCAGCTCCTTCATATCCCCCACAACCGCCACCTTCCGGCGCTTCTGGCCCGCGTCCCCCAGCACGGCGGCGGCGGCCCGCATGGACTGTGGATTGGCATTGTAGGCGTCGTTTAAGATCACAATGTCGCCCTTACAGCGAATAACATTCATTCGCATCTTGGTGGGCAGGAAAGCCGCCACGCCGCGGACAATCTCGTCGGGGGCCATGCCCAGCGCCTCCCCCACGGCGGCCGCCATAAGGGTGGGGTAGATCATATGGCTGCCCAGGGCGGGAATGTTGGCCTCAAACTGGCCCCGGGGAGTTTTGACCCGGCAGGACAGGTGGCCCGCGCCGTCGCTGTCCAGGTCGCAGGCTTCGTAGTCCAGCCCCTGGCCGCTCCCCACAAACACCGTGCGCTGGATGAGCTTTCCCTTGAGGGTGGCAAGCAGGGGGTCGTCCCCGTTGAGCACCGCCAGACCATCCTTTTTCAGATAGGGGAAGATCTCGCACTTGGCCTTGAATATGTTCTCTCTGCTGCCCAGATTCTCAATGTGGGCGTCGCCGATGTTGGTGATAACGGCCATATCCGGCTCCACCAATCTGCCCAGGTAGTCGATCTCCCCGGCGTGGTCCATGCCCATCTCCACCACGCACACCTCGTGCTGCCGTTCCAGCTTCAGCAGGGTGAGGGGCACGCCGATGTCGTTGTTGAAGTTCCCCTCCGTCTTGTGGACCCGGAACCTGGCCCCCAGCACCGCCGCCGTCATGTCCTTGGTGGTGGTCTTGCCCACCGAGCCGGTAATGGCGATAAAGGGGATGGGGAACAGCTGTTTATAATACCGGGCCAGCTCCCACAGGGCGCGCTGGGTGGAGCGCACCTTGATGTAAAACTTGCCGGGCAGGTAGCTCTCCCGCTCCCGTGCGGTGAGGCACCCTGCCGCCCCAGCCTCCAGCGCGGCGTTGATAAACGAGTGGCCGTCGAACCGCTCTCCCTCCAGGGGGATGAACAAGCAGCCCGATTCAATACTCCGGCTGTCGGTGCTCACCTGGGCCGCCGCCGCCTCCAAATCGTCAAAGTCCCCCAGCAGGGTCCCGTTTACCGCCTCCAGCAGCTGTCTCAGCGTCAGTGCCTCCATAGTGATGGCGCTCCTCTCCTGAATCTCTCTCTTTAAATTATTTCCCGGCTTTTCGGGCGGCCAGGGACGCCTCAATGATCCGCTCGCACAGCTGGCCGTAACCGATGCCCACTGCCGCCGCCTCCTGGGGCAACAGGCTGGTGGGGGTCATGCCGGGCAGGGTGTTGATCTCCAAAAACCAGGGCGTGCCGTCCTGGGTGACGATGAAGTCCGCCCGGGAGTACACCGACAGCCCCAGGGCGTGAAAGACCGCCAGCGCCGCCTCGCCCAGCCGGGCCTCCCAATCCGCCGGGATGGGGGCAGGGGTAATCTCTTCCGCCGCCCCAGGCTGGTACTTGTTCTCGTAGTCGTAAAAGCCGGTCTTGGGAATGATCTCGATGGAGGGCAGGGCCCGGTCCTCCAAGATACCCACCTGGATCTCCCGTCCGGCTATGTACTGCTCCACCACGCACACCCCGCCGAAGTCCAGGCACTGGACCAGGGCGGCGGACAGCGCCTCCCGGTCATGGGCGATGGACACGCCGATGGAGGAGCCGGAGGCGCAGGGCTTCACCACACAGGGCAGCTCCAGCCGCTGGGCCAGGGCGGGAATATCCTCCGCGGCGTACCGCACCAGCTCCCATTTGGGGGTGAGCACACCCAGCGGAGCCACCAGCCGCTTGGTCAGGTCCTTGTCCATGGCGATGGCGCTGCCCAAACAGCCCGACCCGGTGTAGGGTATGCCCATCAGGTCAAAGGCGGCCTGGACCCGGCCGTCCTCCCCGCAGGCGCCGTGGAGACCCAAAAACACCACGTCCGCCATGCGGCAGATCTCCAGCACCCCGGGGCCAAACTGGCTCGCCTCCCCGCCCGGGCGGGACGCCTTTACCGCCGCCAGGTCTGGGGCCTGACGGCCGATTTTCGTCAGCTTCTCCGGGATGGGTGCGGAAAACAGGTCCTGGGGGTCCCCCTGGGTCCCCAGGTACATATCAATCAGCGCGGCCTCATGCCCCCGTTCCCGCAGGGCGGCGCACACCTTGCAGCCGCTGGACAGGGACACGTTCCGCTCAGGGCTGAGCCCGCCGGCTAAAACAACGATTTTCATACTGCTGCTCCTCTACCAAATTGCCTGTACTGCTCCTATTTTATGCTTGAATGTAAATTATACCACAACAGAAAACAAGAAACAAGGGGGAAGTCCGGCCAAGGCTCTACCTTTGGGAGAGAAGCGGCAACGCAGGGCAAGGCCCCCTTATCGGCCAATGTCATTAAGTTAGAGGCATTGTATATGGAGCAGCCAAAAATGAAACGA
>CANASS010000002.1 GCA_947364395.1 uncultured bacterium
GCCGAGCGCTTTGCTAATATACCAGACCCCACGCCCTTTGTCAACACCTTTTTTCGCATTTTTTCAGACTTTTTTCAGAGCTTCTCCCGGACCACAAAATATTGCATCCGGCGGCCCTCCCCACCACTATTTATTCTGACCCGGCGGGAGGGCGGCCGTCAGCAGGGCCAGCCCCAGGCAGCCCAGGCAGAGCAGTTCCCGGGGCAGGCGCTCTAATACCCCGGTAAGGGCCAGCGCCAGCGCGGCCAGAGCCGCCAGGGCGGGCTGACGCTCTTCCCCCCAGCACCGGGCCAGCAGACTGGCCAGGGTCAGGTCGGACAGCAGCCACAGGGCGGAGATCAGCCCTTCCAGCCGTGCGCTGTCCCCTAGAAGGCCCGCCGCCGTGAAAAAGGGGGCGTCCAGCCTAGCCGCCGTGTGGGGGTGGAGCAGTCCCGCCGTCAGCAGGGCCAGCCCGGCGGAGGCCGCCCCCAGCGCCCCCAGCCACACCAGCCCCCGGCTGTCCTGCCGCTGTCCGGCCTCTACCTTATATAGCTGGGGCAGGACAAACAGCCCGGTGGACATGGTCAGCCCCCCGGCGGCCAGGGACTCCTTCCAGCTGCCCCCGGGAACCATGGCCCAGCCCCAGTCCATCCGGGGCAGTCCCAGCAGAAAGACGGCCCCCGCCGTCGCCAGCAGGGCCAGCCAGAAGATCTCCGCCGCCCGGAAGAAAGCCGCCGCCTTTCCCCAGCCCATCCAGGCCAGGGGGAGGGCCAGCAGAACCAGCAGCCAGCCCATGGGCCCCTCCTTTCCCGCGGCCTGCTGGATGCGCCCGGCCGTCCGGCTGAGCACATCCGCCATGAGCACCGCCGCCCACCCGGCGTACAGGATTCTCAAGGCGGGGTGGAGGGGGCTCCAGCCCACCCGCCGGAGCAGAAACCAGCCCACAGCGGCACCCAGCGCCGCCGACAGCAGCAGCCACCGCCAGTCCGCCCGCCCAGCGGCGGCGGCCCCCGCCGACAGCCCGCCGGTGAGCACCGCCACCCACAGCTGCCGGGGGGACAGCTTTTCACAGTTCATCCCGCAGACCTCCATTCTTCCCAGTCGATGAGGGTGGGACCTTCTCCGGCCAGCAGGGGGAGGGTCAGGGGCCCGTCCCCCTCCAGCCTGGCCAGGGCCTCCGCCGCCGTGGGGGCCTTTTGGCCCTGCCGGGCCAGCAGGTCCAGCCCCGAAGCCGGGTCGGCGCAGCGGCCCAGCAGAGCCCCGGCTCCCTCCTCCGCCAGCCACAGGGTGGCGGAGGCCCCCAGCTCCCGGTTGCGCAGGACGGACAGCAGGATTGTTTCCAGATCCACATCCCGCCCAACTATAATATAGGAAACGCTGGTGAGCGACAGCTCTTCCTCCCCGGACCAGGGCAGTCCGGCCAGGGCCGCGTCAAAGTCCGCTCCGGCGCACCGCCCCCCGCCCGGCTCCTCCTGGTCCTCTCCGCCGCACACCGCCGTCAGCAGGACGGGGCCCTGGCCGTCCACCCCCAGCACCCGCACCAGGGCCAGCCCCTCGGGCTCCTTGGGGGCGGGCCGCCACCCCGCCAGCGCCACCGCCCCGCACAGGGCCAGTACCAGCCATTTCTTCACCCCTGATTCCTCCTGTTCTCCGTATTGAGATAGTCCGGCCTGGTTTTCACCTCGGGCAGGGGCTCCCGGAGCACCACGTGGCCCTCCCGCTGTTTCCCGGCGTTGGAGGCGAAGGGAGTGAGGTAGGCCACCCCGAAGGTCTCCAGCTGCGCCAGCCGGTACACCAGCGCCGTCCCCGCCAGCGCCAGTCCGGTCAGTCCCAGAATCCCCCCGGAGATGGTGAGGAGGAACCGCCAGATGCGCAGGGCCCCGGCAAAATCCTGGCTGGGGGCGGTGTAGCCGGCGATTCCGGCCACGGCCACCACCACCAGCACGGCGGGGGACACCAGCTTGGCCTCCACCGCCGCGGAGCCCACCACCAGCCCCCCCAGGATGGACACGGTCTGGCCGATGGAGGAGGGCAGGCGCAGCCCCGCCTCCTGGAGCACCTCAAAGGCCAGCAGCATCACCAGCACCTCGGTGAGGGTGGAGAAGGGCACGTCGGCCTTGGCGGCGATAATGGACAGGGTGAGCTTTACCGGGATGAGCTCCGGGTTGAACAGCACCGCCGCCGCGTACAGCCCCGGCAGGAACAGGGTGATGAGCATGCACACGTAGCGCAGCACGGACAGCGCCCCGGCCACCGCCCAGCTGGTGCTCCTGTCCTGGCCGGTGCGGAAGAAGCTGTCCAGGGTGGCGGGGAAGAGCCAGCCCATGGGCATGCCGTCCACCATGACCCCCACCCGGCCCTCGGCCAGCCCGGTGCAGAAGCGGTCGGGCCGCTCGGTGTAGGCGGTGAGGGGAAAGGCGGTGCGGCTCTCGTCGGTGACGTACTGCTCCAGGCTGCCCGTCATCAGCAGCGTGTCGATGTCGATGCCCTCCAGCCGTTTTTTCACCCTGTCCGCCAGGGCGGGGTCGGCGATACCCTCCACATATAATATATCCACCGGGGTGAGGGACTGCCGCCCCACCACCTGCTCCTCAATTTTCAGCTCAGGGGCCCGGAACCGCCGCCGGACCAGGGAGGTGTTGGTGCGCAGGGACTCCACGAAGGAGTCCCTGGCCCCCTTCACGTCGGGCTCGTTCTCCGGGCTGGAGACGGACCGCTTCTCCTCCGTCCCCGCCGACAGGGTGAGCGCCTGTTCTTTCCCCGGGAAAAACAGGGCCACCGACCCGTCGATGAGGTCAAAGATCACCTGGTCGGCGGTGTCCCGACTCTGGACCACCAGGGAATACAGCCCGCCCTTGCGCATAAGGTCGAAAGCGGCGTCCATGTCGGGGGCGGCCCGCAGGGCCTCGTTCTGGGTGAGGGGCCGCAGGACGTAGTCGCAGGCCCGCTCGTTGCGCACCTGTCCGGCGATAAAGAGCATTTCCACCTGCCGGGCGGGGTCATTGTTCAGGTAGAGGGTCCGCCGGTTGAAGTCGGCGCACTTTGTAAACACCCCGGCCACGCTGTCCGCCGTCAGGGGGATGTCGTACCGGGGCTCCCGCCGGGGATGGGGGGGCGGCGTCTGCTTTTTTGTGCCGAAAATGCCCATGGGATCGCCTCCTTGCTCTGCTGTCATGCCGCGAAGCGGCCAGGCTGCCCGGCCGCTTTCGCATCGTCCTGCTTTGCAACTAGAACTGTGCGCGTATTTCTATTTAATAAACCAAACTCTCTTGCTGTCCGCTTCTCCGCACTCCCCATTATTTCTTAACAGACGGTAAATTATGCGCTCAGCCTGTACAACGGGTTTTTTTGATGTTATAATACAGTGTTACATGCTCTTTTCGCGAAGGCGCGTTCAAGAGAAAGGAGTTCCTTATGAACACCAATTACGACGTGATGATCCTGGGCACCGGCGAGGCCGGTATCTACGCCGCCTACGAGCTGTCCCTGAAATGCCCCTCCGCCCGTGTGCTGGTGGTGGACCAGGGGGCGGACATCTACCGCCGCCAGTGCCCCATTGTGGCGGGGAAGGTGAAAACCTGCATCCAGTGCAAGGTGTGCGGCACCATGTGCGGCTTTGGGGGCGCGGGGGCCTTCTCCGACGGCAAGTTCAACTTCACCACCGCCTTTGGCGGCTGGCTCACCGACTTTCTGGAGGAAAAGGAGGTCATGGAGCTCATCGGCTACGTGGACGGGCTGAACGTGAAGCACGGAGCCACCACCGAGGTCTACTCCACCTCCACCCCGGAGGCCAGGGCGCTGGAGCGGGAAGCGCTGAAGTACGACCTCCACCTGCTCCAGGCCCAGTGCAAGCACCTGGGCACGG
This sequence comes from uncultured bacterium, assembly GCA_947364395.1. Classification (GTDB taxonomy): domain Bacteria; phylum Bacillota; class Clostridia; order Oscillospirales; family Oscillospiraceae; genus Enterenecus. The sequence goes on from CANASS010000002.1 coordinate 3,845, forward strand.
AGAACAATTTAAAAATTCTCACCAGCATCTACGAGGCCATCCGGGACAAGCACACCTTCCTGTTCGACACCGCAGTGGCCTCCATTGAGGCCGGGGAGGGGGCGTACGCCCTGGTGACGGAGGGCGGCGAGCGGTATACCGCCCCCTACCTCATCGCGGGCCCGGGCCGGTCGGGGGCGGAGTGGTTCGCCAACCAGTGCAAGGGCCTGGGGCTGGAGCTTTTAAACAACCAGGTGGACATCGGCGTGCGGGTGGAGCTGCCCGCCACGGTGTTTGAGCACATCACCGACGTGGTGTACGAATCCAAGCTGGTCTACCGCACGAAGCAGTACGGCGACCCGGTGCGCACCTTCTGCATGAACCCTTACGGCCACGTGGTGGCGGAGAACGTGGAGGGCATCAACACGGTGAACGGCCACTCCTACTCCGACCCGGCCCTGCGCTCGGAGAACACCAACTTCGCCCTGCTTGTCAGCAACCGTTTCACGTCGCCTTTCAACGAGCCCTACCGCTACGGCAAGCACATCGCGTCCCTGTCCAACATGCTGGCGGGGGGCGTGCTGGTCCAGCGGTTCGGTGACCTGGTGGGGGGCCGCCGGACCAACGACCACCGCATGTCCAAATCCTTCGTCCGGCCCACCCTGACGGCGGCGGTGCCGGGGGACCTGTCCCTGGCCCTGCCCAAGCGCCAGCTGGACGACATCATCGAGATGATCTACGCCCTGGACAAGCTGGCCCCGGGCACCGCCAACTACGACACCCTGCTCTACGGCGCGGAGGTGAAGTTCTACTCCGCCCGCATCAAGCTGTCCCACGAGCTGGAGACCGCCCTGCCCGGCTTTTTCGCCGTGGGGGACGGGGCGGGGGTGACCCGCGGGCTGGCCCAGGCGGGGGCCTCCGGCGTCAAGGCGGCAAGGGTGGTGGCGGCGCGGCTCAACGGGGGTCTCGGGAAATGAACGTATTGCTGGTGAATTGCAGCCCTGTGCGGGACGGCGCATCGGCAAAAACCGTAAGAACGGAGGATATTTGACCATGGAGATCGAACGCGTCAACGGCTATGACGACCCCCGGTTCCCCCGGGAGGTGCTGAACCAGCACGGGGCCTTCCTGGCGGACGGCGTGCCCTGGGCCTTCCGGGTGGTGTCGGACCGTGGGGCGGTGGTGACAGCCGCCCAGCCCATCACACCGGAGGTCCTGGCGGAAATGGCGGAGGACTTCCGCTTCTACGCCGAGCACATCACCGACTTTTATGACGAAGCCGGAACGCTGCTGCTGTCCCTGCCCCCAGTGGAGCGGCGGCAGGTGGATATTGATTCCTTGCAGCCTTCCCAGTTCTCGGTGGACGAGGACAAGTGCGCTGCGGTGGACGGCTTCCTCCACACCGCCGCCGACCTGGTGATCCCGGTGACGGAGCTGGCGGACGGGACGCTGTGTACCATGGATGGACACACCCGGCTCTATACCGCATGGCGCAAGGGCATACGGCAGGCCATGGTGTTCCGCGCCGCCGACCAGGATATGGGGGCTCGGATCGCGGACTTTGCGGCGGAGGCCCGGAAACGGGGCGTTTTCCACGTCCGGGACATGGCCCTCCTTTCCCACGAGGAGCAGGAGGAAAAGTGGATCGGCTGGTGCCGGGCGTATTTTGCCCAAAAGGCGGCTCAATAGTCTGACCCAATCGGCCTCAAATGCCATCCAGCTTATTTGTCCAGTTTTATGCCCTGGAAAAGTTACAGAACTACAACGGCCCTTTGGGGGGCCGCAGCCCTGAATCCCCGCTGTTCCAAAGTTTTCAACAAGTTCCACACAGATTTCCACAATCCCTTTTCCCCCTGTTGAGGGTGGCATAGAGGCTGTCAAGGAAAACTTATCCGGCTTATCTCACAAACTTTCCCATGGAGGTCCAAACACTTGAAACGAACCACACCCGTCATACCCGCTGAGGACATTCAGCGGCAAAAGGAATACTGCGCTGAACTGCGCGTCCTCAACGCCCAGCGCCCAGCGCCGCCGCTGGCCTATGTGGACACCTACGGCTGCCAGCAGAACGAAGCGGACTCCGAGCTTTTGCGGGGGATGCTGTGCGAAATGGGCTATGAGATTGCGGACAGCGAGAAGGGCGCGGACGTGATCGTCATCAACACCTGCGCCATCCGGGAGCACGCGGAGCAGCGGGTGTTCGGCAACGTGGGGGCCCTGATCCACGGCAAGCGGAAGAACCCGGACCAGATCATCTGCCTGTGCGGCTGCATGGCCCAGGAGCCCCACGTGGCGGAGCGCCTGCGGCAGTCCTACCGCCATGTGGACCTGGTGTTCGGCCCCCAGGCCCTGTGGCGGTTCCCGGAGTTCCTCCGCCGGGTGCAGCTGCGCCGGGGCCGGGTGTTTGAGACCCAGCCCGACGACGGGGCCATCGCCGAGGGCCTGCCCGTGCGCCGCTCAGGCAAACTGAAAGCCTGGGTGTCCATCATGTACGGCTGCAACAACTTCTGCTCCTACTGCATCGTGCCCTACACCCGGGGCCGGGAGCGCAGCCGGGAACCGGAGATTATCCTCTCCGAGATCCGGGCGCTGGCGGAGGAGGGCTATAAGGACATCACCCTGCTGGGGCAGAACGTGAACTCCTACGGCAAGGACCTGGAGGGCGGCTGGGATTTCCCCCGCCTGCTGGAGGAGGCCGCCGCCATTCCGGGGGAATTTCTTCTGCGCTTCATGACCTCCCACCCCAAGGACGCCACGGAAAAGCTCTTCGACGTGATGGCCCGCTGCGAAAAGGCGGCCCCGGCGATCCACCTGCCCTTCCAGTCCGGCAATACCCGGGTCCTCGCCGCCATGAACCGGCGGTACACCCGGGAACAGTACCTGGCCAAGGTGGAGGCCCTGCGGGCGCGCATCCCCGGAGTGGTGCTCACCAGCGACGTGATCGTGGGCTTCCCCGGGGAGACCGTCCAGGAGTTTGAGGACACCTTGTCCCTCATTGAGCAGGTCCGTTTCGACGCTCTGTTCACCTTCATCTACTCTCCCCGGAAGGGCACCCCGGCGGCGGAGCTGCCCGACCCGCTGACCCGGGAGGAGAAATCCGCCAGCTTTGACCGGCTGGTGGAAGCCCAGAACCGTATTTCCCTGGAAAAGCACCGGGCCTATATCGGCACGGTGCAGCGCTGCCTCATCGACGGGGCGGGGGAGGACCCCCGGAACAACCTCACCGCCCGGACGGCGGGGGGGCGGCTGGTCCACCTCAGCGGGGACCCAGCCCTCATCGGCCGCTTCGCCGACGTTCGGATCACAGACTGCTCCACCTGGGCCCTATTCGGCGAGCTGCCTTGACGCTCCCTGTTCCTCACCCGACCCTTTCCAAACGCCAATGAAGGAGACTTCCCCATGCCAATGACCCGCCGGGACATCATCCTCAAATGGACTTCTTATCTCACCGTCATGTTTCTGGTGGCGGTGGTCAACTACTATGTGCTGGGCCCCCTGCCCATCTCCCTGCCCCTGCTGCTGCCCGTTCTGGCGGTGGCGGGGGGCACGCTGGAGGGAGCCCCCTTCGGCGCCGTCTACGGCGCGTCCTGCGGGATGGTAATGTCCTCCCTGGGCTATCTGGGGCCGGGGTGCGTCATCTCTCTGTCCCTGTTCGGGTGGCTGTCCGGCCTCACCACCCAATATCTCCTCCGGCGGGACGCCTGGGGGCACCTGATCTGCTCCTTGTTTTCCATTCTGATCTGGGAGGGCTGGACAGTGGGCGTCCGCCTTGTGTCCCACACCGCCCCCGCCGGGGTGCTGCTGCGGACGGCGGCCCCGGAGCTGCTGTGGACCCTGGCCCTGGCCCTGCCCGTGTACTGGGCGGGCCGGTTCTGCTGTGTAAATTACGGGAGGATCTACCATGAATAACCCCTTTGACCCTGTCCACATCCAGGAGGAGAGGGCGGAGCGGGAGGCCCACCGCCTCAAACTGCGCTCCAACCTGCTGATCGCCATTTTCTGCGCCATTCTGGCGGGGTTTGTGGCCGTGCTCTATCAGGCCCAGATCGTGGAGGGGGCCGGCTACCGCTCCAACTCCACCGTGCGCAACATCCAGACGGAGCAGGTCGACAGCGTCCGGGGAGAGATTCTGGACCGCTATGGCCGTGTGCTGGTCACCAACGAGGTGAGCTACAACGTCGCCCTGGACTATTCCGCCATGGGCAGCGGCCGCAATGAAATACTGGCCCTGCTGCTGGACATCTGCCGGGAGGAGGGGGTGGCCTGGACCGACGACCTGCCCATCTCGAAGGCCGCTCCCTGGATTTTTACCACTGAAACCCCCTTCTCCTTCCAGCAGAAGAACAGCGAGGGGGAGATGGAAACCCGCCTGACCTACCTGGGCTCTCTGGCCAAAAAGTGCAAGTGGACCGCCGACGACAAGCCGGTCCCCACCGCCGGGGAGCTGCTGGCCGCCATGTGCCGCACCTTCGGCCTTATTCAAGAGGGGGAGGCCCCCGACGCCCGGGACCGGGAGCTGGCGGGGGTGCTCTACGAGCTGCACCTGCGCCTGCGCGAGGTGGACAACAGCGCCTATCTCTTCACCCAGGGGGTGGACATGACCTTCATCTCCAAGGTGAAGGAGCGGGCCCTGGCCGGGGTGCGCATCGAGACGGCCACCACCCGGAAATACGAAACCAGCTACGCCGCCCATGTGCTGGGCTTCACCGGGAAGATCGACCGGGGGCCCGAGTGGGACCACTATAAGGAGCTCAGCTACCCCATGAACGCCACCGTGGGCAAGGAGGGGGTGGAGCTGGCCTTTGAGGAAGCCCTTCACGGCGTCAGCGGCTCCCGGCTCATCGAGAAGGACGACGCCGGCAACACCATCAGCCAGGAGTGGCGGAAGGAGCCGAAGCCGGGGGACAACGTGGTGCTCACCCTGGACATGGCCCTCCAGGCCACCACCGAGGACCTGCTGGCCCGGTACGCCGCCCGCCAGGAGGTGAAGGTGGGGGAGGACGGTGAGCCGGAGCCCGCCAAGGGCATGGCCGCCGCGGTGGTGGACATGAGCGGCGGGGTGCTGGCCCTGGCCTCCTACCCCACCTACGACCTGTCCACCTTCCGGGAGAACTACAGCCAGCTCCAGGCCGACGAGAGCTACCCCCTGAACAACCGGGCCACTATGGGCCTGTACGCGCCCGGCTCCACCTTCAAGATGCTCACCGCCATCGCCGCCCTGGATTCCGGCACCATCACCACCCTGGATAAGGTGGAGTGCACTGCGTATTACCGCTTCTACCCCGATGTCTCCCCCGCCTGCTGGATCGCCCCCGGCCGCCACGGCATGGAAAACGTCACCCAGGCCATCCAGGACTCCTGCAACATCTTCTTCTACGATGTGGGGCGACGCACCGGCATCGCCACCATCCGGGAGTACGCCCAGAAGTTCGGCCTGGGGGAGTACACCGGCATCGAGATCCCGGAGAAAAAGGGCCACGTGGCCGGACCGGAGACCTCTGCCTCCTACGACCGGCAGTGGTTTGAGGGCGAAACCATGTATGCCGCCATTGGCCAGGATAATAATCTGTTCTCCCCCCTCCAGCTGGCCAACTATATCGCCACCCTGGTGAACGGCGGCAATCACTACGCCTGCCACCTGCTCAAAGAGTTCAAGTCCAGCGACTACAGCCAAATCACCGAAACCTATGACGAGCCCCCCCTGCACACGGTGGACATACAGCCGGAGCACCTGGCGGCCATCAAGCAGGGCATGTACGACCTGTCCAAGACTTACACCATGGCCCGGTGGTTCGACTCCCTCCCGGTGGAAGTGGGCTGTAAGACGGGCACCGCCGAGACCTCCGCCAAGGCGGCCACCACCAACGCCATTTTCGTGTGCTTCGCCCCCTACGACGACCCCCAGGTTGCCCTGTGCCTGGTGTCGGAGGGAGGCGAGGCGGGCGGCACTCTGGCGGAGCTGGCGGCTGGCATCCTGGCACAATATTTCTCCACTGACAGCTCCCTGTCCGGCCTCACGCCGGAAAATACCCTGCTGCACTAAAGCAAAGGCCCTTCGGACGGAATATAGTTCCAGCCGAAGGGTCTTTTTTCACCGCGCTAAAGGGCTGATTTGGGCAAATCAGAGAAAATAATCCGCTCCCTTTCGTGGTAAGCTCCCCCTGCATCCTGCATCCCTTTTTCTGGAAAAACCTTGTTTTGCAAGGTTTCCACAACTTCCACACAAACTTCCACAGCCTTGTGCAAGTCCGCGCTGAGAGGAATCCTGCAAAGCGGGGGAGGGGGAGGGCTTGTCAAGTGCGATTCCTTCGTGAATTCCACGATTTTCACAATTCCGGTACACCGCTCCAATTTTCCAGCAGGCCGTCCCCGGGAGCGGGGCGGGCGGCACGCGAAAAGCGCCCCGGCCACAGGCCGGGGCGCTCCTGATTTGGGTCAGCCCTTGGCGAACTCCTCCGCCACCCTGGCGATGTTGGCGGCGCACAGACCAAACTCCTCCAGCAGGACCGCCGCCGGACCGGAGTGGCCGAACACGTCGGGGGTGCCGATGCGGCGCACGGGGGTGGGCCGCTTTTCACTGAGCAGGGAGCACACCGCTTCCCCCAGCCCGCCGATGACGGAGTGCTCCTCGCAGGTGACGATCTTTCCGCACTCCTCAGCGGCCTTCAACACAAGTTCCTCATCCAGGGGCTTGATGGTGGCCATGTTGATGATCCGGGCGGACAGTCCCCGGTCCGCCAGCAGCTTTCCGGCCTCCACCGCCTCGGCCACCAGCAGGCCGTTGGCGATGATGGCGATATCCGTGCCCTCCCGCATGACCTCGCCCCTGCCGATCTCAAAGCGGAAGCCGGCCTCGTCGTGGAACACGGGCACCGGAGAGCGGCCAAAGCGCATATACACCGGCCCCTGATGCTCATAGGCGGCCTTGACCATGGCCTTGGCCTCCACCGCGTCGGCGGGGGCCATGACCACCATGCCGGGGATGGACCGCATGAGGGTGAAATCCTCCAGGCACTGGTGGGTGGCGCCGTCCTCTCCCACGGAGATGCCCCCGTGGGAGGCGCCGATTTTCACGTTCAGCCCGGTGTAGCCGATGGAGTTGCGCACCTGCTCATAGGCCCGTCCGGCGGCGAACATGGCGAAGGAGGAGGCGTAGGCCACCATACCCATGGCGGCGGCCCCGGCGGCGGCGGCCATCATGTTGCCCTCGGCGATGCCGCAGTTGAAGTGCCGGTCCGGGAAGGCTTTCCCAAACATGGCGGTCTGGGTGGACCCGGCCAGGTCCGCGTCGAACACCACGATGTTGTCATGGACGGCCCCCAGCTCCCGCAGGGCCTCGCCGTACCCCTGCCGGGTGGCGATTTTTTTCACGTCCGCCATTTACATCCCCTCCAGTCTGGCCAGCTCCGCCCGGAGCTCCTTCAGCGCGGTTTCGGCCTGCTCGTCGTTGGGGGCCTTGCCGTGCCAGCCCACCTGATTCTCCATATAGCTGACCCCCCTGCCCTTGGTGGTCCTCATCACGATGGCGAAGGGGCGGCCTTTCACGGTCCTGGCCTGGGCAAAGGCCCCCTCCAGGGCTTCGTAGTCGTGGCCGTCGATTTCCACCGCCTCCCAGCCGAAAGCCCTCAGCTTGTCCAGGATGGGGTAGGGGCTCATGACCTGGTCCACGGGGCCGTCGATCTGGAGGCCGTTGTTGTCAATGACGGCGCACAGGTTGTCCAGCTTGTAGTGGTGGGCGAACATCATGGCCTCCCACACCTGTCCCTCCTGGATCTCGCCGTCCCCCAGCAGGGTGTACACCCGGCAGGGGTTGTTTTGCAGCTTGGCGGCCAGGGCCATGCCGCAGGCGGCGGAGACCCCCTGGCCCAGGGACCCGGTGGACATGTCCACCCCGGGGATGGCCTTCATGTCCGGGTGGCCCTGGAGGTAGCTTCCGATATGGCGCAGGGTTTTCAGGTCCTCCCAGGGGAAGAAGCCCTTCAGCGCCAGGGCGGCGTACAGCCCCGGGGCGCAGTGGCCCTTGGACAGGACGAAGCGGTCCCGGTCCCGCTTCTTGGGGTCCTTGGGGTCCACGTTCATCTCCTTGAAATAGAGGTAGGTGAACAGCTCGGCGGAAGACAGGCTCCCGCCGGGGTGGCCCGCCTTGGCGGCGTGGGTGCTCTCAATGATGCCGATGCGCACCTTGCAGGCGTTCACCATCAGCGTCTTTTTCTCGTTGGCAGTCATGGTGCTCCTCCTTCCTTTACAGCCGCCGGGCGCTGTCCAGCGTGCTGAAGCGGTACACAGTCTTGTGCCGGTACTCCTCTCCCGCCCGCAGCACGCAGGAGGGGAAGCCGGGCTTGTTGGGGGAATCGGGGAAGAACTGGGCCTCCAGGCAGAGGCCCCAGCGGTCCCCGTACGCGGCGCCCCCCTTGCCCGCGGGGCAGCCCGCTAAGAAGTTGCCGGTGTAGAACTGCATACCGGGCAGGGAGGTCGCGGCCTCCATCATGATCCCGGTGTCCGGCGACCAGACCCTGGCCACGGGCCGCAGGGTGCCGTCCCAGTTGAGGACAGCCCAGTTGTTGTCGAAGCCTCCGGCCATTTTCAGCTGCTCGAAGGGGTCGTCGATGCGGGCCCCGATCTCCTGCTCATCCCACAGGTCCATGGGCGTCCCCTTCACCGGGGCGATCTCCCCCGTGGGGATCAGGCCGGGCCCGGCGGGGGTGTAGTGGTTGGAGAATATGCGGATGTGCTGTCCGGTCACCGGGCCGCTGTCGTGGCCGGACAGGTTGAAGTAGCTGTGGTTGGTGATGCTGCACACCGTGTCCTTGTCACAGCGGGCCCGGTACTCGATATCCAGCCCGCCGAAGGCCAGGGTGTAAGCCACCACGGCGGTCAGGGTTCCGGGGTAGCCCTCCTCGCCGTCCGGGCTGACTAGGGACAGCACCACGGCCCGGTCCGTCAGCCGCTCCACCGACCACACCCGCTTGTCGAAGCCCACGTTCCCGCCGTGGAGGGAATTTTCCCCGTCGTTGGCGGCCAGGGTATATTCCGTGCCGTTCAGGGTAAACCTGGCCCCGCCGATGCGGTTGGCGTACCGCCCCACCAGGGCCCCGATATACTTGTCCTGGGCTAGGTAGTCCTCCAGTGTGTCGAAGCCCAGCACCACGTCCACCGGGTTCCCATCCCGATCGGGCACGGTGAGGGAGCGCACCGCGCCGCCGTAGGTGATGATCTTACAAGCCAGCGCTCCGTCCCGCAGGGTGATTTCATCCACCGGGGCACCGCCGGGCAATTGGCCAAAGGGCCGTCTGTTTTCTTCCATAATACCTCCGCTTCCGCTTCCGCCCTGTGGGCGGCAGGTAATTGCAACTTTAGCTTACCACATCTTTTCGCCAAAAACAACCATAACCCTCTAAATTTCTGTCCATTCCGGCAATTTGTGAACCGATATAAAAATTCCCCGTCCCATGTTGGCTTTCTTACAATTTTTTGTTATAATGCTGTTAATTATTTACGGCGGCCGCCGCCGGGAGGGAGGCCCCTATGGACAGCCTTACGCTGAATGGAGCCGAATACGCCGTCCTGGGCCTGCTGGGCAGGGGAAAGGGCGGTTACACCTGGCTGGCGGAGCGGGACGGGACCCAGTACGCCCTGAAGCAGATCCACCACGAGCCCTGTGACTACTATCAATTCGGGGACAAGATGGCCGCCGAGCTGCGGGACTACCAGACCCTGTCCGCCCTGGGGGTTCCCATCCCCAGGCTGCTGGAGGCGGACCGGGAACAGGAGCGGCTCCTGAAAGAACTGATTCCCGGCCAGACCATCTACCAGCTGGTTTTGCGGGACAGTGTGGAGCCCTGGCAGCTGGAGCAGGCGCGGGGGCTGTCCCAGTCCCTGCGGGCGGCGGGGTGGAACATCGACTGGTTCCCCACCAATTTCATGTGCCGTGACGGAGTGCTCTACTACGTGGACTACGAGTGCAACCCCTACATGGACCAGTGGAGCTTTGAGAACTGGGGGGCGCGGTACTGGTCCCGCACCCCGGAGCTGGACGCCTATGCCAGAGAGCATGGAGACCTGTAAAGGAGCAGATTATGGAACAGAGAAAATACGCCGTGCTGATCTACCCCGACTTTTCCCTTCAGGAGGTCGCCTGCCTCACCTCCGCCCTGGCGGTGTGGTTTGGGGAGAAAATCGACGTCATCGCCGCTGAAAATAAGCCGTACCGCAGCGAGGAGGGCTTTTCCATCGCCCCGGACAAAACGGCGGACCAGGCAGACCCCGCCGGTTACGCCTGCGTCATCCTACCGGGCACCGTCAACCCCCTTCCCGCCCTTTTCGACGGCAGGCTGATTGAATTCCTCCGCCGGGGGCGGGGGACGGACACCCTGTTTGCCGCCATCTCCTCCGCCCCGGCCCTGCTGGCCAAGGCGGGCCTGCTGGAGGGGCGGGACTTCACCGCCGGGTTTTTCATGCAGCTGGCGGAGAGCTTCCCCTTCATCGACACGAGCCGCTTTGTCCACCGCCCGGTGGTGGAGGACGGCACTGTGATCACCGCCATCGGCATGTTCTTCCGGGAGTTTGCCCAGACGGTGCTGAACCGCCTGGGCTATGACGTGGGGGAGCATTTTATGGATGTTTCCGGGGAGGAGTACGCCCAGGATGAGCTCACCTTCTACTGGTCTGAGGAGGACTACCAGGAGTTTTTGCAGGAGCTGAAGGAATTTACAGACAAGGACTGATTTTATGAAACGGGAAAAAAGCTGCGGGGCCGTAATTTACCGGGGGGAAAATCCCCGGCGCGAGTATCTCATCCTCACCAGCACCCAGGGCCACACCACCCTGTGCAAGGGCCACATGGAGGGGGCGGAGACGGAGCGCGAAACGGCGGTTCGGGAGATTATGGAGGAAACCGGGCTGACGGTGGACTTCACCGATGGTTTCCGGGAGGTCGTCACCTATTCTCCCAAGCCGGGGGTCGTCAAGGACGTGGTGTTCTTCCTGGCCCGCCTGTCCGGGGGAACCCTCGCCTGCCAGCCCGAGGAGGTGGCGGACGCCCGGTTCCTGCCCTTCGGGGAAGCGCTGGAGGCGCTGACCCACCCTTCCGACCGGGACACCCTCCAAAAGGCCCAGACCTTTTTGAAGGACCGCTGACCATGCCCACCCCACTCTATGACAGCCTGCGGGGGCTGGCGGCCCAAGCTCCCCTCCGGCTGGACATGCCCGGCCACCACGGCGGGCCTCTGCCGGGGGGCTTCCCCTGGCCGTCAGAGATCGACTTTACGGAGAACGGCCGCACCGGCGACCTGTACGGCGGGGAGCCCGACGACATCCAGGCGGCGGAGGGGCTCTGGGCGGACCGCTTCGGCTTTGATTCCTGCCTGTTCCTCACCGGGGGCTCTACCCAGGGCATACACGCCGGTCTGGCCCTGCTGGCGGGGGAGGGCGGGAGCGTGGCCCTGGACCGCGGCAGCCACCGCTCGGCCTACCACGCCCTGGCCCTGCTGGGCCTGACCCCTTATTTTCTCTCCCGGCCCTGGCTGGCGGAAGAGGGGGTCGCCGGGCCCATTTCGCCGGAAGAGGTGGCCAGGACCCTTGAAGAGCACCCCGAGATCAAAACGGTCTGTATCACCTCGCCCACATATTACGGCGTGTTGTCGGATGTCCCCGCCATCGCCGGGGTCTGCCATACCCACGGGGCCAAGCTGATGGTGGACGGGGCCCACGGGGCCCACCTGCCCTTTTTGGGCTATACGGGGTATCAGGCGGCGGATGTGATGGTGACATCCGCCCATAAGACCCTGCCCGCCCCCGGCCAAACCGCCCTGCTGCTGGCCAACGGCACCGGGCTGTCCGCCCTCCAGCGCTGGGGGTCGGTGTACGGCACCTCTTCCCCATCCTACGTCCTTATGTCGGCCCTGGACACGGCGCGGGACTACATGGAGGGGGAGGGGACCGCCCGCTATCTGGAAACGGTTCGTCTGGCGGACGCCCTGCGGCGGCGCTGGCCCGCCCTGGCCCCCCGGGACGGCCTGGCGCTGGACCCCGCCCGGCTGGTCCTGCTCAGCCCCGGCGGCTTCGCCCTGGCGGACACCCTGCGCCAGCGGGGAATCTACCCCGAGATGGCCGACGCCGGCCACGTGGTATGTATCCTCACCTGTGCCGGCGGCCCGTCGGAAATGGAACGGCTGGAGAGGGCTTTGGCGGACGCGGGCCTCACCGGCCCCTGCCCCTCTATGCCGCCGCCTCCGGAGCCGCCGGAGGCCGTCCTCACCTCCCGGCAGGCCCTCTTCGCCCCCCGGGAGCGGGTTCTCCTGTCCCAGAGCGCGGGCCGGATTTCCGCCGGTCAGATCGCCCCCTATCCCCCCGGCGTGCCGGTGATCGCCCCCGGGGAGCGGATTGAAAAAAAACATCTGGCCTATTTGCGGGAAATAGGGTATAATGAAGCTTACTGCGATGTGATACGTCCCAGGGAGGAGTGAACAAAATGGAGCTGCCCCACCCCCTGTCCCACGCCTACCTCATCACCGGGGGGAGCGGAGACAGCCGCGCCGCCCTGGCGGACCGCCTGACCGCGGCCTACCTGTGCGAGGGCCCAAACCCGCCCTGCGGCCAGTGCCGGGCCTGCCGGAAGGTGGGCGGCGGCGCTCATCCCGACGTGTACCGGGCCGCCCCCGCCCCGGACAAGCGGGAGATCACTGTGGACCAGATCCGGGCCCTGCGGGCGGACGCCTACGTGCGCCCCAACGAGGGAAGGCGGAAGGTGTACCTCATCAACCCGGCGGACGCCATGAACCCCGCCGCCCAGAACGCCCTGCTGAAGGTGCTGGAAGAGGGGCCCGCCTACGCCGCGTTCCTGCTCCTGGCGGGCCAGCCGGGTCTGCTGCTGGACACGGTGCGCTCCCGGTGCGAGCCCCTGTCCCTCCCCCGGGCGGAGGCCCCCCCTGACCCGGAGCTGCTGGAGCGGGCGGCTTCCCTGGCCCGGCTCCTGCTCACCGGGGACGAGCTTACAGCGGCCAGGGCCCTGGTGGAGGTGGAGCTGGACAAGCCCAAGCCGGACCAGCTGGCCGCCCTGCTGGCGGAGGTGGAAAACCAGGTCTCCCGTCAGCTGGCCCGGTATCCCCAGCGGGGCGTGAAGGTGCTCCAGGCCCTGAAAACCTGCCGGGACAACGGGGTGTACAACCCCGGCGCGGGGCACACGCTGGCCCTGCTGATTACCCATATTTTTTAAGGGCCTTCCTTTTTTCTTTGAAAAGAAAAAAGGAAGCGAAAAAAGAAACTTTTCATTTATCGCTTTCCTTTTTAGTATGGCAAAAGAACGCGCCAGCCACAAAAAATTATAAATATATATTATATATTTGAAATGCGGTTGGTTACCGTGCGCACTCTTTAAAAATATCGTATCTTGTCGTCAGCGATCTAAAAGTCTTTCTTTTTGCTTCTTTTTCTTTCTTCAGAAAGAAAAAGAAGGCCCTTACCAACTTATACTTTATGGAGGACACCCCCATGACAGAGATCGTCAGCGTTCGGTTCCGGCCGGGCGGCAAGCAATACTATTTCGACCCTGCGGGCCTGGAGCTGGCCGAGGGCCAGAACGTCATCGTGGAGACGGGCAAGGGGCTGGAATACGGAACCTGTGTGCGCCGCAACACCATGGTGGAGGACGAGTCGGTGGTCCAGCCCCTGCGCCCGGTGGTGCGGCTGGCCACGGAGAAGGACGAGAAGCAGGTCCGGGAGAACCGGGGCAAGGAGAAAGAGGCCCTGCGCACCTGCCAGAAGCTGGTGGAGCGCCACGGCCTGGACATGAAGCTGGTCCAGGTGGAGTACAGCTTCGACGGCAGCAAGATTCTGTTTTTCTTCACCTCCGACGGCCGGGTGGACTTCCGGGCGCTGGTGAAGGATCTGGCGGGCATCTTCCGGGCCCGGATCGAGCTGCGGCAGATCGGCGTGCGGGACGAAGCCCGTATGCTGGGCGGCTTCGGCATCTGCGGCAAGCCCTTCTGCTGCGCCCAGTTCCTGGACGAGTTCCAGCCCGTGTCCATCAAGATGGCCAAGACCCAGAACCTGTCCCTGAACCCTACGAAAATTTCCGGCACCTGCGGACGGCTGATGTGCTGCCTCAAGTACGAGCAGGGGGCCTATGAGGACGCGGTGAAGCGCTGTCCCAAGCAGGAGTCCTTTGTGGAGTGTCCCGACGGGGTGGGCACCGTGTCCGCCGTCAACCTGCTGAAGGAGCAGGTGAAGGTACGCCTGGAGGACTCCACCGAGCAGCCCAAGAGCTACCTGGCCGACGAGATCCGGGTGGTCCGCCCCGGCAAGGGGCGGCGGCCCGAGGGCTATGAGCCTCCCTCCAGGGAGGAGCTGGAAACGCTGCGCACCCAGGAGGGGGAGCAGGTTCGCACCGGGCGGAGGCCGGAGGGCCCCTCCGACCTGAACCAGGTGCTGGAACGCTACCTGGGGGAGAACGCCCAGCAGAAGCGGCCCGAGGGCCAGCGTCAGGGCGGACGGCGCGGCGGCCGGAATAACAATAACGGCCAGGGCCGGTCCAAGGACCAGCCCCGCCAGCAGCAGGGCCAGCCCAGGCCCGCCCCCCAGAGGGAGGCTCAGCCTGCAGAGCCCAAGGCAGGGCAGGGGCAGAACCACAAGAAGCGCTACCGCCCCCACCACCGGCGCAAGTCCGGCGGGGGGCAGGGCCAGCCGCCCCAGGGATGATCCGCCGAAAAACCGCCCTCACCCTGTTTCTGGCCCTGGCGCTGGCGCTGAGCCTCACCGGCTGCGCCCCCAGCGGCCCGGATATGCCCATGGAGATCCAGATTGACGGAAGCGCCATCGTCCTGGGCCGGACCACCATGTCCGACCTGACCGGGCTGGGCTGGAGGGCAAAGATCACCGGCGCCCAGCGTGAGATCCGCGCCAAGGCCAAGTTTGTGGCTTTCCACTACCGATTGGAGCGCACCGACGGCTCAGGCGTTCAGTTTTGGGCCTCGGTCTACGTCCCCTTTCAGGGGAAGTCCAGCGGCGGCAGCGCGGACATCACCCAGGAGCAGGCCGCCGCAGGGACCGAAGGAGTCCTGTACCGGGTGGAGGTGCGCAGGGAGGCCGTCCAGGACTGCGACATTTTCTACAACGGGGTGAGCTTCCAGGAGCTGACCACCGCCCACGCCCAGAGGTGGGGCGGGGTGCGGGAGGAGGGGCGGTCCCCCGCCGCCTACAGCCTGGAGGCCGCCCAGGGCTGTCTGGAATTTCAGCCGTCTGACACGGACGGCGGGCTGGACGGGCTTGCCATCGTCATGAGTGACAGCGCCTTCCAGGAGCTGCAGGAATAGACAAACAGAAGCCCCGCCGCAGGAGCGGCGGGGCTGTTTTCATTTGCCTTCCAGGAAATAGGAGGCCTCCATGTCGGCGGTGGCCAGGGCGAAGGCCAGGGGGTACTGCATCAGGGCCTGCCCCACCATCCGGTTGTCCTCCGTGCCGGAGAAACCCATATGCCAGCGGATGGCCATGGCCTCCTCCCGTGTCAGCCGCATGAAGCCGGAGATGATGTACACGCTCTTCTCCCCGTGGCCGTAGGGCAGCTTATCCTCAAAGTAGAAGGTGGGCACCTTCTCCCATTTGCCGGTGGCGTCGTCCTTCACGTTGCGGGTGCCCGCCTTATAGCACCCGATCTTGCACAGGTCGTGGAGCAGGGCGGCGATGGCCGCCGACTCCATGGGGTAGTCCAGGCCGTACACCTCCTTCACCCGCTCCCGGGCCAGGTACGCTTCCAGGCAGCGGAACACGTTGACGCTGTGGTCGCACAGCCCTCCGGCGTAGGACCCGTGATAGCGGGCGGAGGCGGGGGCGGTGAAAAAGTCGCTCTTGTTCTCAAGGTAGTCCAGCAGCTCCTCCGACCCCTCCCGGTGGATGTGCTCCTGATAGATTTGGATGAATTCCTCTTTTCCCGGCATAGACAGGCCCTCCCAAACATTGTTTTTCCCATTATATCACAGTTTCCGTCCCCTGAAAAGGCCGTTTTCCCAAAGGTTGTAATCTGCGGAGAAATCCGCTATAATACTGTCTGCCGGACAAATTCAAATCAGGAATGGGAGCGGGGCCGTGAAACCGAATATTCCGGCCGCCCCAGGCCCGCCTGGAGGCTGTATGAAACCTGACATTTTAGTGATCTGCGGCCCCACGGCCTCGGGCAAGACCGCCCTGGCTGTGGAACTGGCCCTGCGGCTGGGGGGGGAGGTGGTGTCCGCCGACTCCATGCAGGTCTACCGCCGGATGGACATCGGCACCGCCAAGCCCACCCCGTCGGAGATGCGGGGCGTTCCCCACCACATGCTGGATGTGGCGGACCCGGAGGAAGCCTACTCCGTAGCCCGGTACGTGGCGGAGGCGGTCCCCGTAGTGGACGGCATCCTGGCCCGGGGAAAGCTGCCCATTGTGGCGGGCGGGACCGGGCTCTACATCGACAACCTGACCGCCGGACGGCAGTTCGCCCCCTTCGAGGCGGAAAGCGGCCTGCGGGAGCGCCTCCAGGGCCGAGTGAAGGAAGAGGGCCTGCCCGCCCTGCGGGAGGAGCTGGAGCGGGTTGACCCGGAGGCCGCCGCCCGCATCCACCCCAACGATGAAAAGCGCACCCTCCGGGCCTTGGAGGTGTACCTGTCCACCGGGAAAACCATCACCCAGCACGACCGGGAGAGCCGGGCGGTCCCAAACCGCTATACCCCCCTGACCATCGCCCTGAACTTCAAGGAGCGCCCCTGGCTGTGGGAGCGCATCGACCGCCGGGTGGACCAGATGATGGCCCAGGGACTGGAGGAGGAGGTCCGGGCCCTGCTGGCGGCGGGCGTGTCCCGGAGCTGCACCGCCATGCAGGCCATCGGCTACAAGGAGATGGCCGCCGCCATTCTGGAAGGCCGCCCGGCGGCCCAGGGGGCGGAGGAAGTCATGCTGCGCTCCCGGCAGTACGCTAAGCGGCAGCTCACCTGGTTCCGCCGCAACAGACAAGCCTATTGGCTGAACTGGGAAAAAATTCCTGATCTTTCCTCCGCCGTGGATTTTTCGACAGAACTTGTCAGAGAGGTTGGATTACAATAAATACACAGAAGCGCAGAGAAACGGACCGTGAGGGAGCTTGGAGCGGAGGTGAAAGCCCAGGGCCCGCAGAGCGGGGCCGGGTTTTGCCCGAGTCGAAGCGAAAGCGACCGAACGTCCCGGCCGTTTCGGAGCGTGACAATTAAAAAAAGAGGAGTGTATTTACATGAGTCTCACATCCACCGTCTCTGTCACCAAACAGCCCAACGTTCAGGACGCCTTTTTGTCCGCCGCCCGCCGTCTGGCCTCCCGGGTCACCGTGTTCCTCATGAACGGCTACCAGCTTCGGGGGGTCATCACCGCCTTTGACCCCTACGTGGTGGTGGTGGTGTCCGACGGCAGGCAGCAGGTGATCTACAAGCACGCCATCTCCACCATCGCCCCGGAGCACCCGGTGGAACTGGAAGCGTGAGGACAGCCGCCCAGGGGAGCCTGGAGCGCGGCCCAGGCAGGACCCGGTTCCGCTCTGCGGGCCCTGCCTGCGCCGGAGCGAAATCGGTCCGGCCCTGCGGCCAGTCCCAGCGTGAGACAGGTTTACGCCATATTGCATTGCAGAGAGAAAGCAGAGAGAAAAAGGATTGATTCAATTGTGAAAGAGAGCACCGTTTCCACCAAAGTGATGATCGCCATTTTGTGTCTGGGCGTGTCGGTCTACCTGACCGTCTACCTGGTCCAGGGCTGGAAAGAGGATGTGGTCACCACCTACGCCTATATCTATTCCCTGGACGTGGGCCAGGAGGCCCAGGGCATCCTGGTGCGGGAGGAGATCCCCCTCGCCGGCGGGGGGGGCTACGTGGACCAGATCCTGCCCGAGGGGGCCAAGGCCGCCGCCCGGGACCCGGTGGCCCTGGTGTACTCGGACCCCTCCGCCCTCACCACCCGGCAGTCCATCCGCTCCCTGGAGGCAGAGATTGAGCAGCTTCAATACGCCTACAACGACCGGACCCAGAACACCGACGCCGCCCGGCTGGACGCCCAGGTCATCAGCTCCATTGTGGCCCTGCGCTCCCTGGCCGCCAAGGGGGACCTGACCGGGCTGGACGATTCCACCCTGAACCTGCGCTCCATGGTGTTCAAGCGGGATTACACCTACGCCGACGCCGGGGCCGCAGGCCAGCTGGCCCAGCTCATCTCGGACAAGCAGGCCCAGCTGGCGGAGATGAACCGCTCCCTGAACCAGGTGTCCACCACCGTGTACGCCCCTGTCTCCGGCACCTATTCCGCCGGGGTGGACGGCTGGGAAGGGGTGGTCACCCCCGCCATGCTGGACTCCCTCACCGCGGACGGCCTGGAAGCCCTGCTGGCGGAGAAGCACAGCCCCGACCCCAGCGCCGTGGGCAAGCTGGTCACCGGCTCCTCCTGGTATTACGCCGCCCTGCTGGAGGGCACCGACACCGGCCTGCAAAAGGGGAGAAGCTACACCCTCAGTTTCACCGGGGACTACTACGGCCAGGTGCGGATGACCCTGGAGCGGGTGTCCCTGGAGGGCCAGCGCACGCTGGCCATTTTCTCCTGCCGGTCCAACCTGGCGGACACCGCCATGCTCCGCATACAGACCGTAGACGTGGTCGCCCGGACCCTGGAGGGCATCCGGGTCCCCCGGAAGGCCCTGCGGGTGTCCACCGAGGATGTGAAAGGGGAGGACGGGAGCGTCAGCCAGGTGAACCGCTACTACGTGTACACCGTGGTCAGCTCCCAGGCGGAGCAGCAGGAGGTGGAGGTGCTGTACTCCTCCGACACCTACTATCTGGTGCGCCCGGTGGACCAGACCTCCGCCGGACGGCTGCGGGCGGGGGACGAGATCATTTTGAACTCCTCCGGCGTCTACGACGGGAAAGTGGTGCGATAAGCCTCCTTTTGCCCAAAGACCTGGACCTGTAGGGCACACCGTTTCACCCTGCGGCGCCCGCTTCCAAGGCGGCGGGCCGGGGTCGTCCCGCCCTACGATGATTATTGCGACAGGAGGTTTCCCTATGGATTTACGGGAGAACATCGCCAAGGTGCGGGCGGACCTGGAAGCCGCCGCCCGGGCGGCGGGGCGGGACCCCTCTGAGATCACCCTGCTGGCCGCCACCAAGACCCAGAGCTCGGAGACCATCCGGGCCGCCATCGCCGCCGGGATCACCGCCTGCGGTGAAAACCGGGTGCAGGAGCTCACCGCCCATCTGGCGGACAACGCCTATGAGGGGGCGGAGGTCCACTTCATCGGCCATCTTCAGACCAACAAGGTGAAATACGTGGTGGGCAGGGTGGCGCTGATCCACTCCATCTCCTCGGAAAAGCTGCTCCGGGCGGTGGCCGCCCAGGCGGACAAGCTGGGCGCAGTCCAGGACATCCTGTTGGAAATCAACCTGGCGGGGGAGGCGTCCAAGTCCGGCTTCTCCCCCCAGGAGGCCCTGCCCGCCGCCCGGCTGGCGGCGGAATTGACCGGCGTGAGGCTCAGGGGACTGATGTGTATCCCCCCCGCCGCGTCCTGCTCAGGCGGAAATCTTCCATATTTTCAAAAATTGTGCCGGTTGGCTGTTGACATAACGCGGGAAATGTTAGATAATGTTATAGATATGGACGTGCTTTCCATGGGCATGAGCGGCGATTGGCCCGACGCCGTCGCCGCTGGTTCCACCTGTATTCGTGTGGGCTCCGCGCTGTTCGGGCCCCGCCCGCCTGTGTCAAACCGGAAGGACTGACCCCTGGTCTCTTCCTTGATTTACCATGAAAGGGAGACTGCCAATATGAGTTTATTCGATGAGCTGAAGCGTCTGGCCCGCCCCTACGAGGACGAGGAGGAGGACGAATACGAGGAGGACTTCACCCCCATGAGCAACCTCCGGGAGGTTCCCCGGGACCGGGACAGAGAGCGCGACAGGGAACGTGACCGGGAGCCCGACCGCCGCAGCAACAAGGTGGTGAACATCCACACCACCACCCAGCTCCAGGTGGTGCTGGTCAGCCCCACCCGGTTTGAGAACGCCAGCGAGATCGCCGACCACCTGCGGGACAAGCGCACGGTAGTGCTCAACCTGGAGCAGACCGACAAGAATATCGCCCGCCGCCTCATTGATTTCCTGTCCGGCGTGGCCTACGCCAATGAGGGCACCATCAAGAAGGTAGCCCTGTCCACCTACATCATCACCCCCTACAATGTGGAAATTTTGGGCGACCTCATTGATGAGCTGGAAAATAACGGCCTGTATTTCTAACGCGGGGAGGAACTTGACGCTATGATGACTCCACAAGAGGTGGCCAGCCACTCCTTCGCCAAGGCCACCCTGGGCGGCTACAATCTGGCCATGGTGGACGAGTTTTTGGACGCGGTCACCGAGGACTATACTGCCCTTTACAATGAAAATACCATTTTGAAGAACAAGCTGAAGGTGCTCTCCGACACGGTGGAGGAGTACCGCGCCACCGAAGCCACCATGCGCAAGACCCTGCTGGCCGCCCAGAAGATGGCCGACGATCTGGTGGAGGACGCCAAGAAGAAGCAGGCCGCTCTGGTCAGCGAGGCGGAGCACGGCGTACAGGCCCGGCTGGATCAGCTGAAAAGTCAGGTATCCGCCGAGGAGTACCGGCTGAAAAAGGCCCAGGAGTCCACCGCCGCTTATGTCCGCAAGCTGGCCCAGGCCCACGACGACGAGATGCTGTTCCTGTCCAGCCTGGGGGAGCTGGTGCCGCCGGAGGCGGCGGCCGCCGTGGAAAACGATCCCTCCGCCGAGATCAAGGCCGCCCTGGACGCCCAGGCCCTCCAGGAGGAGCAGGAGCGCCAGCAGGCCGCCACCCGCCGGGTGGTGGCGGTGGGTCCAGACGATGACGTGCCCCCCATGCCGGAGGGCATGCTTCCCATGGGCGAGGCCCAGGAAGAGGGGGAGGGGCGGCCCCTCACCCCCCAGGAGGAATTTGAGCTGGACCCGGACGCCACCCGCCGGTACACCGATTTGCAGTTCGGCAAGGATTATCAGATTCAATAGCGAAAGGAGGTCGCGGGGATGGGACAGACCGACAGCCAATTCAAGGCGTTCATTCGTTTTATCCTGGACGATATCAAGGAGCTCCAGACCGAGACGGATGAGGCGAAGAGGGCCTCGAAGATGGAGAAGATCGTCGAAAATCTGCAAAAGACTTTAGAGGACTAAGTATAGAGCCGGAGTTGAGAAGCCTCAACTCCGGTTTTTCGTATTCCATCCTTCACGGTTTGCACCTCCTTTCGCATATCAATCATTGTAGCATAAAAACAAGCAGTTGTCTACGATAATAGACTATAATTCTTGATTTCTCCCATACACTACAAAGGGCATGGGAGAGGTGATGACGTGCAATTTGATAATATAGCGATAGGATGCGCAATCCGCAAATTGAGAAACGCAAAGGGCTTATCCCAGGATGTCTTGAGCGGCCTTGCCGGAATTGCACGCACACACTTAACAATGATTGAAAACGGGAGAAAACAGGCAAATTTTGAAACCATATGGCGAATTGCTTTGGCTCTTAACATGCGCCCCAGCGAATTGGTCGGAAAAATTGAGCAGGAAATTGAGGAAAGATCAGAATAAACAAAAGCGCCCCTCCCAGCTGGGAAGGGCGCTTTTTCATAACGGTTTTGACCGCAATTACTTGTGGTCCACGGAGTACATGTGCTTGATGAGCTCCAGCACCTTGTTAGAGTAGCCCATCTCGTTGTCGTACCAGGACACCACCTTCACGAAGGTGTCGGTCAGAGCGATGCCGGCCTTGGCGTCGAAGATGGAGGTGCGGGGATCGCCCAGGAAGTCGCTGGACACCACGTCCTCGTCGGTGTAGCCCAGGATGCCCTTCAGCTCACCCTCAGAGGCCTTCTTCATGGCGGCGCAGATCTCCTCGTACTTGGCGGGCTTGGCCAGATTGACGGTCAGGTCAACCACGGACACGTCCAGAGTGGGAACGCGCATGGACATGCCGGTCAGCTTGCCGTTCAGGGCGGGGATCACCTTGCCCACGGCCTTGGCGGCGCCGGTGGAGGAGGGAATGATGTTGCCGGAAGCGGCGCGGCCGCCGCGCCAATCCTTCATGGAGGGGCCGTCAACGGTCTTCTGGGTAGCGGTGGTGGAGTGCACGGTGGTCATCAGGCCGTCGGTGATGCCGAAGTTATCGTTCAGCACCTTGGCGATGGGGGCCAGGCAGTTGGTGGTGCAGGAGGCGTTGGACACAAACTTCATGTCGGGGGTGTAGGCGTCCAGGTTGACGCCGCACACGAACATGGGAGTGCTGTCCTTGGAGGGGGCGGACATGACCACCTTCTTGGCGCCGGCGTCAATGTGGGCCTGGGCCTTCTCCTGGGTCAGGAACAGGCCGGTGGACTCCACCACGTACTCAGCCTCCAGCTTGCCCCAGGGGATGTTCTTGGGGTCGCGCTCGGCGAAGATGGGGATGGACTTGCCGTTGACCACGATGGCGTTCTCAGTGGCGGAAACCTCGCCGTTGAACTGGCCGTGCATGGTGTCATACTTCAGCATATAGGCCAGGTAGTCGGCGGGGCACAGGTCGTTGATGCCCACGATCTCGATCTCGGGATGGTTCACGCTGGCGCGGAAGACCATGCGGCCGATGCGGCCAAAACCGTTAATACCTACTTTGATGCTCATTGGTATCACTCCTTAATATAATTATGGTGGTGATTGGGTCTCGCGGTCTTATTATACTCTAACGGCACGCCAAAGGGAAGAGCTATTGTGAAAATTTTTTCAAACTTTTTTCCAACAGCTTTGTCAAAATGGCAAGTACCGGGTAATTTCATCCGCCTTTTCCCATAAATCGGGAATTTCCACCGCCTTGACAGGGCTGGTATAATTGAGTCGGTGAATTTTGAGAGAGGGGAGAGCTCCCTATGACAGAAAAACTCAAGGCGCGGCTGAACGCCATCCTGCCCACCCTCCGGACCTTGTGCCAGTGGCTGCTGCTGGCGGGGGCGGCGGGGACGGCCTGCGGTCTGGCGGGGGCGGCCTTTACCTGGTGCGTGGCCCAGGCCACGGCCCTGCGGGGGACCCACCCCTGGCTGCTGTACTGTATGCCTCTGGCGGGCCTGGTCATCGTCTGGGCCTACCGGGCCGCCGGAATGGAAAACGACAGCGGCACCAACCAGATCATTGCCAGCGTCCGGGGCGGGGAACGCCCTCCGGCGCGGCTGGCCCCGCTGATCTTTCTGGGGTCGGTGCTCACCCACCTCACCGGCGGCAGCGCCGGGCGGGAGGGGGCCGCGTTACAGATCGGCGGCAGCATTTCCGCCTGGATCGGGCGGCTGCTCCGGCTGGGGGACCGAAACACCAACACCATCATTCAGTGTGGCATGGCGGGGCTGTTCTCCGCCCTGTTTGGCACCCCCCTCACCGCCACCGTGTTCGCCATGGAGGTGGTGAACGTGGGTCATTTCCGCTACGCCGCCCTGTTTCCCTGCCTGCTGTCCGCCCTCGTCGCCAACTCCATCCCCCGGGCGCTGGGCCTGCCCGCCGAGGCGTACCACCTGGGGGGCCTGCCCCAGATGGGGCCCGCCTCCCTGCTCCAGTGCGGCGGTCTGGCTGTTCTTGCGGCGCTGGTGTCCATCGCCTTCTGCGTGCTGATGCACGAATCTGGCCATCTCTATAAAAAATACATCCCCAACCAGTACCTGCGGGCGCTGGCGGGGGCGGCGCTGGTCATTGTTCTCACCCTGGCGGAGGGCAGCGGCGACTACAACGGCGCGGGCGGACACATCATTGAGCTGGCGGTAGAGGGACAGGTCCATGTCCCCTGGGCCTTTTTGTGGAAGATGCTGTTCACCGCCCTCACCCTGGGGGCGGGCTTCCGGGGCGGGGAGATCGTCCCAACCCTATTCATCGGCTCCACTTTCGGCTGTGCTGCGGGGCCGCTTTTCGGACTGGACCCGGCCTTTGGGGCGGCCATTTCCATGATCGCCCTGTTCTGCGGAGTGGTAAACTGCCCCCTGGCCTCCATCTTCCTGGCCATCGAGCTGTTCGGCGGGGACGGACTGCTGTTCTTCGCCCTGGCCTGCGCCCTCAGCTTCCTGGTCAGCGGGCGGTATTCGCTGTACAGCAGTCAAAAAATCGTGTACTCCAAGCTGGAGGCGCGGCTCAACGAACAATGAAAGGGCCTTCCTTTTTTCTTTGAAAAGAAAAAAGGAAGCGAAAAAAGAAACTTTTACGGCCCTGTCCATTCGGACAGGGCCACATATCAGTGTTTTGCGGCAGGGTATGGCTTCTTTACATCTGTGCGCCCCAAAAGATAATCTATGCTTGTTCCATAATAGTCGGCCAGTTTGATTAAAACATCTGTGGGAATGTCCCGTTTTCCAAGTTCATACTGTGAATAACAAACTTGTGTGCAGTTCAAATATTTTGCAAGGGCCGCCTGTTTCAAGTCTGAATCTTCCCTCAGATCGCGGATTCTTCTATACACCATTTGTGTACTCCTTCCAAATTGAAAGTATACACAAAGTATAGATAAAACATTTTGCTCTATTGACTTTCAGATCAAAATGATTTAAACTTGTTTTGAGGTGGGAATTGCAATCGGATATGGGACGGCACGGAGCAGCTTTTATATGACGCAAGCCGGGAGCAGGAGCTGATGGATATCTTGGGGATAGAGAGCATGGACGAGGTCACCATCATACCTTGGCGTTCTCCCGATACGCCGCCGGAGAACGCCCGTTATGTCCTGCTCAAATTCTATGACCCTGTCATGAATGAGGTTGCGTTTGACTTTTTTGCCTATGAAAACGGCGTTTACTCTCACCACACCTTGGACGGCGAATGGATCACTTATCCCCACCACCTGATTCTGGGCTGGGCCTATCCCATCAGCATGCCAAAAGGATAAAAGAGGGCCTGTCCGAATGGACAGGCCCCTAAAAGTTTCTTTTTGCTTACTTTTTCTTTTCAAAGAAAAAGTAAGGCCCTTGAACTTACCTCTGGTACTCAAACTCCAAATTGTAGAGGCACACGGCGTCCCCGTCCTGGACCCCCAGGTCCTCCAGCTGCTGGTACACCCCGGCGTCCCGCAGCTTCCGCTCGAACCAGTTTCGGCTCTCGTAGTCGGAGAAGTTGACGTTGGCCATGAGCTGACGCAGCCAAGGGCCGTCCACCAGCCAGACGCCGTCCTCGTCCCTCTGGATGTCCAGGGACTCCGAGGTGTCCACCTCCGCGGGCCGCTCCACGTAGGTGGGCTCGTAGACGATGACCGGGGGCAGGGTGGACAGCTCCTGGGCGGCGGCAAACATCAGCTCCCGGGTGCCCTGGTGGGTGGCGGCGGACATCTCAAACAGGGGACAGCCCTTGGCCTCCACATGGGTGCGCAGTCTGGACAGCAGCTCAGGGTCCTCCATAATGTCCACCTTGTTGGCGGCCACCAGCATCCGCCGGGAGGCCAGCTCGGGAGACCAGCGCTGGAGCTCCTCACAGATGGCGTCGAAGTCGGCCACCGGGTCCCGGCCCTCGGAGCCGGACACATCCACCACGTGGATGAGCAGGCGGCAGCGGTCCACATGGCGGAGGAAGTCATGGCCCAGCCCCGCGCCGTCGGCGGCCCCCTCGATGATACCGGGGATGTCGGCCAGCACGAAAGACGTGTTCTCGTCCACCGCCACCACCCCCAGGTTGGGGGAGAGGGTGGTAAAATGGTAGTTGGCAATCTTGGGCTGGGCCCGGGTGACCACGCTCAGGAGGGTGGACTTGCCCACGTTGGGGAAGCCCACCAGCCCCACGTCAGCCAGCAGCTTCAGTTCCAGCAGCACTTCTCGGTACTGCCCCGGCAGGCCCGCCTTGGCGAACCGGGGAACCTGGCGGGTGGGGGTGGCGAAATGCTGGTTGCCCCAGCCGCCGTTGCCTCCCTTTGCCAGGACAAAGTCCTCCTGGCCGGACATGTCGCAGATGATCTCTTTCGTCTCCAAATCCCGGACCACGGTGCCCTTGGGCACCCGGATCACCAGATCGTTCCCATCCTTGCCGGAGCACCGCTTGCCCTGGCCGTCCTTACCGTTCTCGGCGGTGTACTTGCGCTTGTAGCGAAAATCCATCAGCGTGGACATATGGGGATCTACCCGCAGGATGATATCCCCGCCCCGGCCGCCGTCTCCGCCGTCAGGGCCGCCGGCGGCCACGTACTTCTCCCGGTGGAAAGCCACCGCCCCGCCGCCGCCCGCGCCCGCCCGGACGGTGATGCGGGCGGTGTCAATAAATTGATTGCTGGCCATAATGACCTCCTATCGTTTATAAGGTCCTTCTTTTTTTCTTTGAAAAGAAAAAAAGAAGCAAAAAAAGAAACTTTAAACTACTTCTACTGGAAGAAAGAGAATCTATTCCACCACAAAATAGTATTTCAGGCATCTCCCATATTATGGTGCAATTTTGGCTGGAAATAGTTTAAAAGTTTCTTTTTGATTCTTTTTCTTTTCAAAGAAAAAGAATATTCCTTCGTTTCCCGCAAAAAAGCCGCAAACGGTCCCCCGTTTGCGGCTCTTTCAGGCAATCTTACTGCGCGATCTCCACAATGGAAACCTGCTTGCGGTCCTTGCCCAGGCGCTCAAACTTCACCTTGCCGTCCTTGAGGGCAAACAGGGTATCGTCACTGCCCTTGCCCACGTTGACGCCGGGGTGGATATGGGTGCCGCGCTGGCGCACCAGGATGTTGCCCGCCAGCACAAACTGGCCGTCGGCCCGCTTCACGCCCAGGCGCTTGGCCTGGGAGTCACGGCCGTTCTTGGTGGAGCCGCCGCCCTTTTTATGGGCGAAAAACTGGATATTGAGCTTCAGCATAGTCGTTTCCGTCCTTTCTGTCAAAGGTTGAGGACCTCAGTCCTGCTCGTCGTCATCGTCATCCATGAGGACGATGAGATTTTCGGGATATTCCGACCCCATGGCTTGCAGGTAGACCATCATACCCGCCAGCAGGTTCTGACAGGTATATTCGTTCTCCCCGCTCAGCCCGCCGGGGAGCTTGAGGGAAATGCGGGTGTCCTTTTCCTGGACCTTCACCGGAGCCCCCAGGCCCAGCACCTCGTTGATGGTGCACTCGGTGAGCCCCACGACGGCGGACACAGCGGCGCAGACGATATCTGATCCCGCCTCGCCGTACCCGCTGTGCCCCTCCACCAGGAAGCCGTCAATGCGGCCGGACCCGCTGTGGAAGGTAACGGTGGTCACAGCCGGTTCCCTCAGGCGTTGACCTTAGTGATCTCCACCTTGGTGTAGGGCTGGCGATGGCCCTGACGGCGGCGGTAGTTCTTCTTGGGCTTGTACTTGAACACCAGCACCTTCTTGCCCTTGCCGTTCTTCACCACATTGGCGGTGACGGAAGCGCCGTCCACTGCGGGAGCTCCGAATTTGGCGTTATCGCCGTCCAGTACGGCCAGCACCTTGTCAAAGGTGACGGTGTCGCCGGCTTCCACGTTCAGCTTCTCGATGTAGAGGGTATCGCCCTCAGCCACCTTGTACTGCTTGCCGCCGGTCTCGATGATCGCGTGCATATCTGCACTCCTTTCCTTTATTACGGGCTCGCTGTCGGGGGCGGGGGATAAGTCCCCACTTGTTATCGCGCCGAGACGCTCACTTGCTTTTGCTCCGCCTGGGCCCGGTCTGCGGGCGCTGTGCGCCCCGGCCGCCGGCCTCGCTTTGCTCCAAGCTCGTTCGCTGTCCGCTTCTTCGCGTTTCTACCCATTCAAAGCGGCTATAGTAGTATATCAGCCAATTTGTACACTGTCAAGGGGTGAGTGAATAATATTTCCCCTATTATCCCTGATTGACAAAGCCCATAGGCAGGTAGTAAAATAGCTCTGACACACCCGGCACAATGTACCGCAAGTGCGCGGCTTTCGCGGATCATGGCGGATACGGATGACCGGCCTGTCAAGAACTATTTCTGAAAAGAGGATCGGGAAATGATGAAAAACAAAAAAGTAAGAAAAAGCCTGTCCCTTCTGGCCTGCCTCAGCATGATGTGCGCTCTGCTGCTGATGTGCTCCGGCTGCGGCGGCGGGGACAAAAAGGCCCTCGTGGGCACCTGGGAATCCAGCCTGAACCTGACCGACATGGTCAACGAGCAGATGGAGGCCGGTATGGGCAGCGATCAGGAGCTCATGCAGTACTTCACCATCAAGGACTTTTCCATTAAGCTGGCTCTGACCTTCAACGAGGACGATACATACAAGCTGGCTGTGGACGAGGCCGCAATGGGCCAGAGCCTGGACAACATCCTTGCGGACTTCAAGGAGGGCGCCACCCGTTACTTTGAGGATCTGATCGCCGAGAGCGGCCAGGAGATGACCGTGGATGAGGCGCTGTCCGCCATGGGCCTCACCATGGACGATTTCATGGACCAGCTGTTCAGCAAGGAGGACATGATGTCCTCCCTGGGCGAGATGGAGAGCAGCGGCACCTTCCAGGCCAAGGGCGGAATGATCTACATGACCGACGGCGACGGCACAGGCGTGGAGCCCTATGAGCTGGAGGGCTCCACCCTGACCCTCACCGGCGAGGGTGTGGACGACGGCGAGCTGGTGGGCCTGTATCCCATGACCTTCACCAAGAAGTAATAACCCTGATAAAAAAGGAAGCGCCGCCCGGCGCTTCCTTTTTTATGTCCGGATGTTCACCGGCTCCGGCGGGCCAGCTCCCCCTGGAACCGGGCGGCGGCCCTTTTGCTCTCCGCCACCTTGTCCCAGCTGTCCAGATACTCTTTGGCGTACTTTGGGTTGTTCAGCCGGAGGATTTTCCGCCGGTCCGGGTCCACCAGCTTGGTGATCCCTCCGGCCCCCAGGGACAGCACCGTCTGAAGCTCCTCCATCATCACGATGTTGTAGGCGCACAGGCCCCCCGGCCGGGTCCAGCCCACGTTCTCAAAGGACCCGGACATATACTTCTGCCGGTAGAGGTAGTAGGGGGCGTGCCCCGCCCCCCGCAGGCGGGCCGAGGCCAGCTCCAGCATAGCCTCCACCGTCTCCGGGGCGGGCAGCTCCCCGCCCTCCTCAATGAGCCGGGACCCCTTTTTCAGGGCCAAGGTGTGGACGGTGACGTTTGCCGGGTCCATGTCCAGCACCTGGTCCAGGGTGCGTCCAAAGCCCTCCAGGCTGTCGGCGGGCAGTCCGGCGATCAGGTCCATGTTCACCAGCCCGCCGAAACGCTCCTTCGCCATGGCCATGGCTTCCACAATCTCCGCCGGGGTATGGGCCCGGCCCATGGCCCGCAGGACATGGCCCTCCATGGTCTGGGGGTTGATGGAGATGCGGTGGACCCCGTGTTTTTTCAGCGTCTCCAGCTTGTCCGGGGTGATGGTGTCCGGCCGTCCCGCCTCCACGGTGAACTCGGCGCACCGCTCCATGGGAAGAAAATCTTCCACAGCGGACAGCAGCCGGTCCAGCTGCTCCGCGCTCAGAGTGGTGGGGGTGCCGCCCCCCATATAGGCGCAGGAGATGTGCAGGCCCTCCTGTCGAAGGAGCTCCCCCGCCAGCCGTATTTCCCTGCACAGGGCGTCCACATAGGGCTCCACCAGGGACAGGGAGCCCTTCACATCGGCGGAGATGAAGGAGCAGTAGGCGCACCGGGTGGGGCAGAAGGGGATTCCAATATAGAGGGCCAGACTGTCCCCATCCATCCCCCGCTGGACATCAAGGGCCGCCTGGGCGCACTCCGCCGCCAGCGCCGCCCGGGGCGGGGACACCCGGTAGACCTCTTTTAGCTCCCGCTCCGCCTCTTCCAGCGTTTTTCCTGCCAGCAGGGCCCGGGTGGGCAGCTTCACCGGCCGCACTCCCGTCAGCGAGCCCCAGGGCAACTCATGGCCCAGCAGGGCGGTTCCCGCCTGATAAAAGGCCTGCTTCAGGGCGTGGGACAGGGTGTGGTACACCTGCTCCCACTGGCGGTCCAGCTCCTGCGCCGGAAAATCGGCCTCACCCTGGCCCTGCCTCTCCCCCAGCCTCACCAGGGCGCTGACCTGGGCCAGCTCCGGCCCCCGGCGCAGGGTGATGGTTACCCCGTCCTCCTCTGGGGACAGGCTCTCCGGGTACTCGGGCCGCTGACCGGGAAAGAGGGTGAGCAGCATCTGTTCGGTGGGAAAGCGGTATTTTTCCGGGCTCCAGGGCCAGTTTTCCTCCCGCAGCCAAAGCTTCATTTCAGTCCCTCAGAGCCGCCCGGACACAGTAGTTGGTCTGCCGCTCCCGCTCCAGGGTAGTCCGCCCCTCGTGGCCGGGGAGCACCTGATAGTCCCCCTCCAGCCGGGCCAGCCGCCGCAGGGACGCCGCCATGGCCTCCCCGTCCCCGCCCTCAAAGTCGGTGCGGCCCATGGACCCGGCAAACAGGGTGTCCCCAGTGAAGAGCACGTCCTCCGCCCGCAGGGTCACCGAGCCGGGGGTGTGGCCGGGGGTCTCCAGCACCTCAATTTTGATCCCGTCCATTTCCACCACGTCCCCCTCCTGATAGGGGGTGATGTCCCCAAAGGAGCGGACGGTGGGGACGGGCTGACCGAACATGCCGGTGGTGTCCCCCTGGCCCCAGTCGGCGGGGTGGCAGTAGACGGGCAGGTCCGGCCACTCCTCCCGCAGGCCGGGTATGCCCAAGATGTGGTCAAAGTGGCCGTGGGTGAGGAACACTGTCTCCGCCTCCAGCCCCTTGTCCACCAGCCACCGGGCCACCTGCTCCCCCTGGTCGCCGGGGTCCACGACGCCGCACTTGTACCCGCCCTCCCGGCGGAAAATATAACAGTTGGTGCCGATCTGCCCCAGACGAAGCACGCTGATTTCCATGTTCATCCCTCCTTGTTTTTTCTTCCTTTTTTCTTTGAAAAGAAAAAAGGAAGCGAAAAAAGAAACTTTTGAACTCCCCTCTATTTCACCCTGATACCTTCGAGGCCGGGCAAAAACCTGATCTGTTTCCGCCCGGCCTTGAGACAATATTATAATAATTTTCTGCTTTTTTGATCCACTTTCGTTACCGAGCGAACACGTGACGGTCTATGTCCATTCTCGTAACGGTCTAAAAGTTTCTTTTTGCCTACTTTTTCTTTACAAAGAAAAAGTAGGAGAAAAGCAGGTTACATCTTCCCGGGATCGTAGGCCACCACGGTCCGGCGGTTGGGCTCGGTGCCGGTGGAGAAGGTGGACACGCCGGGGTAATCCTGGAGGGCGGTGTGGATCACGTGGCGCTCGTAGGCATTCATGGCCTCCAATGTGATGTTCCGGCGGTACTTCACCACCTTGCCCGCCGTCTTGCGGGCCAAGCGGTTCAGGGACTCCTCCCGGCGAGCCCGGTAGCCCTCGGCATCCACATGGATGCGGACCCGGTGGCTGCGGCCCTTGTTGACGGCGTAGCCGGTGAGCTGCTGGATCGCGTCCAGAGTCTCCCCCCGGTGGCCGATGAGAGCGCCCATATTCTCCCCCTCCAGCACCACCTGATAGGTTTCACCCTCCCGTGTGACCACGGGGACGGCCTCCACCCCCATGTGCTCAAACAGGCCGGTCTGGAACTTCACGATAGCGCCGGCCACGTCGTCGTCCACCGCCTTCCCCTTCGGGGCGGGCTTCGGAGCGGGGGCCGGTTTGTCCGCCTTGGGCGCGGGCTGAGGCTTGGGCGCGGGGCGGGGGGCCTTGAGCGGGACGGGCTTCTGGGGCTTGGCCTCGGGGGCGGGCCTGACCTCCGCCGGGGGCTCGGGAATGGGCTCCTGCTTCGGCTCGTCGGGGGCCTCATAGGTGAGCTTCACCTTGGCGGGCACCGAGCCGATCCCCAAAAAGCCGGTCCTGCCCCGGTCCAGGATCTCCACGGACACATCGTCCCGGTCCATGCCCAGATAGGCCAGACCCTTGGCGATGGCCTCATCCTCGGTTTTGGCGGTGAATTCCATGTATTTCAGCACGAAACTGCACTCCTTTTGTCAATGTAGGGGAGGGGCTTTTCCCTCCCGGGCGTCTTAACAGGGATGCTTACTGCTCTTCGTCCTCGGCGTAGGCCTCTTCATAATCCCCGGCCGCAGGCTCCTCAGCGGGCTTGGCGGATTCCTGGGCTTTGGCTTTCTCCGCCTGGGCGGCCAGCTCCGGGTTGGACTCAGCCACGATGGCCTTTTCCTCCTCGGTGAGCTCTGTGGGCTCCTCCTCAGCGGGCTTGGCGGGGCCGTTGGGGTCCCAGTAGGGGGTGACGGGGTAGCGGTTGGGGTCGTAGGCGCGGCCCCGGGCGTAGGCCCGCAGGCCCTCCCGGCTGGCGGACAGGTCCACCCCCGGCTCCTTGTTTTTCTTCTGGTGGGCCTTCTTGGGGTCCTTGCCGGCGGCGATGGCGGCGGCTTTCTTCTCAGCGGCGATGCGGCGGCGCTCCTTTTCGGCCTCCTTGGCCTTGGCGGCCTGCTCCTCCATCTCCTTCTGGGCGGCCTCGTAGTCCTTGCGGAGCAGGGCCCCGCAGATGACCTCCTGCACCATGCCCAGCAGAGAGTTGGCGATCCAGTAAATACACATACCGGCGGGAAGGGCGAAGCCGATCCACAAGGACATCAGGGGGGCCACCAGCATCATGGACAGATTCATTTTGGGGGCGGGCTGGTCCCTGTTCATCTGGTTGGTTTTCTGGGTGACCAGCATGGACAACACCGACACCCCGGCGGAGATGACGGGCAGCAGGAACAGTCCGATGTGGGCCCAGTCCAGCCCTTCCTTCCAGAACATGAGCTGGGGCACCTGGGACAGGTCGATGCCGAAGAAGTCAAAATTGATGATGAACATGCTGGCGGCGGACGCGCCGGTGGCCGCGGCGGCGGCCTTGGCGGCCTCCAGGTTGCCCGCGTTGAGCATGGGGGCCAGCAGCAGCTCATTGGACCCGGCCACGGTGAATTCGCTCCCCATTTTGGCGGTCCAGCCCACGGCGTTGGCCACCGCCTTCACCGCGTCCTCCGTCAGCCACATCATGTACTTCAGGGGGCGGCGGATGATGGCGTACAGGGGGTACAGCACCGCGATGGGGATCAGCTGCCAGCCGCAGCCTCCCATGGGATTGGCGTTGTTCTCGGCGTAGAACTTCTGAACCTCCTGGTTGTAGCGCTCCTTGTCGTTTCCGCAGCGCTTCTGGATCTCCTGAACCTGGGCGTTGAGCACGTTCATCTTAATCGTGCTCTTCTTGGCCTTCAGCTGGGCGGGGAACAGCACGATCTTGACCACGATGGTGAACAGGAACAGGGCGATGCCATAGCTGTTGAACACGCCGCAGAACAGCTTGAGCAGCCAGCTGAACGGCGTCATGAGGATTTGCCAAATATCCATGTTTGGCCTCCTAAATTCGTTTGATTTTCTTGGGTGGTACGGGGTCGTAGATGAAGTCCTTGTCCCTGTGGAAGGGATGGCAGCGCAGAACCCGCCACAGGGCCAGCGCCCCGCCCTTCACCGCGCCGTGGACCTCCACCGCCTCCAGGGCATAGGTGGAGCAGGTGGGGATAAACCGGCAGCAGGGCGGGCGGCAGGGGGAGATGTCCCGCCTGTACCAGCGGATGAGGGCCAGCAGCAGCTTTTTCACTTGGACCCTTCCTTTTTCAGCAGCTCCAGCTTGTCCGCCAGCCTCAAAAAGGACTTCTCCAGCTGGCGGTAATCGCTGGAGGCCGCCCGCACCCGGGCCACCACCACCACGTCCCGGCCCCCCGCCAGCTGGTCCTCGTGGAGGCGGTAGATCTCCCGCAGGCGGCGGCGCACCCGATTGCGCACCACGGCGTGGCCCACCTTGGTGGACACGGTCAGGCCCAGCCGGTTGTCCCGCCGTCCGTTGCCCCGGACATAGAGGGCCAAACGGCTGTCGACAGCGGTTTTGCCCCGGTTATAGGCCCGGCGGAACAGGTGGTTTTCTTTGAGGGAAACTGTTTTCTTCATACGGCCCTCCACTGAAACAGACGCGATCCTTCGCAGGAAAGAGGCAAAGCCCTCCCGTCCTGAGGGACCCGTCCTGTTTTGCGGGAGGGGCGGTCCCCTCCCCTGCACATCACATCAGGATATCATGGAAACAGACGCAGGGGCGAGGGAAAAACTCCCGCGCCCCGGTCGTATCGTTATCCCGATGTGTGCGCCATCAGTGGCTCAGGCGGACGCGGCCCTTGGCGCGGCGGCGGGCGAGGACCTTGCGGCCGTTGCTGGTAGCCATGCGCTTGCGGAAGCCGTGGACCTTGGAGCGCTGACGCTTTTTGGGCTGATAGGTACGCTTCATGCGGGAACACCTCCTGTACGATTTTGCGCGCCTCCCTGCCCGGGGCGGCGCGTTCCACAACGCCTGTGTCAGGCGCGGTTGGCAAATATCGCGCGTAATTCACGCTTCTTGTGATTATACCTTGATTTATTCCCGCTGTCAACAAAAAATCGGCAATATTCTTTTCCTCCCCGCCGGACACAAGATATTGTGTCTTTTTTTCGCCCTGTGCCCGTTTTGTCAAAAAAAAGGGTCCCTCCCGGGATACTATTATATAAAAGAATGGTGAAAAACCCTTGTACGCCGCTTCCTTTTTTGGTATAATTGATTAGTTACGATATCAGAACATTTAGGAGGCTGCCGCCCATGAAATCCGCCGCCGATGTGTGGGAAAAAGTAAAAAGCCTGATGGAGGGCAGCATGACGGCCGTTTCCATCGAGACCTGGTTCGGCGATGTGGAGGCAGTCGCCCTGGAGGACACCCGGCTGGTGCTGTGCGTGCCCACCGACTTCAAGCGGAACATCATCCGCACCCGGTTTCAGTCCGGGGTGGAAGGGGCGCTGAAGGAGCTGTTCTCCTTTGACGTGGACGTGGCCCTTCTGCTCCCGGAGGAGCGGGAGGTCTACACCCAGCAGGCCGCCGTTCCGTCCCCCTCCGGGGACGAATCCGACCGCTACACCTTCGAGCGGTTCGTGGTGGGCTCCACCAACCGGTTCGCCTTTACCGCCGCCCAGAAGGTGGCGGAGGAGCCCGGAGGAGCTTACAACCCTTTGTTCATCTACGGTCAGTCCGGGCTGGGCAAGACTCACCTGCTCCACGCCATCGCCAACCGGGTGGGGCGGAACAGGCCGGGGTGCCGGATCATGTACGTCCAGAGCGAGGACTTTGTGAACGAGCTCATCGGCAACCTGCGCCGGGGCATCGACATGCAGGGATTCCGGGACAAGTACCGCCAGGTGGACCTGTTCCTCATGGACGACGTACAGTTCATCGCAGGAAAGGATTCCAGCGAAGAGGAGCTGTTCCACACCTTTAATACCCTGTACGAGCAGAAAAAACAGATTGTGTTCACCTCCGACCGCCCTCCCCACGAGATGCTGCGGCTGGAACAGCGGCTGAAAACCCGGTTTGAACAGGGCCTCCCCGCCGATATCCAGCCCCCGGACTATGAGACCCGGGTGGCCCTGCTGAAGAACAAGGCCCTGGAACGGGGGATCTCCCTGCCAGACCCGGTGCTGTCCTACGTGGCGGAGAACATCACCTCCAACGTGCGGCAGATCGAGGGCGTGGTCAACAAAATCATGGCTTTCCAGGAGCTGATGGGGGCCCAGGTGGACGTGGAAACCACCATCCGGGCGGTTCGGGACATCCTCCGGGCCAAGGAAAACTTCCTGCCCTCCGCCGAAACCATCATTCAGGAGGTGGCCCGGTTCTACGAGCTGGACGCCACCGCCATCATCGGCCAAAGCCAGAATAAAGAGATCAGCACCGCCAGAAATGTGGCCATGTACATCATCCGGGAAATGACTCAGCTGTCCCTGGCGGAGATCGGCCAGCAGTTCGGAGGCCGTCACCACTCCACCGTCCTCAATTCCATCAACCGGGTGGAGAAGATGATGAAAACCCAGCCCGAGCTGATGGAGATCATCCGGGACATCACCAACGCGGTGAACTCCGCCTATTAAACCACAGGCCCTTCGGCCTCATGTTTTTTTCCCCAAGCTTCCACATTTCTGCGGGCTGTGGTGTGGAAGCCTGTGGAGAGACCAGGAGGGCGGACGGACCCTGTGAGGGCTGTGGAAATTCTGTGGAGGGCGCTGTGGACGGGCAAAGCCTTGAAATTCCCTGCTTTTCCAAGTTTTCCACAGCTTCCGCGCCCCCTACGAACTACTACGTCATTTTAAACCCTTCCTCTCCTTGCGGAGGAGGGAGAAAGGAAGCGCCCTATGAAATTTTCCTGTGAAAAAGCCATCCTACAGACCGCCGTTACCACCGCAGGCCGAGTAGTGGCAGCCAAAAGCTCCATTCAAGCCCTGGAAGGTGTGCTCATCGAGGCGGATATGGACGGACTGTGTCTCAGCGGCTACAACCTGGAAACCGGCATTGTTACCAAGGTGCCCGCAGAGGTGGCGGACGGCGGGGCCATCGTGCTGTCCGCACGGCTATTTGGAGAGATCCTCCGCCGTATGCCCGACGACGTGGTATCCATCTCCACCGAGGGCTTTTCCGTCCACATTCAAGGGGGCCCCACCTCCTACGACATTATGGGCAGCAGCGATGAGGACTTCCCCGACCTGCCCTCCGTGGACGACGGAAACGGCCTCGACATTACCCAAGGGAACCTGCGGTCCATGATCAGCCAGACCATCTTTGCCGTCAGCGACAACGAGAGCCGTCCTATCCACACGGGGGCCCTTTTTGAAGCCTCCGGCCAGGAGCTGACCATGGTGGCGGTGGACGGTTACCGGCTGGCCCTGCGCCGGGAGAAGCTGCTGAGCCAGGAGGGAGCGGAAAAGCTGTCCTTTGTGGTCCCCGGGGCGGCGCTGAAAGAGGTGGAGAAAATCTGCGCCGACTCCGACGAGCCGGTGACGGTCACCCAGGGAGACCGCCACGTCACCTTTCAGGTCGGCGGCACCCTGCTGGTGGCCAGACGGCTGGAGGGGGAATTCCTCAACTACCGTCAGACCATCCCCCAGAATAACGCCATCGTGCTGGAAGCGGAGGCCGCCGACCTCCAGCGGTCCATTGACCGCGCCTCCCTCATCATCAACGACAAGCTGAAAAGCCCCCTGCGGTGCAAGTTCGATGACGGTGTGCTGTCCATCACCTCCAAAACCGCCATGGGCTCCGCCTTCGACTCCTGCCCCATTGACGGGGACGGCAAAGGGCTGGAGATCGGCTTTAACAACCGTTTTCTCATGGACGCGGTGAAGGCCGCCCCCGCCCAGCGGGTGCGCCTGGAGCTGAACACAGCCACCTCCCCCTGCCTGATTCTGCCCCAGGCGGGCGAGCCGGACAACTTCTTATATATGGTACTGCCGGTACGGCTGCGGGCGTCGGAATAAGAAGCGCCGGCCCAGCGGCCAGCCGCCTGTGAAGCGTGACAATAAGGTGACCAAGGAGATTACCATGAAAGAGGAGCACATCAAAATCGACACAGAGTATATTAAACTGGACGCATTGCTGAAATTCGCCGGGGCGGCAGAGACCGGCGGAGCGGCCAAGGTGGCCATTCAGGAGGGAGAGGTCAAGGTAAACGGCGAGGTCTGCACCATGCGGGGCAGGAAGCTGCGCCCTGGGGACCGTGCTGAATTGCCCGGCCTGACCCTGGTAGTGGAATGACCGTGGACCAGATATCCCTGGACTGTTTCCGAAACTACGTCCATGGGGAAGCCCGGTTCCATCCCGGCGTCAACGTGATCGTGGGTGAAAACGCCCAGGGCAAGACCAATCTGCTGGAGGCCGTGGCCTATCTGTCCTCCGCCTCCTCTCACCGGGCCCGGTATGACCGGGAGCTGATTCGGCACGGCTCGGACCACGCCTTTCTCAAGGGCAACGTCACCAGCCGGGGGCGGTCCATGGCACTGGAAGCGGACCTGCACCGGGGAAGCCGCCGTCAGCTGCGCTCCAACGGGGTAAAGCTGAAAACGGCGGGTGAATTGTCCGGCATATTAAACACAGTGTTGTTTTGTCCCGAGGACTTGTATCTGATCCGGGAGGGGGCGGATGCCCGGCGGCGGTTTCTGGACAGCTGCATCTGCCAGCTCCGTCCCCGGTACGCCCAGGCCCTGGCGGAGTATAAGCGGCTGTACCAGCATAAAACCCGGATTCTGAAGGACTGCGGGGAGTTTCCCTCCCTGCTGGATGCTCTAGACGACTTTTCCCTGCGGATGGCCCAGTGCGGGGCGGTGATCGTCCACTACCGGGCCCACTTCGTCAAACGGCTGGTGGAGTCCGCCCCGCCTATACACGCCGACTGCTCCGGGGGACGGGACCGGCTGGGGCTGCGGTATGAGACCGTGTCCACCGTGGACGACCCGGAGGCCCCGCCCAAGGTCCTCCTGCCCCAGCTGATGGCTCACCAGGAGGCACGCCGGGAAGCGGAGATCGGGGCGAAAGCCTGTTTGTCCGGCCCTCACAAGGATGAGCTGGCGGTGGAGATCAACGGGGAGGCCGCCAAGGCCTACGCCTCCCAGGGCCAGACCAGGACGGCGGCGCTGGCACTGAAGCTGGCGGCCCGGGATATCTTCCGGCAGGAGACGGACGAGTGGCCGGTTCTGCTGCTGGACGACGTGCTCAGCGAGCTGGACCACCGGCGGCAGGAATTTGTGCTCAACCGCATCACCTCCGGGCAGGTGTTCATCACCTGCTGTGAGGAAGAAAAGCTGGCGCGTCTAAAAGAAGGAAAAGCCTTCTATGTCAGGGATGGGACTCTGTTTTCCACGTAGAGGAGCCCACCCAGGTCTCCGGCGCGTGGGGTTTTCGGCCGGTTTCTTCCTTCTGCACGGGCAGAAAGGAACGCCCCCGGTCGGGAAGGAGGTGTGGAGGTGTACCTTCACTTAGGCCAAAACGTCATGGCGCCCAGCCAGGACGTTATCGGCATCTTTGATCTGGACAACACCACCTGGTCCTTTCGGACCCGCCGCTTTCTGGAGCGGGCGGAGCAGGAGGGGCGGGTGTTTCCCGTGGGAGAGGACCTGCCCCGCTCCTTTGTGCTGACGCAGGGCGGGGGCGAAGAGGCAAAGGTCTACCTCACCCCCCTCTCTCCGGCGGCGCTGGCCGCCCGGGGGTCCCGTAATCTCCCCATATAGGGCTTGTCATCAAGAAGGAGGTCGTTATGGAACCGATTGAATACCTGTGGAAGGACAGAAAGCGCCGTCTGGGCCTGCCCCTGTCCTTTACCCGCTATTCGCTGAGCCAGGACCGGCTGTTCTGCGAGATCGGCTTTCTCAATCTGCGGGCGGACGAGGTGCTGCTCTACCGGGTGCAGGATCTGGAGCTCACCATGACCTTGGGACAGCGGATTTTCGGGGTGGGGACGGTGTGCGTCCACTCCTCAGACAAGAGCATGCCCCATTTGGATTTGAAAAATGTGAAGCGTCCCCGGGAGGTGAAGGAGCTGATCCACCAGAGCGTGGAGGAGGCCAAAAACCGCCGCCGCATGCGGGCCACCGAACTGCTGGGCAAGGACGGCCTCAGCCTCCACGACGAGGATGGGCTGGACTTCATCCCGGATGAGGACGGCGGGGACGAGATCGAATAAATCAGACTTAGCGGAGGAACATCATGGCAGAAGAACGCAGTGAATTAAATGAATTGAACACCACCCAGACCGACCACGAGTACGGCGCGTCGGAAATTCAGGTGCTGGAGGGCCTGGAGGCCGTCCGCAAGCGCCCGGGCATGTATATCGGGTCCACATCCAGCTCCGGGTTGCATCACCTGGTGTATGAGATTGTGGACAACGCCATAGACGAGGCCCTGGCGGGCTACTGCGACCATATCACGGTGGAGATTTTGGAGGGAGACGCGATCCGGGTC
Organism: uncultured bacterium; assembly: GCA_947364395.1. Taxonomy (GTDB): domain Bacteria; phylum Bacillota; class Clostridia; order Oscillospirales; family Oscillospiraceae; genus Enterenecus. The sequence goes on from CANASS010000002.1 coordinate 43,589, forward strand.
ACCGACAACGGCCGGGGCGTCCCGGTGGACATCCAGGCCCAGACCGGCCGTCCGGCCCTGGAGGTGGTGTATACCGTCCTCCACGCCGGGGGCAAGTTCGGCGGCGGCGGATATAAGGTCTCCGGCGGCCTCCACGGCGTGGGCGGCAGCGTGGTCAACGCGCTGAGCCAGTGGATGGAGGTCCGGGTTTACAAGAACGGGCAGATTTATGAGGTAAAGTTCTCCCGGGGCAATATGACCCAGGAAATGACCGTCGTTGGCTCCACCGACAAGACGGGCACCGAGGTTGTGTTCAAGCCGGACCCGGAGATGTTCGACGACACCGTATACGACTATGATACCCTCCACCGCCGGATGCGGGAACAGGCGTTCCTGAACGCGGGGGTGCGCATTTTCATTGCGGACCGCCGCCTGGGACATGAAACGGAAGAGTTCATGCACTACGAGGGGGGCATCCGGGAATTTGTCACCTTCATCAACCAGAACAAGTCTCCCCTCCACGAGCAGGTCATCTACATGGCGGGCTCCAAGGAGGATTCCATGGCGGAAATCGCCATGCAGTACTGTGAGGACAGCTATAATGAGATCATCGTCTCCTTCGCCAACAACGTCCACACTCCGGAGGGCGGTATGCACGAGGAGGGCTTGAAACGGGCCCTGACCAACGTGCTCAACGCCTACGGCAAAAAGACGAAGATTCTGAAGGACGAGGACAAGGTGTCCGGCGACGACTGCCGGGAGGGCCTGACCTGCGTGATCTCCGTGAAGCTGACGGAAGCCCAGTTCGAGGGCCAGACCAAGGCAAAGCTGGGCAACAGCGAAATGCGCACCCTGGTGAATAACGTGGTCAGCGATAAGCTGGAGCAGTTCCTGGAGGAGAACCCCGCCGTGGGCAAGGCCATTTTGGACAAGGCCCTGATGGCCAGCCGGGCCCGGGAGGCCGCCCGCAAGGCCAGGGAGTCCGTCCGGCGCAAGACCGCCCTGGAGTCCGGCCAGATGCCGGATAAGCTCCAGGACTGCAATGAGCGGGACCCGGCTCTGTGCGAACTGTATATCGTGGAGGGCGACTCTGCGGCGGGCTCCGCCATCGACGGCCGGGACAGCCGGTTCCAGGCCATTCTGGCCATGTGGGGCAAGATGCTCAACGTGGAGAAGGCCAGGGCGGACAAGATCTACGGCAACGATAAGCTCTATCCTCTGGTGATAGGCCTGGGCGCCGGCATAGGCGAGGAGTTCAACATTGACAAGCTGCGCTACCACAAGATTATCATCATGTCCGATGCCGACGTGGACGGCGCCCATATCCGCACCCTGCTGCTCACCTTCTTTTTCCGCTATATGCGTCCCCTGATTGAGCGGGGCTACGTCTACTCCGCCGTGCCGCCCCTGTACAAGCTGACCCGGGGCAAGACCACCCGGGTGGCCTATGACGACATCCAGCGGGAGAAGATCGCCGAGGAGATGCGGGGCGGCAACCCCAACGTAAAGATTGACATCAGCCGGTTCAAAGGCCTGGGCGAGATGGATGCCCACGAGCTGTGGGACACCACCATGAACCCGGAGACCCGCACCCTGCGGCGGATCACCCTGGAGGACGCGGTGGCGGCGGACAACATCTTCACCATCCTCATGGGGGAGAAGGTGGAGCCCCGGAAGGAATGGATTGAGGAGAACGCCAAGTACGCCTTGAACTTGGATTATTGATACAAATTTGCGCGTAGGGCGCGGCCACTGGGCGCGCCGCGTGTTTGTACGGCATATAACATCATTCGGCGTGTCGGGTCGTCACGCCCTACAGCAGAAGCAAATTTAAACAGCGAGAAGTGAGGTCTTTATGGGACACAATCGAAATTATAAGCCGGAGGACATCGCCTTTCCCGACCAGGTGATTACGGAGTCCGAGCTGGTGGGGGAGATGGCGGAGAGCTATAAGCAGTACGCCATGTCGGTGATCGTGGGCCGGGCTCTGCCCGACGTACGGGACGGTCTGAAGCCTGTCCACCGCCGGATTTTGTACTCCATGTACGACACGGGGCTCACCTCGGATAAGCCCTTCAAAAAGTCCGCCACCTGCGTGGGCGAGGTGCTGGGCCACTACCACCCACACGGGGACGCCAGCGTCTACGACGCCATGGTGCGCCTGGTGCAGAAGTTCTCCATGCGCTACCCCCTGGTGGAGGGCCACGGCAACTTCGGCAACGTGGACGGCGATCCCCCCGCCGCCAACCGCTATACCGAGGCCCGTCTGGCACGGGTGGCCAATGAGATGCTCCGGGACATCGACAAGGACACGGTGGACTGGGACCCCAACTTCGACGAGAGCCTGAAGGAGCCCCGGGTGCTGCCCAGCCGGTTCCCCAACCTGCTGGTGAACGGCTCGTCCGGCATCGCCGTGGGCATGGCCACCAACATCCCGCCCCACAACCTGCGGGAGACCATTGACGCCGCCATCTGCGTGCTGGACAACGAGCACGCCACCCTGTCCGACCTGATGGAGCACATTAAGGGCCCGGACTTCCCCACCAAGGGCATTATCATGGGCCGGGCGGGCATCCGCGCCGCCTACGCCACAGGCCGGGGCAAGATCGTCCTCCGGGCCCGCACCGAGTTTGAGGAGTTCGGCAAGGACCGCACCAGGATCATCGTGTCCGAGCTGCCCTATCAGGTGAACAAGCGCCAGCTCATCCGCAACATCGCCGAGCAGGTGAAGGACAAGCGGCTGGAGGGCATCTCCGACTTGCGGGACGAGACCGACCGCAACGGTATGCGCATCGTCATTGAGCTGAAGCAGAACGCCAATCCCCAGGTGGTGCTGAATAAGCTGTTCAAGCAGACCGCCATGCAGTCCAATTTCTCCGTCATCATGCTGGCCCTGGTGGACAACCAGAAGCAGCCCCGGATTTTGTCCCTGCGGGGCATCCTGGACGAGTACATTGCCTTCCAGGAGCAGGTGATCCGCCGCCGCACCGAGCACGACTTGAAAAAGGCCCAGGAGCGGGCCCACCTGTTAGAGGGACTGCTCATTGCCCAGGACAACATTGACGAGGTTATCCACATCATCCGCACCAGCTACGACAATGCCAAGGAGAATCTGATGGAGCGGTTCGGGCTGGACGACGTCCAGGCCCAGGCCATCTGCGACATGCGGCTGATCTCTCTCCAGGGGCTGAACCGGGAGAAGCTGGAGGCGGAGTATAAGGAAATTGAAATCAAAATCGCCTACTACCAGGAGCTACTGGCCGACGAGGAGAAGCTGAAGGGGGTCCTCAAGGACGAGCTGATTCAGATTCGGGACAAGTACGGCGACGACCGCATCACCGAGATCCAGGACGTGGCCGACGAGATCGACATTGAGGACCTGATTGAGGAGGAACAGTCCGTCTTTACCATGACGGCCAACGGCTATATCAAGCGCACCTCCGCCAGCGAGTACGCCGCCCAGGGCAAGGGCGGCATGGGCCGGAAGGGCATGGCCACCCGGGAGGAGGACTATGTGAACACTGTGTTCACCGCCTCCACCCATGACTATATCCTGTTCTTCACCGACAAAGGCCGGGTGTTCCGCAAAAAGGGCTACGAGATTCCCGAGGCGGGCCGCACCGCCCGGGGCACCAACATCGTCAACGTGCTTCAGGTGGAGCAGGGCGAAAAGGTGGCCGTGATGATCCACACACGGGACATCAGCGAGGGAGAGGAGCCCCGGTATCTCACCATGTTCACCCGGAAGGGCACCGTGAAGCGGCTGGACGCTTCGGCGCTGAAGAACCTGCGCAACAACGGACTGCGGGTGATCCTGCTGGAGGAGGGCGACGAGCTTATCGAGGTCCGGGAGACCGACGGAAAGCAAAATCTCCTCATCGCCACCCACGACGGCATGGCCGCCTGCTTCCCCGAGGAGGAGGTCCGCACCACCGGGCGCAACTCCATGGGCGTCATTGGCATACGCCTGCGGGAAGGCGATTATGTGGTGGCCGCCGCCCGGGCCAAGCCGGAAAAGGCTGTGCTCACCATCACGGAAAACGGCTACGGCAAGCGCTCCCCGGTGGAGGATTACCGGGTGACCAAGCGCGGAGCCTACGGCATTAAAAACTACGGCCTCACCGACAAGACCGGCCCTGTGGTGGGCGTCAAGGTGGTGGACGGCAGCGAGGACCTGCTGCTGGTCACCCAGTCGGGGACGCTCATCCGCACTGATGTGGATGAAATCCGCACCTGCGGCCGTTCCAGCCAGGGCGTTATCGTCATGCGCTTCAAGGAGGAGGGCGACCGGGTGATCGCCCTGTCCCTGGCGGACAAGGAGGATACTCCTCCCGCTGAGGAAAATACTCCTGACCAGGAGTAATGGGGGTGTTACTTTCTGCTCGTGCAGAAAGTAACCAAAGACACGCTTAAGGGAGAAAATCCGGTTCGGCTTCGAGCGCCAAGGGCGCGCTCTCGCTCACAGGATTTTCCCCCTTAAGAATCCCCGTTTTACGGGGGCCGTCTCAAGGGCGCGGGCGGTTAAATCCGGCTTGCGGGGCTGACGAATTGGGCTCACTTCGATTTCCGGCCCACACCGGGCCTGCTTGGGCAATGGAACCAGAGTGGCCAGGTCTCCTGAGAGCGCCTCCGGGTCAAAGCGTTAAGAACCGCGGACAGGTTTACTGCCTGTCCGCGTCATGTGTCCTTGACGCTGGAAAAGTCCGTGGCTGACACGGAAAACAGGAAAAGGAATCAAACTATGAAAGCTGTGACGCTATACACTGATGGCGCCTGCTCCGGCAACCCCGGCCCCGGAGGCTGGGGAGCTATCCTGATGTTCGGAGAGCACAAAAAAGAGCTCAGCGGCGGAGATGCCAAAACCACCAACAACCGTATGGAGCTCACCGCCGTCATCCGTGGGTTGGAGGCCCTGAAAGAACCCTGCCTGGTGGACCTCTATTCTGACTCCAAATACGTCATCGACGCCTTGGAAAAAGGCTGGGCCAAGGGCTGGCGGGCCCGGGGCTGGGTGAAGGCCGATAAAAAGCCCGCCCTCAACCCCGATCTTTGGGAACGCCTGCTGGAGCTGTGCGAAACCCACACCGTCAAGCTCCACTGGGTAAAGGGCCACGCCAACAACCCCTACAACAACCGCTGTGATGAATTGGCGGTGGGGGAGTGGCAAAAATTGAAATAAAAAACGCCGGGTCCCCCCGGCGCTTTTTATTGTTGTGTTTTGTCCAGCTCTGATAGATATTTTCGCAAAACAAGATTGATATAGCTTGATACGCCACGATCATCAATTTCTGCCAATTCCTTGATCCTTTTATAAATCGGCTCATCAATCGTAATGCTGATTTGAGTCTTTAATGGTTTTTGCTTCATCATAATCACCTGCTTATGTTATACCATTTGTTGCGATAATATATTGACAAATGATTGTAAATGATATATTCTAGTATAGGGTGATATTATGAATGAGATTGAATTTGACCAGGCGCTGTCCGATTTTTTAGACGATAATAAGTGTGAAAACGTGAGCGAATTTGTTTTTGATCTGGTCCGGGGGGCTTTCACGGCGGGATGGAAGGCGGCGCTGGGATCGGACATCGGAAAGATAATGAAGATCGAGAAGCGGTAAGGACAAGGGCGGCAATTGCCCCGGCGCAGACGGTGCGGCACTGAGGCGCGGGTGGTGGACACGGGCTGGTCTCAGTGTTGAGACACGGGCGGCAGCACTAATAAGGGTGACACCAGTGGAAAGTTCTGTGCGCCGGAAAGAAACCGAGTGATATCCGTATAGGGCTCCCCCGTAAAACGGGGATTCTTAAGGGGGAAAATTCCTGCGACTGCGGCCCGCCCTGTGGCCGCAAGGAGCCGGATTTTCCCCCTTAAGTGTGTCTTTGGTTACTTTCTGCACAAGCAGAAAGTAACGCCCCGCAGGGCCTGCCTGCGAAGGGAAGGGTAAAAAGGAAGCCCCCCGCCGGGTCCGGCGGAGGGCCTTTTTGTCATTCTTCCTCTTTTTTGGTGCAGACGATGTTCAGTTCATCCAACTGCTTTTGTTCCACAAAAGAGGGAGCGCCCATCATCAGGTCCTGGGCGTTTTTGTTCATGGGGAAGGGGATGATCTCCCGGATGGAGTCCTCTCCAGCCAACAGCATCACCATGCGGTCCACGCCGGGGGCAATGCCCGCGTGGGGGGGCGCGCCATAGGTGAAGGCGTTGTACATGGCGGGGAATTTGGCTTTCACGTCCTCCTCTCCCAGCCGCACCAGCTGGAAAGCCTCAATCATGATCTCAGGGTCGTGGTTCCGCACCGCCCCGGAGGACAGCTCCACGCCGTTGCATACCAGGTCGTATTGGAAAGCGGTGATGGTCAGGGGGTCTGCCTGGCCCGCCGCCGCCTTTTTCAGGACCTCCAGCCCGCCGTTGGGCATAGAGAAGGGGTTGTGGCAGAACTCCAATTGGCCGGATTCCTCCCCGATTTCGTACATGGGGAAGTCCACAATCCAGCAGAACTCGTAGCGCTGGGCGTCCATGTGGGCGGGGCAGAAGGCCCCCAGCTTGTTTCTCAGCACGCCCGCCGTCTTTTGGGCGGACAGCAGTTTGCCCGCCGTCAGGCCCACGAAGCAGCCGGGGGTGAGGTCCAGAGCCTCCACCACCTGATCCTTGATGGGCTGAATAAATTTGGCAATGCCGCCTACGATTTCCTTATTCTCGTCGTAACGGAACCAGTAGGCCTTTTCTCCGGCCTGGACCTCCACGTCTGCACACAGCTTGTCGATCTGCTTCCGGGTGCCGGAGAAGTCCGTTACCACAATGGCCTTGACGGTGTTGCCCTCAAAGGGCCCAAAGCCGCAGTTTGACAGCAGGGCGGTGGCGTCGGTGAGGGTCAGGTCAATGCGCAGGTCCGGCTTGTCGGAGCCGTACTTGTCCATGGCTTCCAGGTAGGGGATGCGGAGGAAGGGAGCTTCGGAGGCCGTATCATATTTGCCGTACTTGGCGAAGATGGGGGGAAGCACCCGCTCCAGCACGGCGAACACGTCGTCCTGACCGGCAAAGGCCATCTCCATGTCCAGCTGGTAGAACTCGCCGGGGGAGCGGTCTCCCCGGGCGTCCTCGTCCCGGAAGCAGGGGGCGATCTGGAAGTAGCGGTCAAAGCCGGAGGCCATCAGCAGCTGCTTGAACTGCTGGGGAGCCTGGGGCAGGGCGTAGAACTTGCCGGGGTGCTTCCGGCTGGGCACCAGATAGTCCCGGGCCCCCTCGGGGGAAGAGGCGGTGAGGATGGGGGTGGTGATCTCCAAAAAGCCCTCGGCCAGCATGGCGGCGCGGAGGGCGGCCACCACATTGCACCGCAGGATAATGTTGTTTTTTACCTCGGGGTTGCGCAGGTCCAGGTAGCGGTACTTGAGCCGCTGGGTTTCGTCCGCCTCCCGGGAGCGGTTGATCTGGAAGGGCAGCTCATTGTGGCGGCAACGGCCCAGCACCTCGATCTTGGAGGGTACCACCTCAATGCCGCCGGTGGGCAGCTTGGGGTTTTTGCTATCCCGCTCCCGGACCACGCCCTCCACCGAAATGGTGGACTCCTTGTTCAGCCCCTTGACGGCCGCCATCATCTCCTCGGTCTCAATGACTACCTGGGTGGTACCGTAGAAGTCCCGGAGGACCACGAAGGCCAGATTCTGGCCCACTTCCCGGACGTTTTCCATCCAGCCTGCTAATTTGACCTGCTGGCCTACGTGCTCCATACGCAGGTCGTTACAGGTGTGAGTGCGTGATTGAACCATGTTAATCAACTCCAGTTTGTATTATTGCTGCTATATATTGCTATTTGTACTGAAATAACGGTTATGGCAGAGTTTCTTTTGATGTGGATCGCCCAGCTAAATAATCAAGTGAGACTTGAAAACAATCCGCCAATTTTATCAGATTGTCATAGCCGGGCTTTTGTTCTCCTTTTTCAAAACGCTGATATTGACGCAAGGTGGTTTGAATGACATCGGCTACCTGTTGTTGTGTCATGCCGGATTCTTTGCGGAGCAGGTAAAGTCGTTCTGTGAGCAAAATGATTCATTCCCCTCTTGACATGACCGATCAGACATACTATAATATGACTGATAAGACGTATATTGGAGGTATTGTAATGTTGGAAATCATCACGTTATTATTTGACGAGTATACAAAGAATTTGTCCGCAAGTCAAGCGGAAGCAACGCCGAAGGATGGAGAAGTATATTATCAACAATTGCGGAAACTTATTGGAGATGATGCCGCGTTGAACATATGGGACGCTGCTGTTGCGGAAGGGGCTGCAATGCAGGAAGTTTATTTTCAGGCGGGAGTAAAAGCTGGGTTGACTCTGGCGCGTGAATTGCTTTCCTTGTAGGAATGGGGATAGATCACTTCTCCGCCTCCCGGATGGGCGCCGCGTTCCGCCCCGCCTCCAGCGCCTCCAATACGGCCTGAGCCGCCTGGTCCATGTCCAGCAGCTTCTGCTCCCCGGAGGCCATGTCCTTCAGGGACACCTTCCCTTGATTGATCTCATCTTCGCCCAGGAAGGCGGCAAAGGGAACCCCCAGCTTGTCGGCGTAGCTCATCTTCTGCTTAAACTTTTTGGGTTCGGTGTACAGCTGGGCCCGGACCCCAGCCGCCCTTAGTTTTGTGGCAAAGGCAATAGCAGGGGAGAGGTCCTCGGTCATGGGCAGGATGAGCACGTCGGCGGGGGCGGTGTTCAGGCCGTCGTTGAGATAGCCCTGCTCTTCCAGCACGTAGAACAGCCGTGTGAGGCCGATGGAAATTCCAACGCCGGGAAGTTGTTTATCCGTGTAATATTCCGCTAAGTTGTCATATCTTCCCCCGGAACAGATGGAGCCGATCTCCGGGTGGTCGGTCATGAAGGTCTCGTAGACGGTGCCGGTGTAGTAGTCCAGCCCCCGGGCGATGGTCAGGTCCAGGTTGAATTTCTCCTCGGGTACGCCGAAGTCCCCCAGGTATTTCACCACAGTGGACAGCTCATCCAGCCCCTGGTCAAACAGCTGGTGGCGGCCTCGGTATGCCTCCAGGGAATCGAGAACGTGTTTATTACTGCCCGTAATGGAGATAAAGCGCAGGATTTCTTCCGCCTGCTCCTGGGTGAGGGCGATCTCCTCCCCGGTAAGCAGCTCCCGCACCTTGTCCGCCCCGATCTTGGGCAGCTTGTCCACGGTGCGCATTACGTCCCCGGCCTTGTCCATCAGGCCCAGCATGGCGTAAAACCCGTTGAGCACCTTTCGGTTGTTCACCCGGATCTGGAACTTTTTCAGCCCCAGGGCGGTGAAGGTCTGGCAGATGATGGCGGGAATCTCCGCCTCGTTGATGATGTCCAGCCTGCCGTCGCCGATCACGTCGATGTCCGCCTGGTAGAACTCCCGGAACCGGCCCCGCTGGGCCCGCTCTCCCCGGTACACCTTGCCGATCTGGAACCGGCGGAAAGGGAAGGACAGGTCGGCGTAGTGAAGGGCCACGTACTTGGCCAGGGGGACGGTGAGGTCAAACCGCAGGGACAGGTCGGAGTCCCCCTTGGTGAAGCGGTAAATCTGCTTTTCCGTCTCCCCGCCTGCCTTGGCCAGCAGCACCTCGCTGGCCTCAATGATGGGGGTGTCCAGGGGGGTGAAGCCGTAGAGGGAATAGGAGCGGCGCAGCAGCTCCGTCATCCGTTCAAATTGAGCCTGACAGGTTGGGAGCAGTTCCATAAACCCGGATAGGGTCCGCGGCTTTTGTTTGGCCATATTGAATTTCTCCTTTCTGAGTGTTCCTTTTTCTTGAAAGAAAAAGGAACCGAAAAAGAACTTTTAGATTGTTTTAGCACGAGATGTTCTGTAAAATCAATGCTGGATAACATATAAAATAAGTCATTTTATAAATGTTGAAAATTTTGCTCCTTTATTGGAGAGCACGGAAGTGATTTGGTGGAGGTGTAAAAGTTCCTTTTTTCTTTACAAAGAAAAAAGGAAGCCGCCGGAGGCAAAATAAGCACAACGCTCCCGCCCCCATGCCGGGACGAGAGCGTGAAACCGTTTGCGGGCGTGGATATTATATCAGCCCTGTGAAAAATGTCAAGGCTTACACCTTTAACGGCGCAGTGGGGTGGCTGATGAGCCGCCAGTCCAGGTCGCCCCGGGCCAGGCCGTGAATCAGCATCTCTGCCGTGGCGGAGTTGGTGGCCACGGGCACATTGTGCTGGTCGCACAGGTTGATAATGTAGCTCAGGTCCTTTTCCAGCTCGTCGGAGGTGGGGTCGTTGAAGAACAGCACCATGTCAATCTCGTCGTAGGCGATGCGTGCGCCGATCTGCTGAGAGCCGCCCTGGGTGTGGGCCAGGAAGAGCTGAACGGGCAGGCCGGTGGCCTCCGCCACCTGGCGGCCGGTATTGCTGGTGGCGCAGACGGTGTGCTTGGAGAGGATGCCGCAGTAGGCAATGCAGAATTGGACCATCAGTTCTTTTTTGTTGTCGTGGCTCATCAGGGCAATATTCATGCAGATCGTCCTTTCTATGGGGTTTGGCGTATCTGGTTTATGGACTCATCGGATGCGGAGCAGCGGGACCCGTTGTCCCAAAAGGCGTTTTGAGATATTCAGATAGGCGGGGGCGGCCCCCTTGTATGTAGCGAGAATGAGAGGTATCCCGGCTGCGGTGGCCAGGGTGACGCTGGGGTCCTCCGGCACCACTCCCAGCAGGGGCAGTCCGGCGGTGTCCATGGCGCTGTCGATGGAGGTGCGCAGTTTGCTGATTAACCTGGGCTGGACCCGGTTCATCACCAGGTGGAGCTGGGTCAGCTCATGAAGCTCCGCCACGGTGCGCTGGGCGTCCCGCAGGGCGGCGGGGTCCACGGAGGACACCACGATCACCCGGTCGGCGGCGTTCATGGCCAGCTGGAAGCCCTCCCCCAGTCCGGCGGGAGAGTCCATGAAGACAAAGTCAAAGTATTCGGAAGCCTCTTCGATCACCGCCTGAAACCGCTTTTGGTCCAGTCCTGGGGAGCTGTGTGGGGCGGTGAGCAGAAACAGGTTTCGGATCTCCGGCTGTTCCACCGCCGCAGTGAGCAGGGGACAGCGGTAGTCCATCACGTCGGTGAAGTCCATCAGGGCCCGGTCGGACATGCCCAGGGTCAAATCCAGATTGCGCAGGCCGATGTCCAGGTCCACGCACAGCACCCGGCGGCCCAGTGCGGCCAGGCAGGAGGCCACGCCAGCGGTGAGGGAGGTCTTGCCGGTGCCGCCTTTGCCCGATGTAATCATGACGGCAGTACCCATGGGACGCCTCCTTCCGATACATCCAAAATCATAGCATGAATTTCTGAAAATAGCAACAAAGAATATGAAAAAAGTGAAAATTTATTTAGCAATTTTCACTCCGCCGAAAATTACCAGACTTTAAAGGGGAGACTTCTGTATTTTAGCCCACCGGCGGGGATATTTTTCCGGAGTGGGAGCTGTTTTTTGGATCAAAATGACCCGGTGCGTCACATTTGTGTGGGGAATCTGATAGTCAAAAATCCTCTCCACACTGGCTCCCAGAATCTGGATGGCGGGGAGGGCGGCGTTCAGCTCCTGCCCGCAGTCCGTCCCCTTCATGGCCAGGAACCGGCCCCCTGTTTTGACAAAGGGCAGGCAAAGTTCGCATAAAAGCCGCAGGTCGGCCACCGCCCGGGCGGCGGCGAAGTCGAAACGCTCCCGGAGGTCCGGTTCACGGGCCGCCTCCTCCGCCCGACCGTGTATGGCTTGGGCTTCTTCCAGCCCCAGGGCGTCAATGGTCTCGTTGAGCCAGTCCACCCGCTTGTTCAGGCTGTCCAGAAGGGTTGTTTCCAGGGATGGGACCAGGATCTTCAGGGGCAGTCCGGGGAAGCCCGCCCCCGTTCCCACGTCAATAAGGGATTTTCCGGCGAAGCCGGCGCAGTTTAAAAGGGCGGCGCAGTCCAGCATGTGGAGGGTGGCCACGTCCTGGGGATCGGTGATGGCGGTGAGGTTCATGACTTGGTTTTTTTCCACCAGCAGTTTTCCGTACCGGGCCAGCAGGGCGGGGGCCTCCAGGGGAACGGCCTGGGCCTGGCCCAGCTGGACCAGGCCGGATTGGATCAGGGCCTCCACGGCTTACACCCCCAGGGCGGCCAGCAGGGCGGGGACGCCCAGCAGCAGGCCGGCAACTAAGCCCACGGCGCACATGGCCAGCACCGCCACGCCTCCCGCAGTCCCCCCGGCGATGGTTCCGTTTCTCATGCGGTGGACGACGACCACTGCCAGCGCCACGGATACGGGGACCAGAAACAGGGGAAAGGTGCCGGGGAGCTGACGCCCCCCGGTATAGATGGCGAAATTGATGACGAACAGGACCATAAGGACGTAGGCAATGCCCATCCAGGCGGCGGCCCGCTTCTCAAAGGACGCGGGGGTCCAGCCCTCCCGCTCTTCCTCCTGATTTTGGAGGGGTTCTTTTTCTTCCATGGGTGTTCTCCCTCACGGATCAAAGATCGGGATCAAAGTCCTCCTCGGTGACCTCCGGCTCTCTGGCGGGCTCCGGCTCCTCAACGGGGTCGGCGGCGGGCTGGGGCTCCACCACAGCGGCCTCCGGCTCGCTGTCGGCGAACAGCACCGCCTCTTCTGGGTCCTCGGTGAACATCTTGGACTCCTTTTTGGCGCCGAGCAGACTGCCGATGGCCTGGGTGAGCAGGCCGTCCCCAAAGCTGATGTTGATGTCGGTGCCGCCCTCCTCGCCAGGGCCCACGTTCACCGAGACCAGCAGGGATTGAAAGGTCTTTTCACCTGTGTCCTCATCCTTCTGGAAGCGGACGGGGACGGCGGCGGCCAGGGCGGCGACGCCCAGGGCTTTCCAAAACTTTTTCATGAGAATTCTCCTTTCATTTAAGGGCCCTTCCTTTTTTCTTTGAGAAGAAAAAAGGAAGTGAAAAAAGAAACTTTTAAACTTTCACTTAATTTTGTGATAAAAAACCTGGTTTCTCGTGATCGAGGAATATCTTTTCAGAAACCACCCACCGTTGGTAACGGTCTAAAGTTCTTTTTCGGTTCCTTTTTCTTTCAAGAAAAAGGAATAAACAACACTCAGCGCTTCGGTATCAGCACCTCTGCGCCCCCCATATAGGGTCGAAGCACGGCGGGCACCTTGACGGACCCGTCGGCCTGGAGGTTGTTTTCCAGCAGGGCGATGAGCATACGGGGAGGCGCGGCCACGGTGTTGTTCAGGGTGTGGGGCAGATAGGTTCCGTTCTCCCCCTTTACCCGCATTTTCAGGCGGCGGGCCTGGGCGTCACCCAGGTTAGAGCAGGAACACACCTCAAAATACTTCTTCTGCCGGGGGGACCAGGCCTCGATGTCGCAGGACTTCACCTTCAGGTCGGCCAGATCGCCGGAGCAGCACTCCAGCTGGCGCACGGGGATGTCCATGGAGCGGAAGAGCTCCACCGAATACCGCCACATCTTCTCATACCAGTCCATGGAGTCCTCGGGCTTACATACCACGATCATCTCCTGCTTCTCGAACTGGTGGATGCGGTACACGCCCCGCTCCTCAACGCCGTGGGAGCCCTTCTCCTTGCGGAAGCAGGGGGAGTAGGAGGTGAGGGTCTGGGGCAGCTTCTCCTCGGGGATGATCTGGTCGATGAACTTGCCGATCATGGAGTGCTCGGAGGTGCCAATTAAATATAGGTCCTCGCCCTCAATTTTATACATCATGGCGTCCATGTCGGTCTGGGACATGACGCCCTCTACCACGTTGCCGTGGATCATGAAGGGGGGAACGCAGAAGGTAAAGCCCTTGCCGATCATGAAGTCCCGGGCGTAGGCCAGCACCGCTTCATGAAGGCGGGCGATGTCTCCCATCAGGTAGTAGAACCCCGAGCCGGATACACGGCCCGCCGCGTCCATGTCCACCCCGTCGAAGGTCTCCATAATGTCGGTGTGGTAGGGAATGTCGAAGCCGGGCACCACAGGGTCGCCAAACTTTTCCACCTCCACGTTTTCGCCGTCGTCCCTGCCGATGGGGACGGAGGGGTCGATGATGTTGGGAATCACCAGCATGATCTTCCGAATTTCCGCCGCCAGCTCATCTTCCAGCTTTTCCAGCTCCGCCAGACGGTCGGCGTTGGCCTTCACCTTGGCCTTGGCCTCCTCCGCCTCCGCCAGCTTGGAGGGGTCCTTCTTGGCCTGGCCCATCAGTACGCCCACCTGCTTGGACAGCTTGTTGCGGTCGGCCCGGAGGGTGTTGGCCTCGGTCATGGCGTCACGGTTACGGCGGTCCAGCTCGATGACCTGATCCACCAGGGGGAGCTTTTCCTCCTGGAACTTCTTCTTGATGTTCTCTTTGACCAGCTCCGGGTTTTCCCGGACAAATTTGATGTCTAACATGACTAATCATCCTTTATTCTAGTAGTATTAAGCTCTGAGGGAGGCTCAAAAGGAAGAGGATACAGCACGTCGTCGCGGACGCTGGTGGGGCCGAACCCTTGGCTGAGGCTACCGTACTGGTCTACAAGGAGCCATTGGGTTTCCGTCAGTTCGTCTATTAGCAGCTGAAGCTGTTCTAAGGTAAAATCGCTTGCCAGCTGGTCTGTCTGTTCCTGAAATTTGGGGAGGGGCGTTGTCAAACTGGTGTGGGTCAGGTACTGGGAAGCGGCATGTCCGTTATCCTGGACAAAGTGTGCTTCCAAAGCGCACCAGAGGATGGACAGCGCGGCCATATCATTGTTTTCGTTTGGGTTACAGCGGCTGGTGAAATAGATGTCGGTGCCGCCGTCTCGGATGTGGTCCAGCTGTAGGAGATAGCCCCGGCGGATGAGCTCTTGGCGGGCGGCGTCGTACTGTTCCAGCAGAGCGGAGTTGAGGGAAATTTCATTCTCCCATGCGCTGCGCCAAAAATCTGTGGAAAATACGATCTCAGCCGCGGCCAGGGTATAGTCGCCTTGGTCCATGAATTGCTGGAGATACCACAGATAGTACAGGGCTTGCTTTTCGATTGTCAGGTCACTCGTTCGGTAATAGGTTTGGTCCAGGGTGTCATTCAGCTGTTTGGCTTCCTCAGATTTTTGGTCAGCCCAGTCGTTTAACCTGCCGTTTTCGTTGGTAAGCGACTGGTTTTCTTTTTTCAACGCCTCAATTTCCTCCAGCAGCTCCTCCCGGGAGGCGTTGGAGGATAGCCGCAAATCGTCCATGGCGGCGTCGTTGTTTCTCTGCTGGACGAAGTAGGCCAGCAGGAGCATCATGAACGCCGCGCCGAACAGCACCGCCAGATAGATATAAAAGGAGGAGGGCTTGTTTTTCTGGGGCGGGGGAGGGGGGTCCTGCTGTTCCAGTTCCGGCTCCTCCTGGGGCGGGGAGGGGTCCCCTGGGGCCGTGTCTCCGGCGGATTTCTTCCGAACTTCGGCCATGGAGCTGTCTATGATGTCGTAAAGCATCTGCTGTTCCGGAGTAATCTCGTCGGGGCAAAGTTCGCTTGGTTCCGCTTCCGCCTGCGGCGAAAGCTCCCCCCGCTCCCTTGCTCCGCCTCTCCCCACAAAGCCAGAGGACGGCTTTGTGGGGGCCCCGGTTTCGGACCCAGATGTTTCACGTGAAACGTCGGCCCCGGAAGCGTCAAAGTGCTGATCCTGGTCGATCATCCCTCTCCGCCCCCTTCCGAGGGCCGCTCCGCCAGGGTGAGCCGTCCCAGCTGTTCCAGCAGGTCGTTCAGATCGTCTACGTCGTAATATTCCAGCTCCAGCTTGCCCTTTTTCCGCCCGTTGGAAATGGTCACCTTCCGGCCCAGCCGCAGGGACAGGTCCTTTTGGGCGCTCTCAATGTAGAGCCGGTTTTCGTCGGCGGGCTTTTGGGGTTTCTCCTTGGGGGCGTCCAGGGTGAACCGCTTGGCGGCGGCTTCCGCCTGACGGACGCTCCACCCCTCGTCCACAATTTTCTGGGCAAAGGCGGTTTGGGCCTGTTCTCCCTCCACCATGAGCACCGCCCGGCCGTGGCCGGCGGAGATTTTTCCCTCCGCCAGCAGCTCCCGGACCGAAGGGGGGAGGGCGGTGAGCCGCAGGGCGTTGGCGATGGCGGGGCGGGACTTGCCCATACGCTTGGCCAGCTCCTCCTGGGTCATGCCGAAGTCGGTGAGCAGGGCCAGGTAGCCTTCCGCCTCCTCCACCGGGTTCAGGTCCTCCCGCTGGAGGTTTTCAATGAGGCCCAGCTCCATTACCTTGCGGTCGTCGGCCTCGATGATGACCACGGGCACCTCCTTCCGGCCCGCCAGTTTGGCGGCCCGCCAGCGCCGTTCCCCGGCGATGATCTGGTAGTAGCCGGTGTGCAGGCGGCGGACGGTGAGGGGCTGTATGATACCGTGTTCCTCAATGGAGGCGGCCAGGTCGGCCAGGGCCTCGTCGTCAAACCGTTTCCGGGGCTGGTTCAGCCCCGGTTCCACCTGGGAGATGGGCAGCATGACAGACCCGGCCTCTTGGCTCTGCATGGTGACGGAGTCCCCCATGAGGGCGTCCAGGCCTTTGCCCAGGCCTTTGGCTTTTGCCATCTGGTTCACTCCTTTCTATTTTGTCGGTGAAGCCGCCGAGAACGGCGGTTTTTAGGTCGCTTTTGACAGAGGGTTTTTCCGTAAAAACTCTTTGGCCAGGGTTTCGTAGGCCTCCGCGCCTCGGGACAGGGGATCGTAGACGGACACGGGCACCCCGTGGCTGGGGGCCTCGGACAGCCGCACGTTCCGGGGGATGACGGAGGCGTACACCTTGCCGGGGAAGTGGCGTTTGACCTCCTCCGCCACCTGGAGGGACAGGTTGGTCCGCCCGTCGTACATGGTGAGCAGAACCCCTTCCATCTCCAGATCCGGGTTGAGCCGCTGTTTGGCCAGCCGGACGGTATACAGCAGGTCGGACAGGCCCTC
Source organism: uncultured bacterium (assembly GCA_947364395.1). Lineage (GTDB taxonomy): Bacteria > Bacillota > Clostridia > Oscillospirales > Oscillospiraceae > Enterenecus. The sequence goes on from CANASS010000002.1 coordinate 60,459, forward strand.
CAGGGCGTAGTATTCGCACTGAACGGGGACCAGCAGGGCGTCGGCGGCGCACAGACCGTCCAGGGTGAGCAGTTCCAGGGAGGGAGGGCAGTCGATAAAGATAAAGTCGTAACTCCCCTTGATCTCCTCAATGGCGTCCTTCAGCCGGAATTCCCGCCGGTCCAAGGCGATGAGCTCCACCGTGGCCCCGGACAGGGCCTTGTTGGCGGGGACCACATCCCCCCACTTGGTGCTGACCACAGCCTTGGACATGGGGACCTCCCCCAAGATCACATCGTATACGCTGGGGGAGCGGCTTTTGTCCAGGCCAAAGCCGGAGGTGGCGTTGCCCTGGGGATCGAAATCACACACCAGCACCTTTGCCCCCTGGGCGGTGAGCGCGGCGGCCAAGTTGACGCAGGATGTGGTTTTACCTACGCCCCCCTTTTGGTTGACGATGGCGATGGTCTTTCCCATGTGGGCTCCCCCTCTTCGCGGTTTTTTCTGACGTGTAAAAAACATTATATCCTGTCTGGGGGGTAATTTCAACTGTTTTGGAAAAATAACGTCCCCATGAAAGCTACAAAAAAGGCAGACCCGCGGGCCTGCCTTTTGGAGGAGCGCTTGTAGGATGGGTGAATGGAGCGGGGGAGGGATTGCGGTGTGTTTCACGTAAAACACGAGGACCTATAGTTTTCACATTACTTACCCTGCCGCAAAGGGGCAAAGCCCGCCTATTTGGGAATGTGTATGGTCAGTGTGATCTCGCTGTCCGTCTCCTCCCGTCCGCACCGGGCGTCCACCCCGGCGGACTGCATCACCGCCAGACTCCGCTTGACGGTGTTGAGGAACAGACGCACATCCCGGATGCGGTATACCGGCTCCGCCTTTCGGGGAGCGGAACGCCGCTGGATGAGGCGGTCAATGTAAGCCTCCGCCTGGGCCACATTCAGTTGGTATTTTATAATGTGGTCCAATGCGGCCCGCTGGAGGCCGGGGGAGTCCAGCCGCAGCAGCGCCCGGGCGTGACGCTCGGAGAGACGGTTTGTCCGCAGGCCGTCGATCACGTCCTGGGGCAGCTTGAGCAGACGCAGCTTGTTGGCCACGGCGGACTGGCTCTTGCCCACCCGGCGGGCGGCTTCCTCCTGGGAGAGGTGGTGGCGGTCGATGAGCTGGCGCAGGGCGGCGGCTTCCTCCCAAACATCCAGGTCCTTCCGCTGGAGGTTTTCCACCAGGGCCAGCAGGGCGGAGGCATCGTCGTCGGCCTCCACAGGCAGACAGGGGACCCGGGCGAGTCCGGCCATTTTGGCCGCCCGCAGCCGCCGTTCCCCGGCGATCAGCTCCCAGCCCGTTCCCACCCGCCGGACGGACAGGGGCTGAAGGACTCCAACCTGAGAAATGGACAGGGCCAGTTCCGCCAGCTCCTCCGGGGCAAAGACCTGCCGGGGCTGATGAGGGTTGGGCCGGATGTCCTCTATGGACAGTTCCAGGACCTGCCGCTTGGCCGTTTTTGGAAAGAGGGACATAGAAAAACGCCTCCCGCTGTAAATATACCAAGAGCATATCACAGGGAGGAGGCGAATTCCATCGAAGAGAAGCGCGAGGGTAGCCGCCAGGGGAGCTTGGACCGCAGCAGCTGTTTCACGTGAAACACCGCGCCTCAAAAAGCGGACCTCCCCGGCCAATCGGCGCGTCTCCCAGGCGCGGGTGGCGGACCCTGCCCGCTTCTCAATGTCCAGGCACCGGCGGCAGCGCCAATTAGGGGTCACCGCGTCGAAAGCCGCTGGCGCCGGAAGGTCTGCGCCTAGGGCGCGTGTAGAGCTCTCCCGAAAACAAGGGGGTTCTTAGGGGGAACCGCTTGTGGACGCGGCCCGCCCTGTGGGCCGTGTTCACTGGGGCGGGCTTCCCCCTAAGTGTGTCTTTGGTTACTTTCTGCACAAGCAGAAAGTGACGCCCTCAGCCCTATACCCGCATGAAGCCTTTCCCAAAGATCTCGCTGGAGTTGGTGACCAGAATGAAGGCATGGGGATCGGTAGATTTGAGATACAGCCGCAGCGCCACCGCCTGGGACCGGGACAGGGCGGTGAGCACCACCCATTTTTCATCGTGGGAGTAGGCCCCCTTGGCTGGCCAGAAGGTGGCGGAGCGGTTGAGGGTGCGGGTGATAAAGGTGCATACCTCTTCGGGGCAGGAGGTGACGGCCATAAAGCTCTTCCGGCGGTTCAGCGACTCAATCGCCGTGTCCACCACCACCGACTTCAGCACCAGTCCTAAAATAGAGTAGAGCCCCGCCTCAATGCCCACGAAATAGAGGGTGGAACCGGCTATGAGCACGTCCACGCACAGCAGGGCGTTGCCGATGTCCATGCTGGAGAACCGCTTGAGGATCATGGCCATGATGTCGGTGCCGCCGGTAGAGCTCTGCATGTTGAACAGGATGGCCGACCCCAGAGAAGGGAGGATCACGGCAAAAAACAGCTCCAGGGTCTTTTGGCCCGTCAGGGGAGCGGACAGGGGGCACAGCCATTCCAACCCGGACAGCATAGCGGAAAACAGGATGGAACAGTACACCGTGTTGATTCCGAAGCTCTTGTCCAGAAAGAGGAAGCCCACCACCAGAAAGGCAATGTTGATGACGGAGGCAAAGGTGGAGGGGCTTACCGCCGGAAAGACGGCGTTGAGGATGACAGCCAGGCCGGTGACGCCGCCGGTGTTGAAGTGGTTGGGAAACTTGAAAAAGTAGACCCCGGCGGCCACCAGGAAGGTGCCCAGGGTGAGCAGGGGAAGCTGACGCAGGGTCTGCTTGACGCGCTGCATGGCAAACGCCTTCTTTCCAAAATGTTTCACGTGAAACAACTGGACAAACGCGAAACACAAATTCAGCCGCAGCGTTTTCCCTGCGGCGCCGCTATTGTAGCAGAAAATGTGGGAAAGGGCAAGGGGGACTTGGGGAAAAACAGTGGAAAAGCCGGGGGAATTCTGATAAAATAGGGGCATACAAAGAAAGGAGCGATGAATATGCGGGAACTGGAAGAGCGCATCCGCCGGGACGGTGTTGTGGAGGACGGGGACGTGCTGAAGGTGGACGGTTTTTTGAACCACCAGATGGATGTGGAGCTGTTCGCGGCCATGGGCCGGGAGTGGGCCCGGCTGTTCGCCGGAGAGGGGGTCAACAAGATTTTGACCATCGAGGCGTCGGGCATTGGCATGGCCTGTATCGCCGCCCAGCAGTTCGGGGTGCCGGTGGTGTTCGCTAAAAAGAGCCGCACCAAAAACATCGCCGGGGACGTGTACAAGGTGGAGGTGACCTCCTTCACCCACGGCGGGGTGAGCGACGTGATTGTATCCAAGCGGTTTTTGGGGCCTGACGACCGCCTGCTGCTCATTGACGATTTCCTGGCCAACGGCGCGGCGCTGGAGGGCCTCATTGACCTGGCCCATCAGGCGGGGGCCGCCGTAGTGGGGGCGGGGATCGCCGTGGAAAAAGCCTTCCAGCCCGGCGGGGAGCGCATCCGCGCCAGAGGCGTCCGGGTGGAGTCGCTGGCCCGGGTCAAGTCCATGGCGCCGGGGCAGATCGAATTCTGCTGAGGCCTGCCGGCGGCCTTCCTTTTTCATGGAAAAGAAAAGAGGAAGCGCTAAGCCGTTGTGAGCAGCGCGGCTTTTGCCCGAGTGGTCGGGAAGCCGCGCGTCGCGAACAGGCGAAGCGTGACAAAAGGAAGCGAAAAAGAAACTTTTAAACAAGCGGCTGATCCATTTTTGGCGAAACCGAACATATGATAAGAAAAATTCCCAATGCTTCATCAGAAACATTGGGAATTTCTCTTGAAATGAGGAATGGAGGATAGAATGAAAAAGAAAGGATATCTCTTGCAAGTATTAAGATACAGGAGAGATGTTTCAGAAGTTTGCGCTAAAGTGTTACAGTAATGTTAAATCTTACGCAGGGTTTGAAAAAACTGCTCCAGCAGCCTCCGACACTCCGATTCCAGCAGCCCGCCGTACACCCGGGGATGGTGGTTGAACCGCTCCTCGAACAGGTTGAGCACCGACCCGCAGCAGCCCGACTTGTCTTCCCTGGCCCCGTAGCGCACCGCGCCAATCCGGGCGTTGATGATGGCCCCGGCGCACATGGGGCAGGGCTCCAGGGTGACGTACAGGGTGCAGTCCTCCAGCCGCCAGCTGCCCAGGGCGGCACAGGCTTCCTCGATGGCCTCGATCTCGGCGTGGGCGGTGGCGCGGCTGTCCGCCTCCCGGCGGTTGCGGCCCCGGCCGATAATCGCGCCGTCCGGGGACACCACTACGCAGCCCACGGGCACGTCCCCGTCCGGGACGCAGGCCCCCGCCAGCTTGAGGGCTTCGCGCATATAGTCCTCGTGGGTCATGGTGCGGCCTCCTTTGTTTTGCCTCCGGCGGCCCGCTTTTTCTTTGTAAAGAAAAAGCGGGGCAAAAAGAAACTTTTAGACTGGCCATCTTTGAAATGGCCGACAATACAGGGAAAGACAAATGGACTCCCCAGCCGGGGGAGTCCATTTTATCATGCTCAATTGACAAAGTAAATACCGGGTCGGAGACGTGTTGACGCCTCATCAGGATCGGGTTGGTCCATGAGAATCCCCAAGGTGTCCAGCGCGTTTTCCAGCCATTGAGACTGCAAATCCTTACTGAATCCATAGTGACCCACGCCAGAGCCATTTCCCGCAGTGTTGCTCTTTTCAACGGTATCAATTATTTTTACCACATGAGCCGCCCAGGTTGAGTTTTCCATTCCGGCGGCGATCACCCGCTCATCCTGCCGCCAATCGAGTGGCTGCGGACCTTCAAACCATTCCAGCCAGCCATAGCGGTCTGGCGTGCCGCCAACGATCAGATAATGAAAGGTGCCGGCGCTTGGGTTGCTGTCATCGTAGATATAGGGTGTTTCGCTGTTAATCTGGTCGGTGATGTCAATCCGCTGGCCGTCCAGCACAAAGAAAATACGGCCATCCTCCAATTGTACGGGATCATTCCGAAAGTTAAGGGGCTCGTCATTGTCAAACTCTAAGGCAACACGTTTAAGACCCTCTTCTGTTCTCTCAAGGGTTATCATGCCGGTCAAAATGCGGTATGCGGTTCCAGGAATACCCGCCGCAATGCACAGCACCCCCACAGCCGCCAGCGCCGCCGCCAGCAGGGCCATTTTCAGCGGCGCGGGCCGTTTCTTCGCCGGGGCCGCCTTTGCCAGCACCCGGTCTTTCACCGCCTGTACGTCGGCGGTCCCCCCGCCCTGGGGGAAAAACTCGTCGTCCTGATATTCATCCATCAGCCTGGAGATTTCCAGCCGTTTCATGTCCATAGCCCTCCTGTTCCAAAATTGCTTTCAGCGTCTCCCGCCCCCGGCGCAGCCAGGTCTTGGCGGTGGACAGGTTCAGCCCCATGGCCAGCGCCGCCTCCTGGACGGTCTGGCCGTAGTAGTAGTGCCGGACGAACAGCTCCCGCTGGGGCTTGTCCAGCTGGGACAGCGCCCCGTTGACCACGCGGGCCGTCTCCTTTTTGTCCAGCTCCCGGTCGGGGCCCTCCGTCTCCAGGAGCAAGACATCTTCCTCCAGGGGCAGGCTTTCCCGGTCCGCCCGGAGGAGGTTGAAGGCCCGGTTCCGGGCCACGGCCCCCAGCCAGCCCTTGACCTTGCCGGGGCGCAGCTTGTCCCGGTTGTCCCAGGCCGCCAGGAACACGTCCGCCGTCAGCTCCTCCACATCGGCCCCCCGGCCCCGGAGGATGCGGGAGGCCACCGAGGACACGTAGGGCGTGTAGCGGTCTATCAGCGCCTCCAGGGCGGACAGCTCACCCCGCCCCAGAGACTTGACCAGTTGTTCTTCCGTCAAAGGGTTTCACCCCCCAATCCCGTACTTGAAAAACGTTTTTCACCTATCATAACACAAAAAGGGACGACTTGGTTTCAGAAAAGGGAGGGCTTGAAGAGAGAAAACGGCGAAAGGTCCCTCTCAGGCCGGGCTGTGCGGCGTCTTTGCCGGGAGGACGAACGGTTTTTGGTGAAGTTTTTCCCCAAAAACGGTTGACAAATCCCGTCCGCGCCTATAATATAAATAGCGTCCGCTCCTTGGGGGCGGACGCGAAATGAAACTGCATATTTTCATAGGCTTTGATCAGGACGAGTAGCCGGAAGAAACCTCTCAGAGAGCCGCCCATTTGGTGGAAGGGCGGCGGGGCGGACCCGGCGAATATCCCCTGTGAGCCGCGGACCCAACGTTTCATGCAAGTAGGCTCCGCCGGGTGTGCCCGTTACAGCGCGGATGAGTGCCGTATGTTGTCACGCTTCGCCTGCCCGCGACGCGGTTCTAAGTCCTCCGACTGCGCAAATTGTCCTGCGCCGCCCTTGGCGGCTCCGGCCAATTCGCTCCGCTCCGGCCTTAGCCCGCTGCTCACGACGGCTCAGCGCTTCTACGGAATTGGAGTGGTACCGCAGAGGTTTGCGCCTTTGTCTCCGTTTGGGGACAGGGGCGTTTTTGTTACTGTGGAAGGGCCAGACGAATTCCGATGGCAAGAGCGATCCGGGTCATGGCCTCCCGTTCTAAACTTTCAATGCGCAGATTTGCCGCGCAGGCTTTCTCTAAATGGGCCTTTTCTTCGCCGCTCAAATGCTCCTCCAGCCATTGAAAATGCTCCAAGGCGCTTTGACGGTTCCGGCGGTACTCCCTTTTTGCGCAAAAATAGGGAAATGCACCCTCTTCAATTTCCTGTACCAGCATATCAAGAATATCCTGCATAGATGGTCAGCTCCTCTAGAATTATTTAATTAAACTAGTACAATTATAATAATTTTGGCGGGTGTTGTCAAGGGGGTTCTTATGAAATTAGCGGAAAGATTGAGGGAACTTCGGAAAGAGAGAAACCTTCGGCAGGAACAGGCTGCCGTTGCTCTGGACATTAGTATGAGCTCGTATTGTCTTTATGAGCAGGGCAAACGGGAACCAATGGCCTCTGTGCTGTGCCGAATGGCAGATTATTACGATGTCAGCGTGGATTATCTGCTGGGCCGGAGCGACAAACGCGAATAAAATCCGCACCTATCTAAAACAGCCCGGAGCGAAACGAAGTTTCGCGATTAAAAGTTCTTTTTCGGTTCCTTTTTCTTTCAAGAAAAAGGAACGCCCGCCCGGCGAGGGCAGAAAAATGTAAAGGAGAAATTTCCATGGATTACAACCAGACCGTACACCTGCCCAAGACAGATTTCCCCATGCGGGCGGGCCTGCCCAAGCGTGAGCCCGAGCTGCTCAACCCGGAATGGGCCAAGATCACCTACCACAAGCTGATGGATAAAAACGGAGGCAAGCCCAAGTTCGTCCTCCACGACGGTCCTCCCTACGCCAACGGCAATATCCACATTGGCACCGCCATGAACAAGATTCTAAAAGATGTCATTGTCAAGTACAAGAACATGACGGGTTTCTGCGCTCCCTACGTCCCCGGCTGGGACACCCACGGCCTGCCCATCGAGACCGCCGTTCTCAAGGACAAGAGCGTCAAGCGGGAGGAGATGTCCGTGGCCGACTTCCGGGACAAGTGCCGGGAGTTCGCCACCCAGTATGTGGGCCGGATGACGGAGCAGTTTCAGCGCCTGGGGGTGCTGGGCGAGTGGGAGAACCCCTATATCACCCTGCTGCCCGAGTTTGAGGCCAAGCAGATTGAAGTGTTCGGCAAGATGGCGGAAAAGGGCCTGATCTATAAGGGCATGAAATCCGTCTACTGGTGCCCCCACGACCAGACCGCCCTGGCGGAAGCGGAGATCGACTACCAGGACGATCCCTGTACCACCATTTTCGTGAAATTCCCCGTGAAGGACGATAAGGGCAAGCTGGGGCAGTATGCGGACTTGTCCAAGACCTTCTTTGTCATCTGGACCACCACTCCCTGGACCATCCCCGGCAACACCGCCATTTCCATGAACGCGGACTTTGACTATGTGCTCCTCCAAGCCCCCGGCGGGGAGACCTATATCATGGCCAAGGAGCTGGCCGAGGGCGTGTGCAAACAGGCGGGGCTGGACTTTGACGCCTGCAAGGTGCTGGCCACCCTGAAGGGTTCGGAATTTGAGCTGATGGTGGCGAAACACCCCTTGCTGGACCAGGATTCCATGATCTTGAACGGCGATCACGTCACCCTGGACGCAGGCACCGGCTGTGTCCACACCGCTCCCGGCTTCGGCGCGGAGGACTTTGACGTGTGCAAGCGGTACGACGACGCGGGGCTGACCCACATCGGCGTGCCCGTTCCGGTGAACGCCAAGGGGGTCATGACCGACGCCCGGTATAACGGCCAGTTCTACGCCAAGGGCAACGACCAGGTGGTGGCGGACCTGGAGAACGAGGGCTTCCTGCTGGCCAAGGCCCAGATCACCCACTCCTATCCCCACTGCTGGCGGTGCAAGCACCCCATCATCTACCGGGCCACCGAGCAGTGGTTCTGCTCCGTGGACGCCATCAAGGACGCGGCGGTGAAGTCCTGCGACGCCATCTCCTGGCATCCCGCCTGGGGCAAGGACCGCATGGTGTCCATGATTACCGAGCGCAGCGACTGGTGCATCTCCCGCCAGCGGGTGTGGGGCGTGCCCATCCCGGTGTTCTACTGCGACGGCTGCGGCGAGGCCATCGCGGCTCCCGAGACCATCGCTCACGTGGCCAATCTGTTCCGCCAGCACGGCTCCAACGTGTGGTTTGACAAGACGGCGGACGAGCTGGTCCCCGCCGGGTTCCAGTGCCCCAAGTGCGGCAAGACCCACTTCTCCAAGGAAAACGACATTATGGACGTGTGGTTCGACTCCGGTTCCACCTGGGCCGCCGTGGCCGACCAGAGGGATAACCTCCAGTACCCCGCCGACGTGTATTTGGAGGGCGGCGACCAGTACCGGGGCTGGTTCCAGTCCTCCATGCTCACCTCCATCGCCTGCCGGGGCGTTGCTCCCTACAAGCAGATCATCACCCACGGCTGGACGGTGGACGGCGAGGGCAAGGCCATGCACAAGTCCCTGGGCAACGCCATGCCCCCGGAGGAAATCATCAAGGACTACGGCGCGGACATGCTGCGCCTGTGGGTGTCCTCCGCCGACTACACCCAGGATATGCGCATCTCCAAGGAGATCATGAAGCAGCTGTCCCAAGCCTATCTGAAAATCCGCAACACCGCCCGGTATATGCTGGGCAACCTGGACGGCTTCGACCCGGACAAGGCTGTGGCCGTGAAGGACATGACGGACCTGGACAAATGGGCCGTGGCGGCCTTTAACGAGCTGGTGAAGGCTGTCCGGGCGGGCTACGACGCCTATGAGTTCCACACCGTTTACCGGGCCATCTACAACTTCTGCGTGGTGGAGATGTCCAACTTCTACCTGGACATCATCAAGGACCGGCTGTACTGCGGGGACGGCGCGGGCCGCTCCTCCGCCCAGTCCGCCCTGTACCTGATTCTGGACGGCATGACCCGGATGCTGGCCCCAATCCTGGCCTTCACCAGCCAGGAGATCTGGACCGCCATGCCCCACAAGGCCGGAGACGATCCCGAGTGCGTGCTGTTCAACGACATCCCGGACTATGACCCCGCCCTGGCGTTGAGCGAGGCCGAGGCCGCCCGCTGGACCAAGCTGCTGGAGGTGCGGGACGTGGTGCTCAAGGCTCTGGAGGAGGCCCGGGAGCAGGGCATCAAGAAGAACCAGGACGCGGAGGTCACCCTCCACCTGCCCGAAAAGGCTTACGAGGCCTGGGAGGCCGGAACGGTGCTGTCCGGCTTCGACCCGGCCGATCTGGCAACCCTGTTCATCGTGTCCAAGGTGAACGTAGCCAAGCGGGACGGCGAACCCGCCGGACCGGATGTAGACGCCACGGTGTCCGTTGCGCTGTCCCAGGCACCCAAGTGCCCCCGGTGCTGGAACCACGACGAGGGTATCGGTACCCCCGGCCATCATGCCGAGCTGTGCGCCCGCTGCGCTGCCGTTCTGGGAGAATAAGACTGCAGGGCCTTCGGCGACCTACTTTCTGCTTGTGCAGAAAGTAGGCAAAGACACACTCAAGGGGAGACCGCCCCGGCGGACGCTTCGCGTCCTCAGGCGGCCTCCCCTTAAGAATCCCCGTGATACGGAGGCCGTCCCAGGGGCGCGGGCAGTCAAATCCGGCTAGCGGGGCTGACGAATTGGGCTCACTTCGGTTTCCGGCCCACACCGGGCCTGCTTGGGCAATGGACTGAACCTTGGCAGGTCTCCTGAGAGCGCCTCTGGGGGTGACGCACGCGGGCCGGGGCGGACCAGCGGAAGCCCCGCATGAAGGGTGCGCAAACTTAGGCGCAGGGCCGGTAGGCCCACCAGATGGTCCAATGACTGAACGCTGGCGGCAGCACAAACAGGAGCACCAGCGTCGAAAGCCGCTGGCGCCGGAACGGTCTCACCAAAAGCACCGTATAGGGCGTCCCCCGTAATGGGGATTCTTAAGGGGGAAAATCCTTGCGAGCGAGAGCGCGTCCTTGGCGCTCGAAGCCGAGCCGATTTTCCCCCTTAAGCGCGCTCTTTGGTTACTTTCTCTCGCGAGAGAGAAAGTAACGCCCCCGTCCCGCCCGCAGGCGGGCCCCGGAATCAGAAAACCTCCCTCCCCAGGCGGGGAAGGAGGTTTTCGTTTAACCGTTGGGCTGATTCACCACCCCAGTGAACAGGGGCAGGCCGGAATCCCCAGTGACGGCGAACAGGAAGGGCCGGTCCAAAATGAAATCCACTTCGTCGCTGGGAGGCGCGGCGGCGCCGCAATAAACCATCAGCACAGTGTAGGCCGCCGCCTCGCAGCCCTCCTCGTCCACCTTCACCCGGGCGGCGTGCTGGGCTTTGCCCACGTACAGCGGATCATCCGTGCTGGCCTCCAGGGGGTCGAAATTGGATACGCCGGGGTCAAACACGTCGGTGACGCCCAGCTGCTTCAGCCCCTCGATCAGGTCCAGGTCGGAGGACACGTCGAACTTGGGCATGGACAGGTTGATTTGGAGGTATTTCTGGTGGGGCCAGCCCTCCCGCACCACGTTGCCGTCGTCGTCGTGCTGGTCGTATTTGGGAGAGAGCAGGAATTTCATGGCCTCGCCGCTGTCCAGCAGCTGGTCTACGCTGTACCCCTCGTCGGGCAGGATGAACCACATATCGCCGCCCTCCTGGAAGGAGAGCCGCACGGCGGTGAAGCTGTCCCCCCAGTAGAAGGAGTCCTCCATGGTGCGGTGCATAAACTCCGCGTCCACGTCGCGGCCCGGGGCGTGGAAGGTGTCTGTTTCGGTATTTTCCTTGCTGAACTCATCGTCCCAGGCGGCCTTGAAATAGATGGTGGAGGCCAGGGCCAGCGCCGTTCTCGCGTCCATCTCCAGCCCCTCCGCCTGCTCCGCCAGCAGGCCGTTGGTCTGCTGGTTGATCCAGTCCCGCAGGGCCTGATTGTACTCCTCCGAGCCCATTTCGCCGGAGAAGGAGGAGGCGTAATAGTCCTTGGCCAGGGTGTTCAGGGTCTTTTTGCTGTAGGTGAAATCGTCTCTCAGCCACAGGGAATTGCCCAGGATGGCGGTCACCGTGCCATCGTCCCGGTAGTTGTCCCGCCACAGGGCGTTGGCCCGTTCCCGCAGGGACTCGATGGAGTCCGCCTCCAGCAGGTCCAGAATCTGGGCCCGGGTGTTGTCCCCGGTGGTCTCCGCCAGCATGGACAGAGCCATATAGACGTTGACGGGGGAGTAGACCCGGTTGTCTTTCCCGGCCCCGGCCAGGAACTGGACGGCAGAGCGGGAGATAAAATCGTCCATCATCCCGGTGTAGTCGGTGCCGGTCCGAAGGGCGTCCATGTCCTCCCGCCAGGCCTTGAATGCCTTGCTGCGGGCGGCGTCAGCCTTTTCCCAGTCCACATCCTCCCCGGAAAAGAAGTCGTCCTGCCTGGGGTAATCGTGTATTTCCGGGTACTTTGCCACCGCCAGGGCCGTGGCCTGGGAGGCGGATCGCCCCATGATCCGGCTGCCGTCCTCCAAATTGGAGAGGGGATTGGGCTGGGCTGGGCTGGGGCTGCTGTCAAATCCTGTCCACATGACGGAACCTCCAATCAGGGCCACCGCCAGCACCGCCGCCACCGCCTCCCGCCAGCGGGCATAGGTGCGTTTCGGGCCGGGACGGACGGCCTTTTCCTTCATTTCCTCAGAGGCGCGTATGTTTTCATTGGCCTGTCGATAACGTTTCAAAGCTCTACCTCCATCAGCATATCCCGCAGGAGGGCCCGGCCCCGGCTGAGCTGGGACTTGACGGTGCCCTCCGTAGAGTTCAGGGCGGCGGCCATCTCGGCCACCGACAGGCCCTCGAAGTAGTGCAGATGGATGACCGCCCGGTACTTCTCGGGCAGGGAGAGCACCGTGCCGTACACCTCGCGGTAGTCGTCCTCCACACCCACCTCCTCGGCGGTCTCCAGGGGGACGACGCGCTTGCGCCACGGAGAGGCCAGCAGGCTCTTGCAGCGGTTGATGGTACAGCGCAAAAGCCAAGCTTTTCGGTATTCATCGCTTTGGAACCGCTCCTCATGGCGGAAATAGCGTAAAAAGACCTCCTGGAACACGTCCTCCGCGTCGGGGACGCTGGCGGTGCGGGCCAGGGCCAGACGGTACACCATGTCGCCCCAGCGCTCCACCACCTGGGTGCGCTGCTCCTGTGTCAAGGCCATCGCCTTCTTTCCTGCGCACCTCGGCCGCGGCGCGTTTCTGCCTGTCATTTATAATACCCTCTAAGGAGGCTGTTCGTTGCGTTTTTGGATAAAAAAGCTGGGATCTCCCCGAAAGAAACCGCTGAGTCCGTGCCCGGGCGCGTCTGCCCGGAGATTCCCACCGCGAAAAAGAGCCCGGGATAGTTTCGCCAGATGCAGGAATCCGGTGGAAAGCCAGGAAGGTATTGGGAGGATGTTCGGAGGAAAAGCCGCCGCATTCAGTATACCACAGCCGGCGAATTTCCCCAAGAGCTTTTTTGGATGGGTATTTTTCATACCAGCCATATGCTGCTGTAAAATGCTGTGATGGGATTGCAAAGGAACCTCTGAATAAGTTGGCAAAGGGCGGTTTGCGAGAGATTTTTTCTATTGAGGTCCCCGCAAAGCGCCGCAGACGCATTTGCTCAGGTTCCTTTATGCCCTCACTGAAACTTTTGCTGTACACGGGCTTCAGGCTGTGGTACAATACCTCTGACCGATCTCCACTTCGGTCCAACCGGCGGGCAGAGAGCCGCGGGCGGGAAAGCGCGTTCCCGCCTGGAAGGAACGCCCGCCGCTGTGCCAATGCGCTGGCACTCTAAATATAAACTGGAGGTATTTTTTATGCGCAATTTTTCTGTCCGTGATCTGACCATTGCCGCCATGGTGGCGGCGCTGTACACCGTGATGGGCTATTTCGCCAACATCTTCGGTCTGAACTTCCTGGTGTTCCAGTGCCGGTTCGCCGAGGCCCTCACCGTCCTACCCTTCCTGTTCCCCGCCGCCGCGCCGGGTCTGGTAGTGGGGTGCTTCCTCACCAACCTGCTCTCTCCCTTCGGCCCGCTGGACTGGCTGTTCGGCACCCTGGCCACAGCCATCGCTGCCTGGCTCACCATGAAGATGCCCAGGTGGTATCTGGCCGCCCTGCCCCCCATCCTGGTCAACGCCCTGATTCTGTCCCCCATGTGGGCCTGGACGGAGGTGGGCGCGGTGAACTCCGCCTTCTGGACGGCCTGCGGCTGGAACGCCCTCACCTTCATCCCCGCCGAGGCCTTGGTGTGCTGGGTGCTGGGCACGCCGCTGCTGAAGCTGCTGCCAAAAATCAGCGTGCTGAAGCCCGCCCTGCGCCAGACGGCTCAGACTTCTTCTATATAAGAAAGAACGGCGGCGTGACACCAAGTGCCACGCCGCCGGATTTTTCATCAGGGACGCCGCCGGCGTTTGAAGCCCAGCCAGGCGGTGTACACAGGCAGCAGCAATGTCAATGCGCTCTCCCCCAGGTAGGCCAGCCACAGCAGCCACACAACCGGCAGTGTTATGCCTTGTGGATCGGTCAAAGGGCACCATCTCACGATTCCGGCAAAGGGGTGCCAATTGACCCCCATGAGGTACGGGTTGCACAGAAGGAGGTAGCCCGCAGCCCACATCAGCCATCCGTCGATGAGAAACGGGTGCTTTTTTGCCAGCAGCAAAGGAAGGCCCAGAATGGCCAGCGCCCCGCCAATGAACAGAATCGGGTCGGCCCCCGCAAAGGGAGCAGCCAGCATCATGGCCAGCCCGGCCACAACCAGGATCATCCCCAGCAGCTGGGCCGGTGTGTATCCCAGGGGGCGATCCACATAGACGATCTTTGTCTCCGGCGCCGCCGGGTGGGCGTCTGTCTCTGGCGGCTCCGAGCCGGATTGGGGCGCGTCCCCCTCCCGCACCAGCACGTCCACGCTCACCCCGAACAGGTCCGCCAGCCTGATGAGCTTGTCCAGCTCAGGCACCGACTGGCCCGTCTCCCACTTGCTCACCGACTGCCGGGAGACGTTCAGCTTCTCCGCCAGGTCTCCCTGGGACAGCTTCCGCTCCCCCCGCAGGACTGTAATTTTTTCCGCCAAGGTCATACCGCCGGCCTCCTCTCTGGGACCCATTTTAGCGGTTTTCCCGGGGAAAGGCAACCAACGCTCCTTGGAAATTTTAGCAACTGCCAGTTGCGGGGCTGTTGTGAGCAGTGTGGATGGGCCGAAACGGGGAGAAAAGCCCAGGAAGGCCCAAAGGCCGGATGGATTTGGGCCGAGCGGCTGTAATGCGGGTCAAGCCTGGATTTTGCCGTAAAAATCACAAAGGCAGGGTGGAATTCCAGAAAAACTGTCAGGTTTTTCAGTTGCCCGCCCGGTCGAAGTGTGGTACAATGGAGCGAATTTGAAGGAGGGGAACGCTGTGCGCCATCTCATCGACTTTGGGGATTTGTCCCGGCAGGAGTGGGACCAGCTGTACGCCAGGGCGGAGCGCATCATGGACGCGCCGGAGGACCATTTGGACGTGTGCCGGGGCAAGGTGATGGCGTCCCTGTTCTATGAGCCCTCCACCCGGACCAACTTCTCCTTTCAGACCGCCATGCTGCGGCTGGGGGGCACTGTGTTCGGCTTTGCCGACCCCAAGTCCTCCTCTGCGGCCAAGGGGGAGAGCCTGAAGGATACCATTAAAATGGTGTCGGGCTACGCCGACGTCGTCGTCATGCGCACCCCTTGGGAGGGGGCGGCCAAGGCGGCCTCCCTGTACTCCGACGTGCCGGTGGTCAACGCCGGGGACGGCGGTCACATGCACCCCACCCAGACCACGGCGGACCTGACTGCCATCACCCGCCTGCGGGGGGCGGTGGACGGACTGAACGTGGGGCTGTGCGGCGATTTGAAAAACGGCCGGACGGTGCACTCCCTCATCAAGGCCATGGAAAAATTCCAGAACATCCGGTTTTTTCTCATCGCCCCCCGGGATCTGGCCATCCCGGAGTACCTGCGCCAGTTCATGCGGGAGCGGAAGATGCCCTTCATCGAGGTTTCCGGCCTGGAGCCGGTGATCCCCCAGCTGGACGTGCTGTACATGACCCGCATCCAGCGGGAGCGGTTCATCGACCCCCTGGAGTACGAGCGGAACAAGGGGGTGTATATCCTCACCCGGTCCAAGCTGAACCGGGCCAAGGAAAACCTGCTGGTGATGCACCCCCTGCCCCGGGTGGACGAGATCACGGTGGATGTGGACGACGATCCCCGGGCGGTGTACTTCCAGCAGGCCCGGTACGGCATGTTCGCCCGGATGGCCCTGCTGTCCGATCTGGCCAACCAGCCCCGAAAGGCTCCGGCCCCGGTGGAGATCGGCCATGGCCCGGTGTGCCGCAACCCCCGGTGCATCACCCAGACGGAGCATTACCTTCCGCCGCTGGTCAAACAGCAGGGGGGCGTGGACTGCTGCGCCTTCTGTGACGCGCCCCTATAAACTCGTAAGGTTTTTCGAGATTTCCCCGCGAAAGGGATTGACAAGGCCGAGGTTTTGTGCTATCATATCCAGGCCGACATTTGCGGACGCGCCCTATTGTGCGGGTGTAGTTCAATGGTAGAATCCCAGCCTTCCAAGCTGGTCGCGTGGGTTCGATTCCCATCACCCGCTCCACTTTGCCGGGGCAAAGGCCGCTTTCCTGCCTTTTCTCGCCCCACAAAGCCAAAGGTCGGCTTTGCGGGGGCCCCGTTTGGGGCGCACAATACGCGCCTGTAGCTCAGGTGGATAGAGCAACTGCCTTCTAAGCAGTGGGCCAGGGGTTCGAGTCCCTTCAGGCGTGCCACATCGTCGGGGCGAAGTTTGTTCCCTTTGGGACGCCTTGGCGGGCATCCCTCCGTTCCCCAGCCTCCCTCACCCCAGGCCGCATGAAGGCCGGCGGCCCGGGGCCCCAATCGGGCGGCCATGCGCGGGCTGTTCAGCCGGCAGTCAACTGCATATGGTGGGTATAGCTCAGCTGGCAGAGCACCGGATTGTGGTTCCGGGTGTCGTGGGTTCGAGCCCCATTACCCACCCCATACTGTGGCTGAGGGCCGGAGCGTCCGCTCCGGCCCTCGCCTCACTTCAACATTGGGGTGTAGCCAAGTGGTAAGGCACGGGACTTTGACTCCCGCATTCGCTGGTTCGAGTCCAGCCATCCCAGCCAGCTCAGAAATTCCCCTTACCGCTTCGCTTTCCGCCTGAAGGGCGGCGGACGGGAAATTTCTCCGCCTCCCCACAAAGCCTGGAGCGCGGCTTTGCGGGGACCCCTTTGGGGCGTGGCAGCCCGCCATGTTCCTCCGCTTTTATGACCCAGTAGCTCAGTTGGTAGAGCAACGCCCTTTTAAGGCGAAGGTCCGGGGTTCGAGTCCCCGCTGGGTCACCACGTCGGGGCAAGCTATGTATCGCTTGCCCCGACTTTTTTCAAAAGTCAGGGCACAGTCACTCTGCGGCCCGTCCGTTCCCCACAAAGCCAGAGGCTGGCTTTTCGGGGCCCCGGTTTGGCGGGCCGGGGAAAGTAATTTTACCACATTGAACCAGGAGAACCGCCGTTTTCACAATGAAAATGGTGGTTTTTCTATTTTCAAAAGGACTGCGGCGGTGTTCCCGTCCCTGCCGCGAAGCGCCTCTGGACCGCTGCTCCGCTGTCCCGTCTGGGCCCGTGGGAGATTCGGAACGGGTATTTTTCACAGGGCATCCTTAATATCGTGTGATATCATCACGGAAGGGCCCGCAAAAAAGGGTTATACTGTAACCATACAGAAGAAAGGAGCTGGACAATATGGCAGCTATTAATATGAATCAGACGGAGTTTGAGCAGTCACTGAACGGGGACCGGCCTGTGCTGGTGGATTTTTGGGCGCCCTGGTGCGGCTACTGTCGCAGGATCGGACCGGCCTATGAGAAGATTGCGGAGGAATACGCGGATACCCTTGTCGTAGGCAAGGTGAACATCGACGAGAACCCTCAGCTGGCCGACGCGGAACAGATCGACCTGATCCCCACGCTGGTACTGTATCGAAACGGCCGCGCGGTTGATTCCGTCGTGGTGCCGGACTCCAAAGCCGCCATTGACCGCTTTATCAAAGCGGCCCTGGAAAAATAAGGGGGTTACTCATATGGATGGAATTCATGTTTACGATATGGTCATCGTGGGCGGCGGCCCGGGGGGATATACCGCCGCGCTCTATGCCGCGCGGGCGGGCCTGGATACCCTTGTGCTGGAAAAGCTCTCCGCAGGCGGACAGATGGCGCTGACCCATCAGATCGACAACTACCCCGGCTTTGAGGACGGCGTGGACGGCTTTTCCCTCGGGGAGAACATGCAGAGGCAGGCGGAGCGCTTCGGCGCGAGAAACGAGTACGCCGAGGTCACCCGGCTGGATTTGGCCGCCAGTCCCAAGGCGCTGGAGACCAGCGAGGGCATTTTCTACGGAAAGACCGTGGTGCTTGCCCCAGGGGCCGTGCCCAGGGAATTGGGCGTGGCGGAGGAAGCGGAGCTGACGGGCCGCGGCGTCGCTTACTGCGCCGCGTGCGACGGCATGTTTTACAAGGGCCTGACCGTGGCCGTGGTGGGCGGCGGCAACTCCGCGGCGGCCGACGCGCTGCTCTTGAGCCGCATCGCAAAAAAGGTGATCCTTGTCCACCGCAGGGATACGCTGCGGGCCACGAAGATCTATCACCAGCCGCTGCTGGACAAGGAGAATGTGGAATTTCGCTGGAACAGCACGGTGACAGAGCTTCTGCATGGTGGTAAGCTCACCGGCGTCAGGCTGAAAAATGTGCTGACCGGGGAGGAAAGCACCCTGGACTGTGACGGCGTTTTCATCAGCATAGGCAGAAAGCCTGTGACCGGACTGGTAAAAAGCCAGCTGGAGCTGGACCCCGGCGGGTATATCATTGCGGATGAGACCACAAGGACCTCCATCCCCGGCGTCTATGCCGTGGGCGATGTGAGAGCGAAACCGCTCCGTCAGGTGGTAACGGCAGTCGCGGACGGCGCGGTGGCCGTTCACATGGCGGAGGAATACCTTGCGGGGGGCGCCTGACATGAAGAAGAACCTCAAAAAATGGCGGAAGTCCGCCCTGTTTACCGCAGGCGGAGCGCTGGCGGGCCTCGCCTATTATAATCTCATCGGATGCGTCTCCGGCTCCTGCCCGCTGACCTCTCATCCTCTGGCGGCAATGGCCTATATGGGCCTGGCGGGCTGGCTGTTATCCGTCGCTTGCGGAAAGGAGCGTGGGGACGAATGCGGTATCTGATCTCGTTCCTGGAAGGAATCATCACATTTATTTCCCCCTGCCTGCTGCCCATGCTGCCCATCTATATTTCCTACTTTGCGGGCGGCGGAGAGCAGAGCCTGAAGAAAACGCTGACCGGGGCCGCCGGTTTCGTCCTCGGCTTCACCGTCGTATTTACGGCGATGGGGGCTTTGGCCGGAACGGTGGGCGGCTTCCTGCGGGAATACCAGACAGCCGTCAATATAGTCTCCGGCCTGGTGGTGATCTTCTTCGGCCTCAATTTTCTGGGCGTATTCAAAGTAACCTTATTTCGCGGGAGCAGCCGAATGGCCGGCACCGGCGGCATGGACTTTTTCTCCTCAGCGCTGTTTGGCGTCGTGTTCTCCATCGGCTGGACGCCCTGCGTGGGCGCTTTCCTGGGCTCCGCGCTGATGCTGGCCTCCCAGCAGGGCCATGTGGCGGAAGGCATGCTGATGCTGCTGGTCTATTCCCTGGGACTGGGAATCCCCTTTCTTCTCAGCGCGGCGCTGATCGGATACCTGAAGTCAACCTTTGATTGGATCAAAAATCACTACCGAATCATCAACCTCATCAGCGGGGGTCTGCTGGTCCTGATCGGCCTGCTGATGGCCACGGGAACAATCGGGCGGCTGCTCAGCCTGTTCAGTTAGGAGACGCCATGAAAAAAAATAAAACTTTGCTGGTTGTGATACTGGCCTTTGTGCTGCTGATGGGCGGCGCTTATGTCCTCTATGATAAGCTGAGCCGGGAGATGGCGCCGGACCAGCTGGCCGCGCAGGACGGGGCGCAGTCCCCGGAGAACAGCGGCGGCGAAAGCGGCGGGGAAGAGGGGGAAAAGGCCCTGGCTCCCGATTTCACAGTGTATGACCGGGACAACAACCAGGTCCATCTGTCCGACTTTGCGGGGAAGCCGGTGGTGCTTAACTTCTGGGCCAGCTGGTGCGGACCCTGCCAGAGCGAGATGCCCGATTTTGATCAGGCCTATGCCGAGATGGGCGGGGAGGTCCAATTCCTCATGGTAAATATGACCACCAGCAGCCGGGAGTCCTTTGAAAAGGCCACGGCGCTCATTGACCAGCGGGGCTACTCCTTCCCGGTGTTCTATGATCTGGACGGAGACGCCGCCGCCACCTATGGCGTATATTCCCTTCCCACAACCTACTTTATTGACGCCGAGGGCTGCGGCGTCGCCCGGGCCACCGGGGCCATCGACAGGGCGACGCTGGAAAGGGGCGTCAGCATGATTACAGCGCAGTAATAGGGACAACAGCTCCGCTCATATCATATTGAAAACCACAAAGTGCAGGAGGAATCGAGCATGGACCCAGTAAAAAGGAAACGCCGCAAGGCCGTGGTGAGCCAAATGGACTGCGTGGCCTGCGGCTGCTGCGCGAAGGTCTGCCCGCTGTCCGCCATCCAGGTCGTCAAGGGGGTGGCGGCCCAGGTGGACGAGAGCAAATGCGTGGGCTGCGGGAAGTGCGTCAAGGAGTGCCCCGCCAGCGTCATTGAGCTTTGGGAGGTGCAGGGATGAAAAAACGCTGGTACGACTGCTTATGGATCGTCGAGCTGATCTATCTGAGCTTGGGCTTTTTTAATATTCTGTTCGCCTGGATGGGCCTGTTTTTCTTTTTCATCCCTCTGATTATTGCCGCCGTCCGGGGGACAAAGGGGTACTGCAACCGCTACTGCGGCCGGGGGCAGGTGTTCGGCCTGCTGGGCGGCCGGTTTGGGCTGTCACGGAAAAAGGACATCCCCAAGTGGATGAAAAGCAAGGCCTTCCGCTATGGGTTCCTGGTCTTTTTCTTCATCATGTTTTTCCAGATGCTCTGGAATACATACCTGGTCTTTGCGGGAGTTCAGGATCTCCGGCAGGTGGTCACGCTGCTCTGGACGTTCAAGCTGCCGTGGAATTGGGCGTATCACGGCACCCTGTTCCATCCCAGCGCGGCCCAGTTTGCCTTCGGATTTTACAGCGTCATGCTGACCTCCACGGTGCTGGGGCTGGTCACCATGGTTCTGTTCAAGCCCCGCAGCTGGTGCGTGTACTGTCCCATGGGGACCATGACCCAGCTGATCTGCAAGGCAAAAAGCAAAAAGGACCGCCCTGCCGGGCAATGAGAGTGAGGCTCAGGCGGGTCCGGCACCGGGGGACAGCGCTCCCCTTTTCGCCTTTTTGTCCTGCCGCCCGCCACAGCCTCGGCACAGGTATGGGTCAAATCCAGCCGCAGTCCGCTTTGCCGGTCCGCGGCTGGATTTTGCCGGACAAGCCCCATTCTGCCACCCCGCCGCCCCTGGGCAGGGTCCCCCGAAAAGCGGCGGCACAGGGACAATATTTCTTGACACAGAGGTAAAAATGTACTATTGTTAAAGACAGCGCAAAGCGCCTCGCGCTTTCATATCCCGGCACAAAATCGAGAACGGGGACGGGTGAACAGAAAGTGGTAAACTTTGTCATTGTTCTGGAATGTCTTGGCATATGCCTGACTTTTGTGGCCCTGATCCTCCTGCTGAACGGGGAGGGAGCCAGGGAGCAGAAGCTGCTGATTTTCATCATGTGCGGCTCGCTGGTGCAGAACGTGGGCTACCTGCTGGAGCTGACGGCCCCCACCATGGAGGCCGCCGTGGCCGCGGTCACGGTGGAAAACGTGGGCTCGGCCTTCGTCCCGCTGTGCTACTGCTGGTTCATTCACATCTACTGCTACGCCGCGCCCCCCAAACGGCTGCTGCGGGTGCTGGCGGCCATCAACTTTTTGGTGCTGCCCACGGTGTTTTTCAACTGGAACGGCTTGTTTTACCGGGATTTCCAGTGGATGTCCACCCCCAATGGGTTCCACTATATCAGCATCAGCTACGGCCCCCTGTACATCCTCTTCATGTTCACCCGCATCATTATCCCCTACGTTATGTGCCTCGCGGCCCTGGTGCGGGCCATCCGCCTGCGCTCCGACCGGGAGCTCAACCGCCAGTACCAGACCATTTTGCTCATCTCCACCCTGCCCGTGGTGATGCTGGCGGCCTACGTGTTCAAGCTGTCCAACGTGTTCGACCTGACCCCGGTGACGCTGGCCATCGCCATGTCCATGGTGGTTATCGTGGTGTGGAGCCGCCGCAACTACGACTTCCGCCACCTGGCGGCGGAAAAGGTGCTGGAGAGCCTGGGCGACGGCGTGATCGCCCTGGACGACCACGACAGGCTGGTGAGCTATAACCGGGCGGCCGCCAACATCTTCTCCAGCCTGCCCTCCCACAAGCCGGGGGAGAACATCCGGGCGGTGGAGGACTTCCGGGAGGAGATGCTCAACGAGAACATTCCCTGGAGCTTTTCCATCAACGAGCAGGACTACGAGTGCCACAGCAAGCAGATCATCGGGGAGAACGGCCAGAAGCAGGGCTGCGTCATCCTGGTGCTGGACATGACCGACATCAAGGCTTATATCAACGAGATCAAGCGGGTGCGGCGGCAGGCGGAAAAGGCCAACATCGCCAAGAGCGAGTTTTTGGCCAATATGTCCCACGAGATCCGCACCCCCATGAACGCCATCATCGGCCTCAACGACATCATCATGGAGGAGTGCCGGGACTCCTCCATCTACGCCCACGCCAAGGACGTGCAGTCCGCCGCCAAAAACCTGCTGGCCATCATCAACGACATCCTGGACCTGTCCAAAGTGGAGGCGGGCAAGATGGAGCTGGTGCACACCGACTACCGCCTGAAAACCGTGGTGGGCGAGGTGGTGGGCATGATGGACATGGCCGCCTCCAAGCGCGGGCTCATCATGAAATACGAGTGCGACGAGACCCTTCCCTGCGCCTACACCGGCGACGAGGGGCGGATCAAGCAGATTCTGATTAACATCCTGAACAACGCCATCAAGTTCACCAAGGAGGGTTACGTCCGGGCTTCCGTCACGGGGGTCCCAGGGGAGAGGGAGGACGAGGAGCTGATTACCTTCCGGGTGGAGGACACCGGCTGCGGCATCCGGGAGGAGGACCTGAGCAAGATCTTCGAGGACTTCCGCCAGGTGGACTCCAAGCGGAATCGGACCGTGGAGGGCACCGGCCTGGGGCTGGCCATCGTCAAGCACCTGGTGGAGCTGATGGGGGGCTCTATCAGCGTGGACAGCGTCTACGGCGAGGGCACCACGGTCACCATCACCATCCCCCAGAAAATCGTGGACCGGCGCACCATCGCGGAGGCGCCGGAGGTCTCCCGGACGGAGCTGGAGGGGAGCGAGGCCTTCACCGCCCCTGGGGTGAGGGTGCTCATCGTGGACGACAACGTGGTCAACCGCAAGGTGGCCCGGGGCTTCCTGAAGCGGTACGCCTTCGACCTGGACGAGGCCGGAAGCGGGCCGGAGTCCATCGACCTGGTGCGGCAGAACCGCTACGACATCATCTTCATGGACCACATGATGCCCATGATGGACGGCATTGAGGCGGCCACCATCATCCGCCGGAAGTGCGGGGACAACGGAAAGGCCCCGGCCATGATCGCCCTCACCGCCAACGCCATGGAGGGCATGAGGGAAAAGTTTTTGGACTGCGGCTTCCAGGATTTCATCGCCAAACCGCTGGACCGCCGCGCTCTGGGCCAGCTGCTGGCCCGCTGGGTCCCGGAGGACCGGCGGCAGTCTCCCATGGAAGAGGCGGAGGAAGGGGCCGCCCTGGACCCGGCGGCCTTCTCTATCCCGGGGATCGACATGGACACCGCCATGCGCTATTTCACCGGCGACGAGGCGGGCTTCGTGGAGCTGCTGGAGCTCTACCACATGGACGGCCAGCGCAAAACGGAGCTGCTGAAGGAGCTGGCGGACACCGACCTGTCCGGCTACCGCACGGAGGTCCATGGGCTCAAGAGCGCCGCGGCCAACATCGGAGCCATGGAGGTGTCCAACCTGGCCCGGGCCCAGGAAAACGCCGCCGCCCAGGGGGACACGGACTTCATCGCCCAGCAGTTCCCCCGCCTGCTGGAGGCCCATCAGGCCCTTCTGGCCCGCATCGGGCAGTTTTTGGAGCAGCGGCGGCAGGGCGGGCCCCAGGAGGAGAAGCTTCCGCCCCCCTCCCCCCAGGAGCTGCGGGAGCTGGTGGCCCAGGCCCTGGACGAGCTGGAGCATTTCAGGTCCAGGGAGTGCGCCGGGATCGTGGAGGATCTGCTGCGGCACGCGCTGCCCCAGACTGTGGAGGACAGCCTCAGTGAGATTCGGGGACAGCTCAAGCTGTTTGAGGACGACAACGCAGAGGCCCTTTTGGGCGGGCTGCTGACCAGGATGGAAAAGGAGGAAGGGTGAAAATGGTCCAAAGGAACGGAAGAAACGGGCGCAAGCGCATCCTGGCAGTGGACGACGCGGCGACCATCCTGCTGCGGATAACGGATACCCTGGAAAAATACTACGATGTGGTCACGGTGAATTCCGGGGCCCGGGCCCTGCGCTATCTGGAGCAGGTGAAGCCGGATCTGATCCTGCTGGACATCCGGATGACGCCGAAAAACGGCTTTGAAACCCTGCGGGAGATCCGGGACATGAAGAGCCGGGCCGACATCCCGGTGATTATGCTTACCGCCATGGAGGACAAGAACTCCGTTCTGGAGGGCATCACCCTGGGGATACGGGACTATATCCTGAAGCCCTTCGCCCCCGACGACCTGCTGAATCGAATCCGGCGGGTGCTGGAGCCCCAGGAGCAGGACGGCTCCGCACAGCCGTGATCCAAGGGAGGGCTGCATGATGAACACATCAATGACCCGGGAAGAGCTGGAGCGGATTTTGGATCAGGCCCTCCAGGACGTGACCGAGCGGACCGCCGGCGTGCGCCTGCGCCAGGGGGACCTTCCCCTGGGGCAGGACCTGTGCACCGTCCACATCACCTTTGACAAGGGGTTTTCCACCAGCCTGACCCTCTGCGCGGACACCAGCCTGCTTGCCCGCATGGCCTGCAACTCCTTTCACGAGGAGGCGGTGACGCCGGAGGACGTGGAGGAGTTCAGCAAAGAGTATTTCAACGTGCTGTGCGGCAAGGTGGCGGGGGCCATCTTCCGGGAAACCCAGGTTTCAGCCCATTTCGGAGCGCCCACCTTCTATCACGGGCGCTATGAGCCGGAGGGGCAGGAGGCGCAGTTCGTGCTCACCTATGCCGACGAGAACAGCAAGGGCGCACAGCTGATCCACCATCTGGCCCGCTCCAATGGAGACGCGGCGGTCTCTGACGAGGCCTGACGAAAGGGAGGATTTCAGATGAGCAAGCGGATTATGATCGTGGACGACTCCCGGCTGGTCAGAGTCCAGCTGGAGGATGTTCTGAAGGGCACGGACTATGAGGTGGCGGCGTACTGCCGCAGCGGGGAAGAGGCCATCGAGCAGTACGCCTCGGTGAAGCCCGACCTGGTGACCATGGACATCATCATGCGGGGAATGGACGGGCTGGACGCCGCGGAGATCATCCTGAAGCGGGACCCGGATGCCAGGATCGTCATGATCTCCTCTCTGGCCTACGGCGACACCTTTGACCGGGCCAAGGCCATCGGCGCCAAGGGCTTTGTGGAGAAGCCCTTCCACCAGGAACAGTTGGTGCGGGTGTTTGAGGAGGCGCTGTCACAGCCTGGCGGAGCCTTGCAGTAACTGCCAAAGCAGGCCGGACGGGGCGGGGCCCCGTCCGGCTTTTTCGCGCCCGCCTGAAAAGGCGGCGGCGCAAACCCTTGTGTTTCAACAAAATCCGCGCTATAATGAGATCACATCAAACCGATCTGGAGGTGGAAGGATGCCCAACCGTCCAACCCTGAAGACCATCGCGCAGATCGCCGGATTGTCCCATGTGGCGGTGTCCAAGGCCCTGCGGGACGCGCCGGACATCTCCGGCGCCACCAAGGAGCGGGTCAAAAAAATCGCGGAGGAGCTGGGCTACACCCCAAACCTGGCCGCCCGGAACCTCTATCTCCAGCGCACCGGCGCCATCGGCATGATGGTGCCCGCCATGGGGGACAACACCGCCTATGACCTCATTTTCAACGAGGTGAGCATGGCGGCGGCGGAGCAGGGCTACTGCGTCATGCTGGGCAGCAGCCACCGCAATGTGGAGCTGGAGGTGAGGCACTGTCGGATGATGGTGGGCAACCAGGTGGGGGCCCTCATCGCTGCCCCCTGTACCAGCAACGTATCCCATATCAAGGCCGCCTGCGGCCCCACCCCCGTCATCTTCATCGGGGGCAGGGTGGAGCCGGAGGAGGACTACGCCCTGCTGTGCGACTACCACCACAGCGGGGAGCTGGCGGTGGAGCACCTGACCGGCCTGGGCCACCGGGACATCGCCCTGCTCACCTACGGGCCGGAAAACCGCGCCGTCACCCAGAAGGAGGAGGGGTTTACCCTTGCCATGGAGCGCCGGGGGCTGGCCCCCCGCGTCGTCCGTACGGGCCACGCGGGAGACGCCATCCACGCCGGAGCGGACGCGGTGGAGCTGCTGCTGGGGGAAGGGCGGCTCCCCACCGCCCTTTGGTGCGCCAGCGACTACATGGCCATCGGGGCCATCAAGACGCTGAAGTCCCACGGTCTGTCCACCCCCGGCCGGGTGTCGGTGATGGGCCACGACGACCTGTACGCCGACCCCTGGCCCAACATGGGGCTGACCACCATCCACACCCCTATGGGGGAGATCGGTCAGGCGGCGGTGAATCTGGCCATCGCCCTCATCGAGCGACACAGGCAGTTCCAGCCCCGGCAGGTGTTCCGCTCCACCCTGGTGGTCCGGAGCAGCACCGGGCCGGTCCCCGGCGGCGTGTGAGCAGGTCCGGCCCCGCAAAAAGAGGTTGCCATCACTGGCGGGATAGTGTATAATAGTCCCACCGCAGACCCCCGATCCGCATAATGAGAGGAGTGGCCGGGCTTGGACGACACCAAAACGAGAATCCTCTCCGCGACGATGCGGGCGGTCAGGCAGTACGGCCTGGAAGGGGCCCGGGTCCAGAACATCAGCGAGCTGGCCGGAATCTCCCCCGGGGCCATGTACCGCTATTTCAAAAGCAAGGACGAGCTGATGGCGGCCTGCTTCATTCATGTGGACCAGCAGGCGGCCGCCATTTTCGAGCATTTGAAGTTCAATCCCCTGGACATACTCACAGACCCCATGGGCGCGGTGAAGAGCCTCTGGCTCCCCTATTTCCGCTTCTGGGTCTCCCACCCGGACGAGACCGTGTTCTATCACCGCTTCCGGGACAGCGCCGCTTTCCCGAATTACGACAAGGCCCGGGACTCCAGCTACTTCGGCACCTTTGGCGGCATGGTCCGGGCGTTTATGCGGGCCTTTCCCGGTCTGCGCCGGGTCAATCAGGACGTGCTGTGGCTCCACGTGCTCACCAGCACGGTGATGTACGCCAAATATGTGGTGGAAGGGTTGCTCCCCAACACGCAGGAAACGGAGGACACGGTGTTCCAGTTCCTGACCACGGGCTTGAGCGGCTACCTGCGGGCGGAAAAGCCCAAGCGCGGCCAGTGAGATCCCCCGGCCCAGACGCCGCGTTTGGACGCGGGCAGGGGCATAACAGAGCAAAAACGGGCGGCGCCTTACCGGCGCCGCCCGTTTCGCGAAGCGGTCGATTGACAGGGGAGGGAGCCCATGACCCAGGAGAAAAGAGGATGCCCATATGAATCGGACAATTGCCGCGGCCGGCTGGCCCAGGGTTCTTTTCTACCTCCTGCAATTCACCTGGGGGCTTCCCGTCAACCTGGCCGGGCTGATCCTGTTCCTGTGCTTCCGCAGGCGGTTCCGCCATGAGAAGTTTTGCAACGGCCTGGTCACCCTCCTGCCCGGAAACCGGGGTGGACTGTCCCTGGGGATATTCATCTTCCTCAGCGTCCGCGATATCAGCCGGAGCCGGGACCTGTGCGCCCACGAGTACGGGCACACCATCCAATGTCTTTTTCTCGGTCCCCTGTACTGGCCGGCCGTCGCCCTGCCAAGCGTCCTTTGGTATCACCTTTTTGAGGGCTGGCGGAACAAGCGCCGGGTCCCATACGACGCGCTCTACTGCGAGCGCTGGGCTACCGCCTGGGGCAGGAGATGGAGCGGAATGTAACCCGACCGAACGGCGTGTACAGACGCGCAATTATATAAAAACCGGAAAACGCCCCAGATTTTTCAAAGATCCGGGGCGGTTTTCCTATAAAAGGAGCCTTTTCTCCCGCATGAAAATCCGGCGGACGGCAAACAACTATGGCTGGACGATGAACCCAGCCCAATGCGCCGCTGACCCGTTTATCCAATACTGCCCTGGAGCCGCCGGACTTTACATAGATTTTACATGACTCTGATAACGGATTTTACAATGGGGTGTTAAAATGGAGACATAGGGAACCTCTGAACAAATGCGCCTGGGAGCTTCGCGGATCTTTTTCGCCACAACTATTCCTGCGAAATCACGCGTCGCCGCGGCGAAAAATCTCTCGTAAACCGGTCTTGCCGATTGATTCAGAGGTTCCATAACGATATTGTGAGAGGAATGATGTCATGGACATTTTTAGTTTTCTCACCTTGATTGGCGGGTTAAGCCTGTTCCTGTTTGGCATGAACCTCATGGGACAGGCCCTGGAGCGCAGGGCGGGGGGCCAGCTGCGCTCTCTGCTGGAAAAGCTGACCTCCGGCAGGCTGGCCGGCCTGCTGACGGGGATGGGCGTCACCGCAGTCATACAGAGCTCCTCCGCCACCACCGTCATGGTGGTGGGCTTCGTCAACTCCGGCCTGATGACCCTGAAGCAGGCCATTAACATCATCATGGGCGCAAACATTGGCACCACCATCACGGCGTGGATGCTCAGCCTAGCCGGGATTGACAGCGGGAACCTGTTTGTACAGCTCTTGAAGCCCTCCTCCTTTACGCCGGTGCTGGCCTTCATCGGGATCATCTTCTACATGTTCCTCAAGGACGCCAAGAAAAAGGACACCGGCCTGATCCTGCTGGGCTTTGCCACGCTGATGTTCGGGATGGACACCATGTCCGGGGCCATGTCCGGCCTGCGGGAGGTCCCCGCTTTCCGGGAGCTGTTCCTCCTGTTCAAGAACCCGGTGCTGGGCGTGCTGGCCGGGACGGTGCTGACGGCGGTGATCCAGTCCAGCTCCGCCTCCGTGGGCATCCTCCAGGCGCTGGCGGACACCGGGCAGGTCTCTTACGGCGCGGCCATCCCCATCATTATGGGGCAGAACATCGGCACCTGCGTCACCGCCATCATCTCCTCCGTGGGGGCCAACAAAAACGCCAAGCGGGCCGCCCTGGTCCACCTCTCCTTCAATATCATCGGCACGGCGGTGTGGCTGGCGGTGTTCTGCCTGGTCCGGGGCCTCCTGCACCCCGTTTTGCTGGACCAGGGGGTGTCCCGGCTGGGCATTGCCGCCGCCCACTCGGTGTTCAACCTCCTGTGCACCCTGCTGATGCTGCCGCTGTCCGGCTTCCTGGAGCGGCTGGTCACCGTCCTCGTCCCCGACGCTGAGCAGCCGGAGACCTTCTCCGAGCTGGACGAGCGCCTGTTCGCCACCCCTTCCATCGCCCTGGAGCGGTGCCACAGCGTGGCGGCCCACATGGCGGAGGCCTCCGTGGCGGCCCTGAAGGAGGCGCTGGCCGCCCTGGAGGGCTATTCGCCGGAGCTGGCCGCGTCCATCCGGGAGAAGGAGGACAAAACCGACCACTATGAGGACATTTTGGGCACCTATCTGGTGAACCTGAGCACCCGGCGCATCAGCGAGGCGGACAGCCGGGAGGCCGCCAAGCTGCTGAAGATCATCGGCGACTTTGAGCGGGTGGCGGACCACGCGGTCAACCTGCTGGAGTCCGCGGAGGAGCTGCGGGACAAGGGGCTGGCCCTCACCGACGCCGCCGCAGGGGAGCTGGGGGTGATCTCCGCCGCCGTCAGCCACATCCTGGACCTGTCCCTAGCCGCCTTCCTGCAAAACGACCTGGACGCCGCCGCCCGGGTGGAGCCGCTGGAGCAGGTCATCGACCAGCTGAAGGAGCAGCTGCGCACCTGCCACATCCTCCGCCTCCAGCGGGGGGAGTGCACCATCGGCGCGGGCTTCGCCTGGCTGGACCTGCTGACCAACCTGGAGCGCACGGCGGACCACTGTTCCAATATCGCCGGGTGCGTCATCGACGTGGCCCACGACAATATGAACCTGCACCAGTCCCTGCGGGACGCCAGAAACGACAGCCAGGAGTTCCGGGAGCGGTTCAAAGCCTATCAGCACAAGTATGCCCTGACCGAATGACGCCGCTCATGTCTGGAGGACGACAGCTATGCCGCAAAAACGGATTTTGACCATGCAAGACCTGTCCTGTGTGGGGCGCTGCTCCCTGACCGTGGCCCTTCCCGTGCTGTCCGCCTATGGGATCGAGACCTGCGTTCTGCCCACGGCCATCCTCTCCAACCACACCGCCTTCCCCCGATGGAGCTGCCTCGACCTGTCGGAGGAGGCGGGACGGATCATGGCGGCGTGGCGGGAAAACGGGTTTCGGTTCGACGGCTTTTTGACCGGATACCTTGGCTCTCCCGCCGCCATAGACGTTGCGCGGGCTTGCTTTCAGGGCTTTTCGGAGGAGGGGGCCCCCATTGTGATCGACCCCGCCTTCGGGGACTACGGGAGGCTCTATCCCGCCTTTGACCGCTCTTACGTGGCGGCGATGGGGGAGCTCATTCGGTCCGCTCACATCCTGCTGCCCAATTTTACGGAGGTCTGTTTTTTATCCGGGACGGAATATCAAAGCGCCGCGCCGCCGGCTTACATGAAAGAGGCCGTTGTCCGGCTGTCCAGAATGACCCCGGCCGCCATCGTCATGACCGGGGCCGAATCCGGCGGACAGACCGGCGAATTGATATACGCCGGCGGGGAGTTTACGGAGGTGTGGACGCCGCTGCTGCCGGGGCGCTTTCACGGTACCGGCGACCTGTTCGCCGCGGCCTTTACGGCGGCGTACCTGCAAAGCGGGGACCTGGCAGGGGCCTGCGGGGAGGCCAACCTCCTGGTCAGCGAGAGCATCGCGGCCACCGGGGACCCGCGCGGCTGCGGCGTCAATTTCGAGTGCGCCCTGGCCAATCTTCGGAACCGGCCGGGGGAAACACCGGCGGAACATCCCAACCCCTCCGCAGGTTGAGGCAGGGGGACGTTCGGTGCGAAAAGGATTCAAAGGCGGAGGGGCCCGCTGTCCCCAGCGGGGCGCGGGGGCCGTCCGCCCATTGCCGGGAAGGCCGGTCTGTGATATAGTAACTCAGCCGCAAAAGGCCCGGCGGAAGTGGGACGCACGCGGATTTTACCATACCACACCGGACCAAAGGAAAGGAGAGCCTCCATGATCTTTTGCGTAGAGGACGACGAGAGCATCCAGCGCCTGGAGCTCTATGCCCTGAGCTCCGCCGGTTTTGAGGCCAGGGGCTTCGGGGACGGCGAGGCGTTTTTCCAGGCGTTGCGGGCGGAGCGGCCGGATCTGGTGATCCTGGACGTTATGCTGCCCGGAGAGAGCGGCGTGGACCTGCTCCAGCGGCTGAAGGCGTCGGCCGGAACCTGGGACATCCCCGTCATCATGGCCACGGCCAAGGGCGCGGAGTACGACAAAATTCAGAGCCTGGACCTGGGGGCGGACGACTATCTGGTGAAGCCCTTCGGCATGATGGAAATGGTCTCCCGGGTAAAGGCGGTGCTGCGGCGGTGCAGGCCCAGCCGGGACCGGGAGATCCTGACAGCAAACGGCCTGACCATCGACCTGGTGGAGCACACCGTCATGGCTGGGGACCAGCGGATTACCCTTACCTATAAGGAATTTGAGCTGCTGCGGCTGTTCCTCTCCGCCCCCGGCGCGGCCTTTTCCAGGGAGAGGCTGCTCTCCGCGGTCTGGGGAACGGAGTACACAGGCGAGACCCGAACGGTGGATATGCACATACGGACCCTCCGGCAGAAGCTGGGCCGCTACGGCAGCATGATCGAGACCGTCCGCAACGTGGGCTACCGGCTGGAGGCGACGCCATGACAAGGAAAATTTTTCGATCCACCCTGATGGTGGCCGCGGCGGTGCTGGCGGCCAGCCTGGTGATTGTGCTGGGCTGCCTGTACGACTATTTCGGGGACGTGCAGGAAAGCCAACTGCGGGACAAGCTGCGGCTGGCGGCATGCGGGGTGGAGGCCAGCGGGCAGGACTACCTGGAACGGCTGGCCTCCCAGGATTCCCGCCGGGGCGGAAGCCCCGACTACCGGCTGACCTGGGTGGGCTCCGACGGGACGGTGCTCTTTGACACCCACGTCCCCGTGGAGGAGATGGAAAACCACGGGAGCCGCATTGAGATACGGGAGGCGCTCCTCAGCGGAGAGAGCAGCAGCGTGCGCTACTCGGACACCCTGACGCAGCGGACGCTGTACTATGCCTGCGCTCTGGACGGCGGCACGGTGCTGCGGGTCTCCGCCGGTCAGGCCACCGAGCTGGCCCTGGTGCTGGGGATGCTCCAGCCCATTCTCGTCATTGGAATACTGGCCGCGGCCCTGTCCGCCGTCCTGGCCGGCCGGGTGGCAAAGCGGATCGTCCGCCCTCTCAAC
The DNA here is from genome assembly GCA_947364395.1 of uncultured bacterium. Lineage (GTDB taxonomy): Bacteria > Bacillota > Clostridia > Oscillospirales > Oscillospiraceae > Enterenecus. The sequence goes on from CANASS010000002.1 coordinate 92,777, forward strand.
TCCCTGGACCTGGACCATCCGTTGGAAAACGACGCCTATGAGGAGCTGACCCCTCTCCTGCGGCGGGTCCACCAGCAGCGAGGCCAGATCAGCGCCCAGCTCCGGGAGCTGCGGGCAAAAACCGATGAATTTGAGCAGATCACCAGCCACATGAGCGAGGGGCTGGTGGTGTTGGACCGGGAGGGCGCGGTACTCAGCGTCAATCCGGCGGCGCAGGCCGTTTTCGGAGTGGACCGCTCCTGCGCCGGGCGGAGCTTCCTGACGGTAGACCCCAGCCCTGAGATGAGCCGGGCCGTCCGCGCCGCCCTGGAGGAGGGCCGCAGCTCCATGCGCTCCCAGCGTGGCGGCCGGGAATACCAGTTCGACTTGAGCCGAATCCAGCCGGAGGGGACTGCGGTGGGGGTGGTTCTGCTGGCCTTCGACGTGACGGAGCGGGCCTGTGCCGAACGCAGCCGCCGGGAGTTCACCGCCAACGTGTCCCACGAGCTGAAAACGCCGCTGCAATCCATCCTGGGCAGCGCGGAGCTGCTGAAAAACGGGCTGGTGAAGCCGGAGGACATCCCCCACTTTTCCAGCCTGATCTACAGGGAGACGTCCCGGCTGGTGACCCTGGTGGACGATATCATCCACCTCTCCCAGCTGGACGAGGGCGCTTCCCTGGCCCAGGAGCCCGTGAACCTTCTGGAGATCGCGGAGAGCGCTGCCAGCGCCCTGAGCGGCAGCGCCGGGAAAAAGCGCGTGCGCGTCTCCGTCTCCGGGGAGCCCGTCCAAATCAGAGGCGTGGGCTCCTTCCTGTACGAGATGGTCTATAACCTCTGTGACAACGCCATCAAATACAATGTGGAAAACGGCTCGGTGGACATCTCGGTCTCCGGCACGGCGCGGGAGGCGGTGGTTACAGTCAAGGATACCGGCATCGGCATCCCGCCGGAGTACCAGTCCCGGGTGTTCGAGCGGTTCTTCCGGGTGGATAAGAGCCGCTCAAAGGCGTCCGGCGGCACCGGGCTGGGGCTCTCCATTGTGAAGCATATCGCGCAGTACCACCACGGCGTCATCGACCTGCAAAGCGAACCTGGGAAGGGCACCGTCATCTCCGTCACCCTGACCGATAAAAAAGACGCAGGAGACAACCTGTGAACCCGGGCTCTGCGGGCTGAAACGCGGAAATTTCCGCCGGCTGCGGCTTTGCAGCCAGAATCGAAGGGCTCTCTTTGCTGGACTGAAAACGGGGTCAAGCGCGTAAACAACAAAAACAGTACGGCATACCCGCCGTACTGTTTCAATGAGAATACTTAGCACGGAAAAGCCAGGGAGCAGAACTCCCTGGCTTTTCACCGCTTATTGTTGCTGATGAAAAGACGCTGCCGGTCAGCTGGAAGCCAGGGTGAACCTATCCACCAGCTGCTTCAAGCTGTTGGCCTCCGCCGACAGCTCCTGGCTGGCGGCGGCACTCTCCTGGGCGGTGGCGCTGTTGGTCTGCACCACAGAGGAGATCTGGTCGATGCCTTCGGTGACCTGGACCAGGGCGGTGGTCTGGTTCTCCACGGCCTCCACCACCACATTCATTTGAACAGAGACGTTGCCCGCCAGCTCATTGGTCCGCTCCAGAGACTCGGTAACCCGGTTCACCGTCTGGCTGCCCTCCGAGACGGACATGATGGAACTCTCAATCAGCTCTTTGGTGGCCTTGGCGGCCTCGTCGGACTTGGACGCCAGATTGCGAACCTCATCGGCCACCACCGCGAAGCCCTTCCCGGCGGAACCCGCCCGGGCGGCCTCCACAGCCGCGTTCAGGGCGAGAATATTGGTCTGGAACGCAATATTCTCGATGGCCGCGATAATCTTGGAGATCTCTTCCGAAGAGCTGGATATGCGCTCCATGGCGGCGTTCAGCTCCTTGACGTGCTCCACGCTGGTGCCAAGCTGGGCTCCGGCCAGACCCACAAACCGGCCCGCCTCCTCCGCGGCCGCGGAGGTTTTCTGGGCGCTGGCGGAGATGTCGTTGATGGTGGCCGCCAGCTCCTCGATGGAGCTGGCCTGCTCCATGGAACCCTGGCTCAGCGTCTGGGCTCCCGTGGACACCTGGCCGCTGGCTGAGGAGACCTGTCCGGCGGAGGAATCAATCTGCCGCATGGTGCCGCTCAGCTCCATCTTCAGTGTGCGCATGGACAGAAGGATGCTCTGGAATCCGCCCACATAGGCGTCCCGGTGGGGGGACTGGATGTCAAAATTCTTGTTGGCCATCTCGCTGAGCAGATAGCCGATATCGTCAATGATGGTGTTCAGCCCTTCCACCATAGCCGCAGTAGAGCGGGTCAGCTCCGCCGTCTCGTCCTGCCCGGCAGTCTGGGGGACGGGGGCCTTCAGGTCGCCTTCTACCAACAGCTTCATCCGCTCGGCACAGGCCCGCATGGGTACGCTGATGTTGCTGGACAGCTTCAAGGCCACCACGATAGACGCTATGATAGAAACCACGATCACCAGCACGCTGATGAGGATGCCAAAGTATGTATCCGCCAGATAGTTGGATTTGGGCGCGGCCACAGCCAGACTCCAGCCATCGGTGCCGCCCACCGGGGCGTAGGCCAGGAAACGGGGGCCGTCGTCGGCTTGGATGGAACCGAAGCCGTTTTCCCCCTGACGCATGGCCGCGTGGAGGGCGGCCCGGCTTTTCAGGGAGGAGTCGCTCTGGGCGTCCCGCTCAATATTCTGGGTGGTGATGGTGTCCAGCGTGATATCGGCGATGGTGTCGCCGGACTTGTTAATCATGTAAGCCCGGCAGTTGTCCCCGATCTGGATGGAGGAGACGATATCATTCAAAAAGGTCTCCGGGGGCACAAAATAGACCACGCCCACGATAGTGCTCCCATGGTTCCCGTTTGCGTAGAGGGGCGCGGCCACCATGATGGACAGCTCTCCCGTGATCTTGCTGACCAGCGGCTCGGAGACATAGACATTGCCCTGCATGGCTTGCTTTACATACTCCCGGTCCGAGTAGTCCTTGCCATCGAAGATGCTGGTACCGTCGGCGCCGATGATGTTGCCGCGCTGGAAGCCGTGCATGACCACGCGCTCGTCAATGATGGCGCGCTTTGCCTCCGGCGACGTATCATCGTCAGACAGCTGTGGAATACAGCCGGTGTCCATGGCCACGTTTTTGTAAGCGGTCAGCTCCTGCTCAATGCGCTGAGCCGCCAGTACCGCCGTTTCGCTCATCATCTGGTCTACGGTGGCGACAGTGCTCCGATAGCTCAAGGCGCTGCTGGCCGCCCCCACCGCGATCAACGCGGTCAAGAGGGTTGCCATCAAGCATACTGTAATTTTTTTACGAATGCTTTTCATCTCTTTTCACCTCAACAAAATTGTGCCGAAGCCGTTTTTCTCCAGTAGGAGTTTGTACCTATTATAGAATCTGAAAAGTTGGTCTGTCTATAGGATTTCCTCATGAATCTATCCTTGCTGCGACCTTGTTCATCCGCCAGCCCCCCTCATACCATTCTCTTTTAATATTATAACACGGCAAAGTTTTTTCGTCTATTCAAAAAGATGAAAGAAGGCAGATAAAAGCTCAAGGGGATGTCAGAGAGGTCAGCCATATCCAGAGTCCCGCCGCTGTAGTATTCTATGTTAACGTCCCACAGAAAGATTCCTCCTCCGGCTCACCACCGGCGGGGCTGATGCCGTCAGCTTTTCCGGCGCGAGGTGAAGGGAGTTGTATTTCTGACGTTCACAGGATACTCTCTTCCGGCGCCGGTGCGCTTGCGCATGGTTGCGTTCATTTCTTAATGAGGAGATCACAGAGGAGTTTTTGTCTGCAAACGCCGCCGGGGCTGCGGCAACGGAGGAACGCCCATCGTGACCCCGGCTGAATCCCGTGTTCATAAGAACGCTGTTCAGGCTGGGGAACAGAATAAAAGCTTTTGAGCTGCAAAAGAAAAAAGCCAGGGAGTTTTGCTCCCTGGCTTTTCGCCACTTATTACACAAGCCAAACCGTGACGGCGAACCCGCCGGCGAAGAAGTAGGGTTTTGTGTAACATTGTGTTGTCTTGTGTTGACAAAAAAGATGCAGACCCCAACCCGCATCCTCCGTCCCCTCTCGGACTCGAATCCAGCGAAGCGAATCGGGGCCGAAGGCGAAAAAATTCCCGCCAGAGTGCAGTTTTCGGCGAAGCCGGAAAGGGAACGGTGATGGGAATTTCTGAGCTGGTGCAAGCGCCCACTTTCGAACCCGGCAAAAAGTGGATTTAGGCCACTACTGCTTTTGCAATTTATTCAATGAGCAATGTTGGTGTAAGTTGGTATATGGCAGAACCTGAATTATCTTCAGCGCTTTTGAAACCAGTTCTGTTAATGGTAATATAGAATGCATCTTTAATACTGTTATTCTGAACATCAGAATATTCAGCATACAAAACTATGTACATATGCTCTGGCAAAGAGTTGCACTTCATTATTTCATGTATTAAAACAGAATACGCTGTTGGCAGCGGCAGAGTATATGTTTCCACCGCATTAGGCAACATGTACATTAAGCGGAAACCGCTGTCAATATCTGTAACAACCAACCCTTTATCAAATGAAAATACGGCGCTCTCTTCAAATGTGCAGAAATTCTCTTTTAATGGATTACACTCTGCAAGATAATTAGATAAACGAGATAGATTCGTCTGATCCCATTCAAAATGAATGTCCTTTGCAGCCCCCACTCCTAAATTAACGACTGTGAAACTTTCTAATCCGTTATTCGGAAATATATTAACTGGTATGTCAACTGTACCAGTGATGCTTCCATCAGCATTGATCTTATAGCTACTATTTGATTTATCTGGCAATGATACTAACCAATCTTCTTCGCTGTTGGAGTCCCATGAGATATTAAAGTCCGATGCATTCATTAAAATAGTAGGCTTATATGCCGCATTACGGTCTGTCTGCATTTCCCTAAGCGTTAATACAACACCAATTAGGGAAAAACCCGTAAGTATAGCCATGATTATTTGAATTTTATCGGAGATTGAAAGAGTTGCTTTTTCGATTTCAGATACTCCGCGGGGTTCTTTTTCGTTATTATGGGGTTTCTGTTTGCCGCGTTTTTTCCTTGGCATAAAATATATCTCCTGTTCAGACTATTATTAACCGTTTTGTATAAGCTACCCATAGAGCCTTTTTAAGGCTGCCAATGATGTAGCTTCAAACAGTTCCCTGCTTACAATTGCCGGGTGGTGTTCCTGTATCAAAAATCTCTCTAACTCACCCTGATTCCTAACCTGCTTCCCAGAAAACAAATCTGCTATAAAGGTCTTCTGGAGCAGAACATCCCCTACATATTTTTCGTTTCTCAACAGCTTACTGATCGTCTCCCGACTCCAGTGGGGCTTCCCGGTTGGGGTGGAACCTTGCTCTCATAGAGCCATTTTGAAATTGCTCCAAGACTACTTCCAACAGCCCTCATCTCAAACATCTTCCGAACAATTTCAGCGTCAGGCTCATCAATGACCAGCCTTCCATCATCTCCATGTTTATACCCAAAACACGCAAATTCAGCGTAACCAGAGGTGCCCTTTTCAAATCCTCTCTTGATCCCCCACTTGATATTTCGACTCATGTCCTCGCTCTCAGCCTGGGCCAGGGCACAGTAGGCGGTCAACAGGATTTGTATTCGCTGCTCATTAAGCCACATATCCTCCTGCTCAAAATAGACCTCTACACCCAAACCGTGCAGATCCCTCAGCGAACGCAGCATATCCAGCGTATTGCGCCCAAAACGGCTGATAGACTTCGTCAGGATCAGGTCAATTCTCTTCTTGCGGCACTGTATTAGTATCCGGCGAAACTCAGGTCGCTCTTTCAAATTCAGACCTGTGGCTCTTTCTAAAAATATCCCGGCGTTTTCCCAATGAGGATTTCCTGCGATCAGTTGTGAATAGTGCCGTTCCTGCAATTCGATACTGCTGGTCTGCTCCTCCAACTCCGTACTGACCCGGCAGTAGGCGGCTACACGAAGATGACGCAGTTCTATCGGACGATGATCTTGCGTGGGGGAAATCTCAGTCATCTTTCGCATTTACATAGCCTCCCGCAGTTTTCTTCATTATATCAAAGCGAGAGCTTCATAGCAATGTTGTTTTGCGGTTCTTTAGAACGGCTGGATTTTTCCTGCTGTACCGCCATGAATGTCTCATCAGGAATAATGGCCTCATGGGCATCGGTGTAGAGATACCGATCCATGAGGCCATCGTTTTCAATTTGAACCGCACCGGTACTGACCGTTTTTTGAAGCAGCACCCGTCCGGTATATTTTTCATTGGAGAGCAGTTTGTCAATCGCCTCCCGATTCCAT
>CANASS010000003.1 GCA_947364395.1 uncultured bacterium
TGATTTCACGTGCGCGCGGTGCGCGCACAGGTGGAGGCAGCGAGTTCGCAAAAAAACATCCCGGCCAGCGCTGGCTGACCGGGATGCTTTCTTAAAATGGAGCGAGTGACGAGGCTCGAACTCGCTATCGCACCCCGCGAATGGGATTCGCGGGGACCCCGCACCTCTGATTTCACGTGCGCGCGGTGCGCGCACAGGTGGAGGCAGCGAGTTCGCAAAAAAACATCCCGGCCAGCGCTGGCTGACCGGGATGCTTTCTTAAAATGGAGCGAGTGACGAGGCTCGAACTCGCTATCGCACCCCGCGAATGGGATTCGCGGGGACCCCGCACCTCTGATTTCACGTGCGCGCGGTGCGCGCACAGGTGGAGGCAGCGAGTTCGCAAAAAACATCCCGGCCAGCACTGGCTGACCGGGATGTTTTTTAAAATGGAGCGAGTGACGAGGCTCGAACTCGCTACCTCCACCTTGGCAAGGTGGCGCTCTACCAGATGAGCTACACTCGCAACGAACAAAACGGATTGTAACAGGATTGCACCCGATTGTCAAGAGGAAATCAAAAATTTCTCGCGCTTTTTTGCGCGGCCTCCTGTAACCACACTGTAACTTCTTTTTGGTTGACATTGTAAACCTGTCGTGCTATAATAGGACTACAAAGTAAACCTGACAGGAGGGGTCAGCTATGGACGCCAGAAGGGAGACGGACGGGGTGAAGCTCACCGCCAGCGAGTGGAACGTGCTCAGCTGCCTGTGGGAGAACAGCCCCCGCACGGTGATGCAGCTGGTGGCCGACCTGGGGGACCGGGTGGGCTGGGCCAAAAGCACCACCATCACCACCCTGCGCCGGATGGAGGAAAAGGAGCTGGTCCGGGTGGAGCACGCCGGGAAGGGCAAGCTGTACGCCCCGGCGGTGGAGCGGGAGCAGGCCGTGATTGCCGAGACCCGCAGCTTCCTGGACCGGGTGTACCAGGGCAGCGTGGGGCTGATGATGAGCGCCATGGCCCAGCGCCGGGAGCTGTCCGCCGGTGAGGTGGCCGAGCTGCGGGCCATTTTGGATCAGATGGAAGGGGGAGAGAGGCAATGACCATGATGCTGTTGGAGTGGGTGTGCACCGCCGTCTTTTTGATTCTCGTGGTGCTGGCCCTGCGTGCCGCCTTGGGGCGGCGGATCAGCGCAGGCCTGCGCTATGCCCTGTGGGCGGTGGTGCTGCTGCGGCTGCTGGTGCCGGTGCAGCTGTTCACCTCCCCCATCGCCGGGACCTGGGTGGTGACGGAGAAGCGGATGGAGCACAGCGTGACAAAAGCGCCCTCCGCCCCTTCCGCGCCGGGGGACGCCCCTGCTCTGGGCGGGCAGCATGTGCCCGCGCTGGAGGTAGGCCAGGGCGGTGAGCCTGGCTTTCCCAACCCGCCCTCTCTGCCCAACGCCCCAGAGGCCCCAGTGCCCCCCGCCGCCCCCGATCTGACCAGGCTATCCCCGTGGCTGGGCTGGACGTGGCTGGCGGGCGCGGGCGTGGCGGCGCTGGTCCTCCTGCTGTCCAACCTGCGGTTCTATGGGAGGCTGCGGCGGGCGCGGACACGCCTGGAGGGTACGGACTGCCCGCTGGCGGTGTACGCAGCCCCGGGACTGCCCTCCCCCTGCCTGTTCGGGCTGTTCCGGCCCGCCGTCTACGTCACCCCTGAGACGGCGGTGGATTCGGCCATGCTCCGCCACGTGCTGGCCCACGAGTACACCCATTATAAGCACGGCGACCACATCTGGAGCCTCCTGCGATGCGCCGCCCTGGCGGTCCACTGGTGGAATCCCCTGGTGTGGCTGGCGGCGGGGCTCAGCCGGAGGGACGCGGAGCTGGCCTGTGACGAGGGGGCCATCAAGCGTCTGGGGGATGGGGAGCGGGCCGCCTACGGCGGCACCCTGCTGTCCCTGGTCACCGCCAAGCCCGGCCCTTCCGATCTGTTTCGGTGCGCCACCACCATGGCGGGGGACAAGAAGCGCCTCAAGGAGCGGATCACCCGCATTGCCCAGGCCCCCAAGCGGTGGCTGTGGGCGGCGGTGGCCGTGGTGCTGGTGACGGCCCTGGCCTGCCTGTGCGCCTTTGCCCAGAGGCCGCAGGAAACGGAGCAGGACCCCGTTCACACCGGAGGCCCGTCTGCCCAGCCTGCTGAAGAGCAGTGGACGGACATCCCGGAGCTGCTGGCCAAATTCCCGGCAAACGCGGCGGACGCGCCGGAGGATGTGGTCCACTTCGCGGGGCAGGTGGTCCAGGAGCGGTATACCACGTATTTGGACTATCTGCGGGAAAACCCCGTATCGGATGAGCCCATCCAGTTCGACGGCTGGCGGGTGGACGGGCTGAACGGCCCCTGGCGGGGCACGGTCCGCGATATGGAACTGGAGGTGTGGAGCATCAACTACCTGTTCCACACCACCACCCCCAAGGAGGCGGAAAACCTCATCGTGGGGGGCAACTACCTCACCGAGGACGGCTGGCTGTGCCCCACCTATCCCAACTGCACCTATGTGATCTTCCAGGTGAACGGCGCGGGGGAGCTGAACTTCCTCACCGCCGAGATGATCAACGATTGCAGTCCCGACGGCGCGTCTGGCATGTTCTTTGACGCGGTGGCGGCGGCGCTGGGCCGCAAAGGGCTGGCGGACTTCCACTCCGGCCCGGACCTCGGCGGCGTGCCGGAGGACGTGGCCCAGGCCGCAAAGGGCAGGGTCCAGGCCGCCTACAATAACTGGCGGGGAGACACCAGCCTGAAGGGCGCCCCCCAGTTCGACGACTGGCGGATCTACGACCTGACGGGCCCCTGGGAGGAGGCCACGGAGACGGCGCGGTTTGAGGTCTGGCGGCTGGGCTATGAGATCCACACCACCACCCCGGACCGGGTGAAGGTGATGGACGGGATGTCCCTGCACCCGGACGGCTGGTTCCGCCCTGCCAAGCCGGACAGCCTCTACCTGCTGTTCACCGTAAAGGACGGCGGGCGGACCTACCTGACCGATATCAGCTCGACGGACTGCGGCCCGGGGGACCCGGAATTCCACGACCTCTTGGAGCGGCTGGGCGGGCGGCTGGTGGTCCCGGAGAACCTGCCCGAAACCGATTTGAACCGCAACGGCGTGCCGGAGACCCCCCGGCTGGCCCTGATTGATGGGGGCACGGGCCAGCGGCTGGAGCTCTGGGAGGAGGGGAAGCTGATCTTCTCCGAGGAGGGGTATTTCTCCCACGCGGGCTATAACGCCCTGTTCCTATACCACAGCGATGACGGAGACTACCTCCTGCGCTATAACCCCTATATGGGGCAGGGGTGGTGCGATTACAGCTATGAGCTGTTCACCCTGTCTCCCACCGGGGAGGAGGTCACGGCCCGGGAGGGGTATGTGGAGTTCGACATCAACTTCCAGTCCCCTGCCCACGAGAGGTTTAACCCAAAGGCCATCGCCGAATTTATGGAGGAAGTGAACGGGATGCTGGCGGACAGCGTTCAGCTGCTGAACACCGACGTGGACCTTCTAGACACCTTCCGGAAGGAGGGGCGGCTGTACGACAGCCTGGGCTGGCTGGACGGATGGGAGCCGGTGTTTGCCCAGGATAAGAGCAGGTCCCTGGAGGACAATCTGCGGGCGTTCCAGGCGGCCATGGAGGAGCAGCGGGAGAACGAGCGGGCGGACTGGGGGCTCGCCCTCACCGCAAGCAGCGCGACCCCCACCGGCCTGACCCTGACCTTTACCCAGTCCGGCGGACAGCCCACCGGGAATCTGCAATACGGCTCAAAATACTGGCTGGAGCGGAAGGACGGGGAGGGCTGGACCCGGCGGTCCGATATACTGGAGCCCAGCGTAAACTTGGCCTGGACCGATGAGGCGTACATGATCCCCATAGGCGGACAGACTTCCCAGGAGGTGGACTGGTCCTGGCTCTACGGCCAGCTGCTTCCGGGCCGCTACCGCATCGGGAAGGAAGTCACGGACTTCCGAAAGACCGGGGACTACGATACACAGGATTATTACGCCGAATTTGAAGTGAAATGAACAAGGGCCGCCGGGGCGTCCGCCCCGGCGGCCCTTGCTGACACTTGACACTTTGTTGACATTGAGCAACTTTTGACAGGCGAAATTGCAGGAACATCCAGAGAAATACAAATCCCTTATTGACACAGCCCCAGTAATTCGCTATAATATTTAACAAATCATGAATGGTTGGTCTGTTCCCCATCCCGGGAAATGAATCGGACCGGCCCGCGACTTGCAAAGCGCGGCGCACCGCCGTTGTTGTGGGGCGTGAGGTGCCGCGCCATGTTTTTGCGTCCGCCGTTTTAACGGAGTAACGCTTTTCAGCGGCGAACGGGACGCGTCCCGTTTCCGTTGTCCCCCCTAAGGCGGGGGGACAACAGTTCTCTTGCCCGCCCGTCCTCGATTTAGCCTGAATGGCGCGTTCTGGGCCGTATAGTTTCGCCTCATTCGGTTAAATATAACACAAAAATAGGAGGATATGTATGAAGAAGCTTGTAAGCCTGCTGCTGGCGCTGGTTATGATTCTCAGCCTCGCGGCCTGCGGCAGCGGCGACACTCCCACCAACGAGAGCAAGGCTCCCGAGGGGAGCGCGGCTCCCGATGGGGACACTCAGCCGGGCGAGTTCGTCCCCTACACCTATGAGGACGAGGCCGTCTATATGGGCGCCATGAAAGAGTACTACGATATGCTCACGGCGGCGCAGAAGCTGACCGACGTGGACGAGATGTACGTGGAGATGGCCAAGGCCGAGGCCAAGGCCCTGACCAGCGGCGTGCTGCAGATCTGGCGCGGCGACGGCGGCGGCTACCGCATGAGCCGCATGGTGGATAAGTCCTACCCCACCGTGCTGTGGGGCACCGACGCCGACCGCTATGAGAGCGCCCTGGTCACCAAGGAAATCCTGACCGGCGAGGACCGCCAGGAGCTCATCTCCATGTGGGCCGAGCTGGCCGGCACCGGCACCTATGAGCAGGCCGCCAAGGACTTCCTGGCCGAGAAGGGCTACACCCTGAAGTCCGACCTGGGCTACTGGGAGTTCAACCTGGACCCCGAGACCTGGGACGTGCTGTCCGTGTGGACCAACTCCGTGGGCGACCCCGTGTGCAACACCGTGGAGAACCTGGCCAAGTACGACATGGAGAACGTGCTCCAGCCCGCCATGGCCGAGAGCTGGGAAGAGGGCACCGGCACCATCCTGGTGGCCAAGACGGATGAGGAGGGCAACGTGGTCATGGAGGACGGCGAGGAGAAGGATGACGAGGGCAATCCCATCCCCGTTCCTGTGATGGAAGAGAAGACCGTCACCACCTGGACCTTCCATATCCGCCCCGGCCAGATCTGGACCGATTCCCAGGGCCGTAAGATCGCCGACGTCAAGGCCGACGACTGGGTGGCCTCCATGCAGCATATGATCGACTTCTACGGCTCCAGCGGCGCCGAGGTGCTGACTCCCATCATTGTCAACGCCCAGGCCTATGCCGACGGCCAGCTCCTGGACTTCGACGTGGTGGGCGTGGAGGCCGTGGACGACCTGACCCTGGTCTACTACCTGAACAACCCCGTCCCCGCCTTTGAGTCCATGCTGACCTACTGCGGCTTCTTCGCCCCCCTGTGCCGCGAGTACTACACCTCTCAGGGCGGCACCTTCGGCGTGGATACCCACGAGAACGGCAACTACGGCACCAGCCCCGAGAACATCGCCTACTGCGGCCCCTACCGCATCACCAGCTACACCCCCACCAACTCCATGGTCTTTGAGGCCAACGACAGCTACTGGAACCGCGACGCCATGAACATCACCAAGATCACCTGGTACTATCAGGATGGCAACGACCCCCTGAAGCCCTATGACGACTTCATGGCCGGCACCCTGGACCGCTGCGGCCTTGGCCCCTCCACCATCAAGAAGTGCCAGGAGGACGGCAACTTCGACAAGTACGCCATCGTCTCCGAGCTGGAGGCCACCACCCGCGTGGGCTACCTGAACCTGAACCGCCAGTCCTTCGCCCTGTTCAACGACCCCACCGGCTGCGTTTCCGAGATGGAGCACGGCAGCGTGGAGACCCTCGACCGTGACAACGAGGTGTACGTGGCCGACGCCACCATCGTGGACGACGCCGCCCGCACCCACGTGGCCATGAACAACCACAACTTCCGTCTGGCCCTGACCATGGCCTGGGACCGCATCTCCTACAACGCCCTGTACGCGGGCGAGGAGGTCAAGGAGCTGGGCGTGCGCAACACCTACACCCCCGGCAACTTCGTGACCCTGGGCAAGGACGTGACCACCGACATCAACGGCGCCTCCACCACCTTTGAGAAGGGCACCTACTACGGCGCCATCGTCCAGGCTCAGATCGACGCCGACGGCTATCCCATCAAGGTTTGGGACCCCGAGGCCAACGGCGGCCTGGGCTCCAGCGACGGCTTCGACGGCTACTACAGCGCGTCCAACTGCCAGGAGTATCTGGCCAAGGCCGCTGAGGAGCTGGCGGCTGTGGGCGTGGAGATCTCCAAGGAGAACCCCATTCAGATCGAGTACGCCGACCCCGTGTTCTCTGAGGGCGGCACGAACCGCGCCAAGGCCTACAAGCAGAGTGTGGAGGCCGCTTCCGGCGGTCTGATTCAGGTCAACCTGCTCCCCGTGCAGGACAACCAGCAGAACAACTCCACCAACTACCTGATCAGCGAGGGCTGGGAGAACTGCATTGACATCGGCATCGGCACCGGCTGGTCCGCCGACTACGCCGACCCCGCCTCCTACCTGACCCTGTTCCTGCCCTACGGCAACGGCTATCAGACCAAGAACCTGGGTGTGTGGTAAGGAGCCCTGTCTAAAGACATCTTTGCGATAGGGATCAAAGATCGATCATAACCTGGCGTGCAGGAGAATGGTGCGTGCCATTCTCCTGCACGCGTATTTAAAGGTGCGCTCTCCCCCTTACAGGGGAGGGAACGGCGGGCGCGAAAAGCCGTTTCCTCCCCCGCGCGGGGGAGACAGAACAGAAATTAGGTGCGTGATATCATGGGAAAATACTTGCTCAAGCGTATCCTGCACGGTGTGGTGTCCATCATCATCGTGGTGGCCATCGTGATGGTGCTGATCTACTCCCTGCTGGACCGGGAGCTGATCTTCACCGCCGACAACACCTACACCCGGCAGGTGTCCAACGCCAAGACGGCCTATATGTACACCAAGTGGGAAGAGTTCGGATACTTGGACTATGTGACCTACTCCGAGTGGCTGAACGCTTTGGCCCGGAACGGGGAGATTGACGAGGCGACCCGGGCCAACGCCGTATCCTTCGGCCGCAAGCCGGAGAACGACTCCAAAGTGGCGGCGGAGTACGTGGAGAAATTCACTGACTACTATGAGTCCCAGGGCTATACGGTGACCCGCCTGAACGCCAAGGTGAACGGCCGGAAGCTGGTCACCGGCGGCGCGCAGCTGCTATTTGCCGCCAAGGACCTGCCCCTGACCTCCCGGCTGTGGACTTACTTCACCAGCCTTGTGGACATTGACAACATCCACAAGGCGGAGGAGGTGGAGGGTGAGCGGAAGCTGACCTTCACCCTCTATGACCCGGTGTACGGCGGGGAGAAATTTTCCCCGGCCATTATCGGCAACGGCACCGAGCACAAATACCTGCTGTATTTTGACAACCAGTTCCCCTATATCCATCAGAACCTGGCCACCATCCGGTTGGGCACCTCTTACACGGTGAACAAGGGCGTGGACGTTGCGGACACCATGAGCCGCAGCCAGGGCACCTATATGATGTCCAACATCACCTTCCCCACCGGGCACACGGAGGAGAGCGCGGACGACCTGCACACCGCCACTTATATGCTGGGCAGCCGGGAGGCCAACCAGCTCAACCAGGATCGCTTCACCGACGACTACACCGTGGTGGGCGCGGTGCGCGGCGGCTTCTCCAAGCTGGGCTTCTCCTTTGTCATCGGCGTTCTGGCGGTCATGCTGTCCTATGCCCTGGGCCTGTCCCTGGGCGTGCTGATGGCGCTGAACAAGGATAAGCTCATCGACAAGCTGGGCACCGTCTACACCATCCTCATCATCGCCATGCCCTCCCTGGCCTATATCTTCGCGGTGAAGGCCATCGGCGGCAAGCTGGGCCTGCCCACCACCTTCGACATGGGGCTGGGCACCAAACTGATCTATGTGCTGCCCATCATATCCCTGGCCATGCGGTCCATCGCCGACCTGATGAAGTGGATGCGCCGGTATATGGTGGATCAGGCCACCGCCGACTACGTGAAGTTTGCCCGGTCCGGCGGCCTGTCGGAGCGGGAGATCTTCACCAAGCACATCATGAAGAACGCGGCCATCCCCATTGTCCACGGCATCCCGGGGCAGGTGCTGGGCGCTATGATCGGCGCCATCATCACCGAGCGCGTGTATGTGGTCCCAGGCGCAGGCAACCTGTTGACCGAGGCCATCAACAAGTACGACAACGGCGTTATCGTGGGCGTCACGCTGTTCTACGCGGTGCTGTCCGTGACCTCTGTGATTCTGGGCGATATCTTCATGGCCACGGTGGACCCGCGCATCTCGTTCACGACGAAGGATAGGTGAGAGCTATGGATCATGATTTTGATTTGAAGGAATTGGGCATGTCTGAGGAGAAGCTGTTCTCCTTCCACGAGCACAGCGATTTGGAGTCGGAGAAGATCACCGCCCCCCGGTACTCCTACTGGCAGTCGGTATTCCGCGTGTTTTTCCGCAAAAAGATCAATATTGTCATACTGGGCGTGCTGGCCGTGCTTGTCGTGTTTGCCTATGCCTACCCCGCCCTGACGGAGTACGACAAATACGGGGAGCTGCTGAACCCCGATGTGAAGCACCTGTCCCCGTCCAAGGCCATTGACTACTACGGCTTCCATCTCAAATATATCCTGGGCACCGGCGCGGCGGGCCAGTCCACCTTCGACGCCATCTGGAACGGCTCCCGGATCTCCATCTCCCTGGCCTTTATCTGCGGCGCGATTAACATGACCGTGGGCGTGCTGGTGGGGGCCATCTGGGGCTTCTCCAAAAAGGTGGACACTTTCATGATGGAGGTCTACAACATCCTGGGCAACATCCCCTACGTGTTGCTGATCTCCGTGCTGCTGATGCTGTTCACCCCCAGCTTCTGGACCATGGTGTTTGCCCTGACGGTCACCGGCTGGCTCTATCTGGCCTATGCCATCCGAATACAGGTGGTCATTATCCGTGACCGCGAATACAATCTGGCGTCAAGGTGCCTGGGCACCTCCACGGGAAAGATCGCCATAAAGAACATTCTGCCCTTTATGACCTCCGTTATTGTGACCCTGCTGGCCACGGAGATTCCGTCTTACATCTCCTACGAGGTGTTCCTGGCCTATATCGGCCGCGGCATCCCCGAGATGACCCTGGGCCGCCTGATCTACGAGGCGGAGAGCTCCATGGTCACCCCCGGATGGGAGCTCGAGTTCTGGAGCCCGGTGGCCATCGCCGTCATCATCACCGTGGTGCTGTACGTGGTGGGCCTGAACCTGGGCGACGCCTCCGATCCGAGAACGCATGTGTAAGGGGGACCGCAGCATGGAAGAGAACAAAGTATTGCTGTCCATCAAGGACCTGGACGTGAAGTTCAAGGTCCGGGGCAGGACCCTCACCGCCATTCGCGGCATCTCCCTGGACATCTACGAGAACGAGTCCATCGCCATCGTGGGCGAGTCCGGCTCCGGCAAGTCGGTGTTCACCAAGACCTTCGCGGGTATGCTGGACTCAAACGGCTATATTGACAACGGCTCCATCATCTTCAGCGACGACGAGCTGTCGGACACCGTGGTGAAGCTGGACAACATGGCCCGTTCCATGATGGACGGGGCCAAGCGAAAGCTGGACGAGTACGCCCATCTGGAGCTGGGCGCCTCCACCTATCAGCAGATCCTGGAGCTGGAGCGGGAGAAGAAGGAAAAGAGCGGCCTGAGCGGTGCGGAGCAGGAGGCCCAGGAGGCTGAGATCAAGGAGCTGGAGCACCTGCGCACCGACGTGTTCAACATGAAGCAGACCCTGGACCCCGCGAAGGAAAAGGATAAGATCCGTCAGGCCAATCAGGACATCAAGAAGTACGACGAGCAGATCAAGGACCTGCGAAAGAAAAACGAGCAGCTGGCCCAGGAAAAGAAGCGCAAGGTGGACGGCGACGCCGCCTACCAGAAGAGCTACCAGGACCGGATGAACAAGCTCCAGGAGCAGTACAAGCGGGAGACTGCGGGCCAGCCTGGGGAAAAGGCGCTGAAGCGCAACGAGATCCTGGCCAAGGAAATCTATCTGTCCGTGGGCCGGTTCAACCTGCGCAAGCGGGCGAAGCTGGCCGGCCAGCTGCTGGAGGCGCTGAAAAAGGCCATGCAGCTGGGGGTGGACCTGGACGACGAGGGCCAGCGCAGCGCTGTGTTCGACAATGTGGCCTTCCGGGTGCGCTACCTGGACGAGACGGCGGAGCAGCTCCACGGCACCTGCATCCTGAACCTGGCCAACGTGAAGGACGCCAAGGACTGGACTAAAATCCGGGGCCGCCGGATCGCCACCGTGTTCCAGGACCCCATGACCTCCCTGAACCCCATCATCACCATCGGCAAGCAGATCACCTCCGTCATCCTCAAGCACCAGGAGTGCTCCGAGGGGGAGGCCCGCCGCCGGGCCCTGGAGATGATGCACAAGGTGGGCATACCCAACGCCGCCGCCCGGTTTGACGACTACCCCTTCCAGTACTCCGGCGGCATGCGCCAGCGCATCGTCATCGCCATCGCCCTGTCCTGCCAGCCCAAAATCCTGATCTGCGACGAGCCCACCACCGCGCTGGACGTGACCATTCAGGCCCAGATTCTCCAGCTCATCAAGGACCTGCAAAAGGAGTTCGGCTATACCATCGTGTTCATCACCCACGACCTGGGCGTGGTTGCCAATATCGCCGACCGGGTGGCGGTGCTGTACGCGGGCCAGATCATCGAGCTGGGCACCGTGCGGGACGTGTTCTACGACCCCCAGCACCCCTATACCTGGGCCCTGCTGTCCTCCCTGCCCCAGCTGGCCCAGAAGGACGCCAAGCTGTACTCCATCACCGGCACCCCGCCCTCCCTGTACAATCAGATTGTGGGCGACGCCTTCGCGCCCCGCAACCCCTACTGCCTGGAGATCGACACCAAGCTGGAGCCCCCCATGTTCCAGGTCAGCGACACCCATTTCGCCAAGACCTGGCTGCTGGACCCCCGCGCACCCAAGATCGACAAGCCGGAGGGCATCCAGGACATCCATCAGAAGCTGATGGAAGCGTTCAATATTTGAGGAGGGTCGGACTGTGAGCAAAGAGAACGTAAATGAGGTCCGGGCCTCCAGCCTGCCGGAGCACGGGCCGCTGGACGAGAACGGCAGGGAAATTCTGCTGTCGCTGAAAAATGTGGACATCACCTTCGGCAAGGGCGAGGACGCGGTCCGGGCCGTTCAGGACGCCACCTTCGATATCTACAAGGGGGAGACCTTCTCCCTGGTGGGCGAGTCCGGCTCGGGCAAAACCACCGTGGGCCGGGCCGTGATCCGGGTGAACCCCCTGGCCGCCGGTGAGATCCGCTACAAGGGCGTGCGCATCTCCGGCAAAATTCCCCGCTCCCTGGACCGGGAGGTCATCCGCAACGTCCAGATGGTGTTCCAGGACCCGGCGGCGTCGTTGAACGAGCGCGCCACGGTGGACTACATCATCTCCGAGGGCCTGTATAACTTCCACCTGTTCAAAAACGAGGCCGACCGCGTGCGCAAAGTGGAGACCATGATTGAGGAGGTGGGCCTGCTCCCCGAGCACCTCACCCGCTATCCCCACGAGTTCTCCGGCGGACAGCGCCAGCGCATCGGCATCGCCCGGGCCATGGTCATGGAACCGGAGCTGGTGGTGGCCGACGAGCCCATCTCCGCATTGGACGTGTCCATCCGGGCCCAGGTCCTCAACCTGATGAAAAAATTCCAGCAGGAGAAGGGAATCACCTACCTGTTCATCGCCCACGACCTGTCGGTGGTCCGCTTCATCTCCGACCGCATCGGCGTCATCTACAAGGGGCGCATCGTGGAGGTGGCCGAGGCGGAGGAGCTGTTCAACTTCCCCCTGCACCCCTACACCCACTCCCTGATCTCCGCCATCCCCATCCCCGACCCGGAGCTGGAGAAAAACAAGGTGCTGTACACCTACGACCCCTCCATCCACGACTACTCTGAGGACAAGCCGGAGTTCGTGTGCGTCGGACACGATCACTACGTCTACGGCAACAAGAAGGAGATTCAGGAGTACAAGGCCGTCCGGGACGGGGGCGTGCCCCTGAAGCCCATCAAGATCCTGGCCCCCGGCGAGGTGGCGGAGAAGAGGGAAAAGCCCGAGGACCCGGCCGCCGCACGGGAAGAGGAGATGATGGTTCATCCCACCCGGGACACGGGCAGCATCTGGTACAAAATCTTTTCCTTTATTCTGCCTTTGCTGGGCCTCATCGCCATGGCGGTGTTCAACCACTTCCACCATTTCCGAAACGCCAGGGCCTGTAAGAAGGGCGCCGTCGCCGGACTGCTCTTCCTGGCCGCGATCCTGCTGCTCTTCCTGCTGCTGATCGTATTGGCGGTGATCTGACCTTGGGGCGCGGCGCAAGGGATAACCGGCCCTATGTGAAGCCCGTGGAAAAAATCGAGCTGTCCAAGGAGAACATCCCCCTGCGGGCGGTGGCCGCGGTGGTCTTTCTGCTGATCGGCGTGGGGGCGCTGACCTACGCCGTCAGCCAGTTCTTTTCCACGGAACCGGGCTGGCAGACCATTGAGGCCGGGACCTCGGAGGGCCCCACCTGCGGAGATGAATTCGTTTTGCTGTATGAGGCGGGGGCCTCGGGCCGGTCCGCCCGTGAGGAGGGCCGGGACCTGAGCCAGCTGTACACCCGTGCCTGCCGGACCGCCTTCCAGCTCTTTCACACGGAGCTGACCTTTGAGGGCGTGGTCAGCCTAAAGGAGATCAACGACCGCCCCAATGAGGCGCTGGAGGTGGACCCCGCCCTGTACCGGGCCTTTGAGGCCGTCCGGGAGGCGGGAGACCGAAGCGTCTACCTGGGCCCGGTGTACGCCCGCTATAACGACCTGTTCTACTGCGGGGACGACAGCCAATTGACGGACTTTGACCCCCGGCTCAGCCCAGAGGTGGCGGAGGAGTACGCCGCCGTCGCCGCCTACGCCGGGGACCCGGACTCCATCGACGTGGAGCTGCTGGGGGACAACCGCGTCCGCCTGCGGGTGTCGGAGGAATATCTGGCCTACGCCCGGGAGAACGGCGTTCAGCGCTTTTTGGACTTCGGCTGGATGAAAAACGCTTTTGTGGCCGACTATCTGGCGGATACCCTGGCGGAGGGCGGCTTTACCAACGGCGCGGTGTCCAGCGTGGACGGCTTCGCCCGCTGTCTGGACGGCAGGGAAGGGCGCTACGGCCTGAACCTGTTGGGACAGCTGGAGGACGGCAGGGCCGTCCAGGCGGGGACCGTGGAATACCAGGGCCCCATGAGCCTGGTGAGCCTGCGGTCCTTCCCGGCGGTGGCGGGGGACGAAACCCGCTACTACCGGCTGAAAAACGGTCAGGTCCGCACTTTGTACCTGGACCCCGCCGACGGGCTGTGCAGGGGCGCGGCGGATTTCCTGGCGGTCTGTTCCGCCGGGCGGAGCTGCGCCCAACTGGCCATGGAGGCCGCCCCCGTGTTCATCGCCGAGACTCTGGACCGGGCGGCGTTGGAGCGTCTGGCCGCAGAGGGGGTCAGCGCCGTCTCCTGCCAGGGCCGGACCATATGGGCCGGGGACCCGTCGCTGGAGGTGTCCGGCCTTTACGAGGGCTTCACCCTGACCAGCGCCTAAGCCCGCCGGAAAACGTAAAATAGCCCCCGCCTATTTGGGCGGGGGCTTTGGTTTGCCGCTTGCGATATGGTTTCGACGCCGCTGTAAAACAGTCCCCGCCCAACGGGCAGGGGCTGTGCTTTCCCTCTTGCAATATCTTTTTGATTCTGGTATAATCGACATGGAAAATAAAAATGCGGCAGCTCACAGGTGGGCAAACACCCGTGAGCCTGCGCGGGTGCAGTACCACCTACACAGCGGCCATCTGGCCGCACCGCTCCTCTATTATACGACAAGCCGTCCTCTTTCGCAAGGGGGATTTTGCCGTTTGCTTGTTGTCGCCCTTTTTAGGGAAGCGGGTGAGCATGAAGAGCAGAGCTCATTCACGCTGTGTGGGGTCAAACCTGCACAGCGTTTTTGTTTTCCCCCGGTCTGACGGCCCCTGGGGGCGGAAGCCCCCGGGGGAGGCTGTGGAGGGAAACGGATAAACGGACGGGAAAGGAGGTTGGGATGTGGGATCTAACCGCGCTGTACATCGTAACCGTGTGCGGGTCCGGCTTTTTTGCTTTGACTCACATAATCATCACGTCAATCATCTATTGGTGGGAGGATAAGTGGACCCTCTGGCTGGCAAAGAGGGCGCAGATTGGGGAGGGTGTGACTCTGCTCCAGGGCATCCGGGCATGTTTTGGCGGGGATGGGGTTTGGTCGGTGTACTTTCCGGAGCTGGTCTACGTATATGTAGATGATCCGAGGGTGATTTTTGCGGTTCAGGTGATCCGGGGACCGGGGAGAACGTACAAGCTGATCCCTCAGTTATCGGACCGCCGCCATCATTGGGCCGACATCGACGAGCGGGACGTGGCCTTTCGCGTCATGGTGGAAGCGGTCAAGGAACAGGAAACGATGATAGAGATGTAAAGAGCGGCGGCGCGTAAGCGCCGCCGCTTTTATCTGCTCACATCTGATCCATGGGGGGAATATCCGGCAGGTTCAGGGCGTAAGCGTCGCTGAGCTCGGCCAGCAGGGCGGGGCAGTCCGCGTCCATCAGCTCGGGCTGGTAGACGATGGAGGCGGAGAGGTAGTATCCCTCCTGCTTGTAATCGGCGTACAGCACCAGCACCCGCACCTTGGTGCGGTTTTCCTCAAAGCAGGACACCTGCTTTACGGCAATGTCGTACTCCTCAAAGTAGTGGGTGTCCTGGACTCCCTCCTCATAGATATCCGCGCCGGAGGCGGCCAGCAGTTCATAGGCCTGATCCACCACATCCCTGGCGTCCCCCTGGGTCTGGGCGATTCGGACCGTCACCTCCATCCCGTGGGCGGCGGAGCGGATGGCGTGGCCGTCCTCCAGGTAGAGGGGGTTTTCGCTGTAGGGCACGTGGGCGTCCACATAGGAGCCGTTCTGGCTGAACATCCCGTCAGGGGCTTTGATGTAGCCCACGGCGGTGTACTGGTAGCCCAGCTCGGAGCCGATATGGAACAGGTCCCTGGGGTCCGGCTGGGCCGCGGCGGAGGGCTGGGGCCGGAGGGTGGCGGAGGGAGCGGGGGACGGGACGGCGGGCTTGGGGGAGGGCCGGGAGGGCCCGCCTTCCGCCGCCCAGGCCAGCCCCCCCGCGGCCAAGGCCAGCGCCAGGGCCAGCGCCGCGCCCGCCGCAGGCATGCTCCAGCGGGCGGGAGGCGGCTCCTGGGCGGGCTCCAGGCCGGGGGCGGGGGCGAAGCCCTCATAGGCTTTGGGTATGCTGATTTTTTTCTCCCCGCCGTTTTTCCCCTGGTACGTGCCCTTCCAGGCCCAGGGGGTTTCCTTGGTGATCTGGAGGTTGGGCAGGGGCATCACGGCCATACCCAGGGCGCTGCCCGGCATCACCTGCCCGCTGGTCAGCAGGGCGATGGCCCGCTGGATGGAGATTTTGAGCTGTTCCCGTTCCGTATCGTTCAGGGTCTCCCACCGGATGGGCCGGAAGGCCCCGGTCTGCTTGGTAAAGCGGTAAGTATCGGCGTTGTTCAGCATGGGCAGGGTGACCCGCCACACCGTTTTGCCGCTGCGGACCATCAGATTCATGGCCCGGTTGCACAGCTGGACGGAGGGCATGGCAAAGCATATCATAATGAAGCAGGCAGCCACACAGCCCAGGGCGGCCAGCGTGGGGGCCATGGGGGTGCTGTTGGCGGCGCTGTAGAAGATCAGGGCCACCGCCGGGATCAGGCCCAGGAACATGGAGGCCGCCGCGCTCAGGCGCAGGGGGCGCATCCAGGCCGTGCTGCCGGGGTAAAGGGTGATCTCGGGCAGTTCGCCCTGAGCGGCGAAAGCGCTCTGGGGCATGTCGGGCATCCCGGCGGTGCGCAGCCCGCCTATGATGGTGGGCACCGCTCCCAGCAGGGTGAAGAGGTACAGCATGACCAGATTGCCCCAGTAGACCTTGCCGTCCAGCAGCCCCGTTTGCAGCATGGGGGAGATGGACTCAAAGCTCCGAACAAGGCCCAGCCCCAGCTCGGAGTTGATGGAGAACGCCGTGCTCAGCTGGTGGGCCAGGTAGGTCATGCCCAGGATGAGCACGGAGGAGATCACCGCGCCTTTTTTGCTCAGCGCCCCTCCCAGCAGCTCGTAGCCCTTCAGTGCGCCCACCGCCATCACCAGCCCGGAGATGGAGGCGATATACCCCATCTGGCCGATGAAAATGGTGCACACCACCCCCAGCAAAGCGCCTAAAAAAGCGCCTACTATGCCGGCAGCCACATTTTCGCGTCTTTCCTTCCTCTGTGTTTCCATTGCCGAAACCTCCCGATCAATAAATGGAACCAATTGCATCTGGGAGCCCTCCAAGGCGGTGCGCCGGAGGAGGGGCTCCCAAGCTAATTTTACAGCTCCTATTAAGAATCTGTCAAGACCTCTCTTGCCGGGGATATTGGATTTGAGGAGAAAGGGGCAATTTCACCCTTTCCAAACGGGGCGGCAGGGAGTATAATCAGCGTTAGCCCATCCGGGCGCACATCGAGGCCGGACCGTCCGGCGGAGGAGAGGATAGCATGACGAAGGAATTTTTTCAGGGGAACCGGGAGCGGCTGTATGCCGGGATGAAGGAAAACTCCCTGCTGGTTCTGTTTTCCGGGGTGGAGGTCCGCAAGACCAACGACGAGTTCTACCCGTTCTACACCAACCGGGACTTTTTATATCTCACCGGGCTGGACGGGAAGGAGCTGGCCTTTCTGGCCCGGAAGGACGGCGGGGGCAGGGTGGCGGAGAAGGCGTATCTTCTGCCGCCGGACCCCATGGCGGAGCGCTGGACGGGCCGCCGGATCAAGCCGGACGAGGCGGCGGAGCTGTCCGGCGTGACGGACATTGGCTTTGGGGCGGATTTTGAGGGGGAGCTACACAAATTGGCGGCCTCGGGCAATTACGAGCATTTGTACCTGGACCTCTACCGGGCCGCGCCCGCCGACCGGGACGAGCCCGCCCACCGCCTGCTGAAGCGGGCGGCGTCGGACTACCCCTTTTTGAAGATTGAGAACGCCAACGCCCTCATCCGCCGCCTGCGCACCATCAAGCAGCCCTGCGAGCTGGAGGCCATGCGCCGGGCGGAGGAGATCACCTGCGCGGGCATCACCGCCATGATGAAGGCGTCCAAGCCGGGCATGTACGAGTACCAGTACAAGGCGGTGTTCGACTACGTTCTGGGCCAGTACGGCCCCCAGGGCCCCGGCTTTCCCTCCATCATCTCGGCGGGGCGGAACAATTTCTGTATTCACTACAATTCCTACACGGGCCAGGCCCTGGACGGAGACATGGTGCTCAACGACGTGGGGGCGTGGTACGGCAATCTGATGACCGACGTATCCCGGGGCTGGCCCTGTAACGGGAAATACAATGAGCGCCAGCGGCTGCTGTACCAGTGCGCCCTGGCCACCTCCGACCACATGTTTGAGATCATCAAGCCCGGTATGCCCATGCCGGAGGTGGACGGGGAGATTCGCCGGTACAACGCCCAGTTCCTGAAGGACGCCGGGGTGCTGGACGACGTGAAAAACATCGGCAGGTACATGTGGCACGGCGGGGCCCACCACGTGGGCTTCGACGTTCACGACCTGGTGGAGCCGCCGGAGGTGGCGGCCCCCAACATGGTGTTCTGCGTGGACGTGGGCATCTACCACGAGGAGTGGGGCATTGGCTTCCGGCTGGAGGATAACTGCCTGGTCACCGAGACGGGGTGTGAGAACCTGTCCGCCGCCACCCCCCGGACCATCCAGGCCATTGAGGACACCATGCGTCAAAGCTTCGCGGCCTTTTCGTGATGAACGGGATACTGATGGCGGTGATGGCCGCCGGGGCGCTGCTGGGGGGCGCGGACCGTATCCTGGGCGGCAGGCTGGGACTGGGGGAGCAGTTTGAGAAGGGGTTCATGCTGCTGGGTCCCATGGCCCTGTCCATGGCGGGGATGATCTGCCTTGCGCCGGTGCTGGCGGACTGGCTGGGCTGGGTGATTGTGCCCCTGTACCGGCTCATGGGGGTAGACCCGGCCATGTTCGGCAGCCTGCTGGCCATCGACATGGGGGGCTACCAGCTGTCGAGGGAGCTGGCGGCGGACCCCGTGGTGGGCAGCTACGCCGGGCTGGTGGCGTCGTCCATCTTCGGCGTCACCCTGGTGTTCACCATCCCCGTGGGCATGGGGATGACGGCCCCGGAGGACCGCCCCCCGCTGGCCCGGGGGATCATGCTGGGGCTGGCGGCCATGCCGGTGGGGCTGGTGGCGGGGGGCCTGATGTGCGGGCTGACCCTGCCCGCCTGCCTGCGCCAGAACCTGCCTGTGTTTGCCCTGGCCCTGGCGCTGTTCTTAGGACTGCGGCTGGCCCCGGACAGGATGGTCAGGGGCTTCTGCCTGCTGTCGGAGGGGATCAAGGCGCTGGTCACCCTGGGGCTGGCGCTGGGGGCGGCGGAGGCCCTCACCGGCTGGGCAATCCTGCCCGGCATGGCCCCCCTGGGGGAGGCGATGGAGGTGGTGGCCTCCATCGGGGTGGTGATGCTGGGCAGCCTGCCTGTGGCGGAGCTGCTGCGCCGGGGGCTGGAGCGGCCCTTTGCCCTGCTGGGGCGGCGGCTGGCGGTGAGCCCCCAGAGCCTCACCGGAATGTTGGTGGGGCTTGTGAGCCCCCTGCCCACCCTGGTCATGCTTGGGGACATGGACAGCCGGGGCAAGGCGGCGGCGGGGGCCTTTCTGGTCAGCGGAGCCAGCCTGATGGCCGCCCACATGGGCTTTGTGCTGTGCACGGAGCCGGAGCTGCTGGGGGCGGTGGCGGCGGGCAAGCTGAGCGGAGCCGTGTCCGCGGCGGCGCTGGCCCTGTTTCTGACCGGGCGGCCGGAGGCGGAGAGGACCCATTGAGAAGAAAAGCAGCGTCCCGGAGGAAGCTCCGGGGCGCTGTTTTTGATTAGAGGAGCAGCAGGCCCGCCCGGTATACCAGGAGGGTGACCACCCAGGCCACGGCCACCTGAAACAGGGCCACAAAGGCGGTCCAGCCCCAGCTCTCCGACTCCCTGTGGATGGCGGCCAGGGTGGCGGCGCAGGGGACGTAGAGCAGGCAGAACACCATGAGGCAGAAGGCGTTTAGGGGGCCGAAGCCGATGCCGGCCAGCACCTGGGAAAACTCCGCCATCCCCGCCGGGGAGTTGGCGTTGACCACCCCGAAGAGCACCGCGCAGCTGGACACCACCACCTCCTTGGCGGATATGCCCGCGATGAGGGCCACGGTGATCTGCCAGAAGCCCAGCCCGATGGGGGCGAACAGGGGGACCAGCCATTTGCCGATGATGGCCCCGAAGCCGCCGGACATGCCGGGGTCGTAGCCATGGGGGCCGAAGTTCAGCAGCAGCCAGATCAGCAATGTGGCCAGGAAAATGGTGGACCCGGCCTTGCCCAGGTAGTCTTTCACCTTGTCCCACACGTAGATGGCCACCGTCCGGGCGTCGGGCATTTTGTACTCCGGCAGCTCGATGAGCAGGTAGTTGACGCTCTTTTTCCGGTCCAGCAGGTGGAGGGCCACGGACACCGCCATGGCCACCAGGATGCCGATGAGGTACATGGACCAGGCGGCCAGCATGGCGTACTGCCCGAAGAACATCTCGGAGAACAGGATGTAAATGGTCAGCCGGGCGTTGCAGCTCATGAAGGGGGTGACCAGCATCACCTTGTAGCGGTCCCGCTTGTTCTCCAGCGCCCGGGAGGCCATCAGTGCCGGGACGGTGCACCCGAAGCCCAGCAGCATGGGGATGAAAGCCTTGCCCGACAGGCCCAGGCGGCTCATGAGGCCCTCCATCACGTAGGCCACCCGGGCCATGTAGCCGCTGTCCTCCAGAAAGGCCAAAGCCAGGAACAGAATGAAGATGTTGGGCAGGAAGGTGACGATGGTGCCCACGCCGCCGATGACCCCTTCAACGACCAGGGACTGGACGATGTCCGCCACCCCCATGGCGTCCATCCCACGCTGGGCCAGCAGGGACAGGGCGTCGATGGTGTACTCGAAGTAACCCTTGATCCAGTCGCCCACAGTGAAGGTGAGGAAGAACACCAGGGCCATGATGCCTAAAAAGATGGGGATGCCCCACACCCGGTGGGTGAGGACGCTGTCCAGCTGTTCCGTCAGCTGGTCCTGGCGCTGCCTGTGGAGGAGCACCTCCTCCACAATCTCGTCGATGAAGGCGTACTTCTCGTTGATGATCTGGGACTCGTAGTCCTTTTCCCCCAGGCCGGGCAGGTCCACGGGGTACTGCCTGCCCACCTCCTGGTCCTCCTCCAGCAGCTTGAGGGCGTGCCAGCGGGGGTTGGTCAGGCCGGGGTATTTCTCCTCCAGGGCGGGGATGAGCTGGTCGATCCTGTCCTCGATCTCGTCGGAGTACACCATGGCGAACTCCCGGTGGTGGTCGTGGAGGTGGGCCCCGGTCCGCTTGTGCTGGTGGACCAGGCTGTCCGGGCCGGTGTGGTCCTTGTGGTGGGCGGCGGCGTGGAGCAGGGAATCCAGCCCCGACCGCTTCCGGGCGGACACCGGGATCACCGGCACCCCCAGCATTTCGGGCAGGCGGTGCAGGTCGATTTCCATCCCCCGCTTGGCCACGATGTCCATCATGTTCAGCGCCACCACCACCGGCTTGCCCAGCTCCAGCAGCTGGAGGGTGAGGTACAGGTTGCGTTCCAGGGTGGAGGCGTCCACCACGTTGATGATCACGTCCACCTCGCTGCTCAAAATGAACTGCCGGGAGACGGTCTCCTCCATGGTGTAGGAGGTGAGGCTGTAGGTGCCGGGCAGGTCCACCAGCCGGATGTTCAGATTATGGTCCCGGATGGCCCCCTCCACCTTCTCCACGGTGACGCCGGGCCAGTTGGCCACCTTCAGGTTGGCCCCGGTATAGGCGTTGAACAGGGTGGTCTTGCCGCAGTTGGGGTTGCCGATGAAGCCGATGGTCAGATCCTCTTTGCGGCTCATGACGCACCCCCCGCCGCCCGCACGGTGATGTGCCTGGCAACCTGATAGCCCAGGGCGAACCGAGTTCCCCGGAGCTTGACGATGAGTATGCCTTTGCCCTTGCGGTGGACCACGGCCAGCTGGGCCTGCCGGGTCATGCCCAGGGCCTGGAGGCGGCGCTCCATCTGAAAGGGCAGGTCAATGCGCTCCACCACGCAGGACTGTCCGGCGGGTATGTCTTTCAACAGCATATGAAAGCCTCCTTTGAGGAAATGTACACGGTTCAAGGGCCGCCGGGGCGGAGGACGCCGACCCGGCCCGGAGCCCCGCCGGGTTGAGACGAACTGAGTTTACCATTGCTAACTCTGTTTGTCAAGAGGCTGGCAATACTTTTTCCGGCGGCGGGATCAGGCAAATTTGAGGCAAATCCGCTCATCTGAAACGCCCCGAGCCGGGACGTGCTCAAAGCTGCCTGTAAATACGCGGGCGGCGGGTGCTCCCTTCCGTTCTGGGCGCATGGATTCCAGCGGGCTGGGCAGACTAGACCAATCAAGGCTGGCGCGCCAGCAAGGAGGTAGGTTCAATTTGGAGCTGAAATTTTACACCTGCAAAAGCTGCGGGAATCTGGTCGTCATGGCAGGGGGCGGCGCATCTGTGGAATGCTGCGGAGAGGCGCTGAAGGAGCTGGTCCCCGGCGTCACCGAGGGGGCGGCGGAAAAGCACCTGCCCGTCTACCAGGTGGAGGGGAACCGGGTGAGCGTGTCGGTGGGCTCGGTGGAGCACCCCATGACCCAGGAGCACTCCATCCAATGGGTGGCCCTCCAGACCAAGCAGGGCGGGCAGTTCAAGGTTCTGCGGCCGGGGCGGGCCCCGGCGGCCAGCTTCGCCCTGTGCGACGCGGACGAGGTGGAGGCGGCCTACGCCTACTGCGACCTCCACGGCCTGTGGAAGGCGTAGCCGGGAACGGACGCGAACAGAAAAAAGCGCCGGGAGCCTTGCCGCTCCCGGCGCTTTTCGCGGGCCTTCATTCCTGGGGTGCGCCCAGCGTTATCAGGGCCTGGAGGGTATCGTCCAGGTTTTCCTTGTGCCAATTTTTGAAGTTGCCGGCATATATGCTGGCATAAATGCCGGAACTCCGCAGGTCGCTCAGCTCTGCCTGCTGGGTGGTCAGGCGGATGGTGTCCGACTCGGTGCGGATGGTGATGACCGTGTTGAGCAGATCGTCCTTCAGCTCCACCGACTGGATATCCCCATAGGGAAGGACGAGGGATACGTCTTTGCGCAGGTTGCCCCATGTGGTGTTGAAGGGAAGCAGGATGATCTCGTGTTCACACATCTGGAGAACATAAAACTCCGAGTTAAAAAACGCCGCAAATTGTTCGCTCAGGTTTTCCGAGGCGTATTTGACGATGATACAACGGTCCTCCAGCGGCTTATATCCCGCCTCCTGGGTGAATTTCCGGACTTCTTTTGACATGGTTATGTGCCTCCTGCATCGTTGAAGTTTTTTTGGCGCGGACAGGCGGGATAAAGTCGATGTTATGCCGTGTTTGCTGGGGCGGCTTAACTCATGGGGGTGACGACGGGCTTGCCGTCGGCGTTCACCAGCACGGTCATCCCCGTGCCGCTTGCCTTATTGTGAGAGCCCAGCACATAATTCACGCCGGTTTCCGTATCGACGACGACTTTCATCACATTGATGATGCCTTGGTTATAGACCTCCACAAAGCGCTCTTTTGCCATTGCGTTTCCCTCCTTTCTCATCCCGCCTGTCCGCGAAAAGGAGCATACCACGGCGCCGGACTTCCGTGGGAGGGATTTCCTGAACGGTCGAAATCCTTCCTGAATGGCAAAACAGGAGGGGGGCCTTACGGCTCCCCTCCCAGCTTTTGCTTCAGCGCCGCTTTCCCGGCCCGGGACAGCAGGCAGGTCCGGCCCCCCACCCGGACCCTGTTTCCCTTCCAATCCGCCGCCTCGATCTTGTCCCAGGCCGCCAGATAGGCCCGGTGGACCCGGACGAACCGCCCGCCCAGCTCCTGTTCCAGCTGGTTCAGACTGCCTACAAAGTCCAGGCGGCTGTCCGCCGTGTGGAGGTACACGTGGTGGGCCCTGGGGGCGGACTCGAAAAACAGGATGTCCGCCAGGTGGACATGGCGGGTCTCCTCTCCGGTGCGCAGAGAGAATACCTCCGCCGGGTCCCGGCGCTCGTCCAGCAGCCGGGCGTGAACCGCTTCCAGGCACCGGGCGGCGGAGGGGCCGATCCGGTCCGGCTCCTTCACGATGTAGTCGAAGGCCTCCAAGTGGTACTGAAAGGTTTTCCAGGCCAGATCGCCGTAGCTGGTGATATACACCAGGGTGCCGTGGGGGTCACGCCGCCGCAGCTCCCGTCCCAGGGTGAAGCCGTCCCAGGCCCCGTCCTTCAAATCCACGTCCAGGAAATAGACGTTCCGGCGGCCGTCTCCCAGAGCGTCCAGAAGGGCCTGGGCCGAAGGGACGGCGCAGGCCACCTCCATGTCGTAGTTCTCCATGAAAATCTTCCATTCCAGGGCGGTTTTGATCTGGTGGAGGACGGATTCCTCATCGTCGCATAGGTAAATTTGAATCATGGCTTCCCCTCCACCCGCAGCTCCTGGACAAACACGCCGCCCGCCCAGCTGGTGGAGGCGGAGGCGTTGGGATATTGGGCCAGAATCCGCTGATAGCCGGGCAGGCCCAGCCCCCGGCCCTCCCCTTTGGTGGAGCCGCCCTCCGCCCATAGGCGGTCCGGGTCAACGGCTCCGGCGTAGGGGTTGGACACCCGCAGGGACAGCGCGTCCCCCTGGGCCAGCAGAACCGTTTCCACCCAGGGAGTTCCCGTTTCCAGCGCCGCTTCCGCGGCGTTGTCCAGCAGAACGCCCAGGCAGCGCACAAAGTCCCACGGGTCCATGCCCACCGACTCCACGGGGTAGAGGACTTCCAGCCGGCAGTCCACGCCCTGGTCCCCCATGGCCGCCAGCTTGGACAGCAGGAGGCTGCGCACCTGGGGGACGCGCAGGTTGCCGATCTGGGCGGAGGCCCGGATTTTCTCCCCAATGCGGTGGTCAAAGCCCGTGTCCAGCTCCGACAGGGCGGCCCGCAGCTGGTCCAGCTCCCCCGCGTCCGCCTGCTCCGACAGCCCCGCCAGCAGGTTTTTGTAGTCGTGGCGGAAGCCCCGCACCTCCCGTCGGATGGCCTCCAGGTCCCGTTCGTAGAGCTGCTGCTGGGCGATGATGTCCCACTG
The DNA here is from genome assembly GCA_947364395.1 of uncultured bacterium. Classification (GTDB taxonomy): domain Bacteria; phylum Bacillota; class Clostridia; order Oscillospirales; family Oscillospiraceae; genus Enterenecus. The sequence continues at coordinate 24,615 of CANASS010000003.1, forward strand.
GGCCTCCATCTTCCGGACGGAGTTGAACCATTGGGCCAGGTTGAGCACCAGCCCCGTTATCAGCACCACCGTCATCAATACCAGCAGGTAATAGAGGGCAAAATACTCCTCCTGAAGCCCCCTCACCTGGAGCCAAAAAAACATCTCCATGACGCACGCCAGGGTGAAAAAGAGGAGGGCCATCCGGCGTGGGCCGGGGGCCTCCTCCATCAGGAGGCGGAACCAGCGGCCGAAGTGAAGGCGGTACAGCAGGGCGGTGGCGAGCGCCACCACAACGCAGGCTATGGCCGTCACCGCCGCGAACTGGAGGATTTCGTTATCCACAAAGATGTTTCGGAACAAAAACCGGGTCAGGGGGGTGAGGGATACCTGAAACACTCCCGCCATGGACACGGCGGAGAGGGCCCGCCAGAATCCCAGCCTCCAAGCCCATCGGGCCCACAGCACACAGCAGAGCATGGTGCACAAGCTGGTGGCCCAGAAACGGATGAGAGTACCGCCGGGAAGGGCATACATGAGGAATACGTTGAGCGAGTTGCTGATCAGCGGAGACATGAGCAGGGCGGGCAGCTTTTTCAGCCGCCGCCAGCTCCGCTCGTCCAGGACGGCGAACAGGTAGGCCGCCGCGACGGCGTGGGCCAACGTGGAATCTATGTATCCTACGGTTAGAAGCAGCATCAGCGTGGGCATGGCGATTCCTCCTCAATCTGGAACAATATACCGCGTCCCGGACCGCTCCGGGCCGGACAAGGCGCGGGGGGCGGCCCCTCCGAGCCGCCCCCCGCCGGGTCAATCATAATGCTTCAACTGTGCCGTGACAAAGCTCAGCAGCCTGCCCTGAAACGTCCGGTTTTCGTTCAGCGCCGAGAAAATGCGTCTGAGCTGTTCCCGCAGCGGCTCCTTCTGCCGCGCGGGCAGGTGCAGGGACACAAGAAAGTCCATCTGCACGCCGTTCTCCTGCCTGGCCCACACATTTGCCGTCAAATCGTTCTGATCGGCGGCGTTTTCCCCAAATTCCACCATGATTTCCACCACCATGCCGCTGTCAACCTGGAGGGCGGTGGCCGGGAGCTTGAAGGCGAAGCAGTTGATCATGGAGATTTCCGTCTCCACGATGTTGGGGAACTGGGGGAGATCCGCGCAGTTCTCCCGGATCAGCTCCGCCAGATGGGACGCGTACTCGTGCTGTTCCACCGGGTTGGCGGAGCGGACCAAGCTCTTTCCGCAGTCAGGGCAATGGTCCTGTTTGCTAGCCCTGCTGAATAGAGCGCCGCAGTTGTCGCAGACATACACCATATCAATCACCGACTTTATTATATCAAAGCTGGTATTTTGTTTCAAGCGTTGAATTTGTAAAAAAGAACGGCCTGTTTTTGTAGGACCCACCAACGGGGGCGGGGCGGTCACAGGGGACATTCCAGCTGGCAGTCGAAGGGCTCCGCGTCCACGTGGCCCTGATGGTATAATTCGGCCTCTACGCATCCCATTTTGTGGTAAAATGCCTGGCTTTCCACGGCGGAGTGGGCGGAAATGTACAGCTTCCCCGCCCCATGGGCCCTAGCCCACTCCTTGGCCAGCCCGAACAGCGCCCTGCCGATTCCGCTCCCCCGGAGGTCCTGGGACACGTGGATGCTGGACAGGTCCAGATAGCGGTGCTCCCCGCCGAACAGATCGGGTTCCACCGACGCGAAGCCCTTCAGCGCCCCGTCCGCAAAGGCGCCGTACACCACGCCCCCCGCTGCCACAGTGTTTTTCAGGCAGGAGATCAGGGTCTGGTAGTCCGCCTCCGACCAGTCGTCAACGAAGGGGTCGTCCCGCACCAACCATTGGCCCCGCTCCCGCCGCCAGCACTTGGTCACCGCCTGCCGCCGGATAAAGTCACGGAACAGCTCCCGGCACAGCTCATCCCCGGCCAGCGCTCGATATTGCACCATGTCAGCCGCCTCCTTTTTCAGACCAGTATAGCAGAGCCGTCCTCCAGGCGCAAGGGGCGGAGGGAGGACAAAAAAATTCCCCTCCGGCCATTGGCAGGCCGGGGCGGATGTGGTATAATGTCATAGATAAGCATCTGCCGTTCAATCCATATACGAAGGAGCTGCCGATATGAATGAGAAAGTGCACGTGGTAGACCACCCCCTGCTGGCCCACAAGCTCACCATCCTGCGGGATAAGAACACCTCCACCAAGGACTTCCGGGAGATCGTGTCCGAAATCGGGATGCTGCTCACCTATGAGGCCACCCGGGACCTGCCCCTGACCACCAAGAAGATCGAGACCCCCATCTGCGAGATGGAGGCCCCCATCCTCCAGGGCAAGAAGTTTGCCGTGGTGCCCATTCTCCGGGCCGGGCTGGGCCTGGTGGAGGGGGTGCTGCGGATGGTGCCCTCCGCCCGGGTGGGTCATCTGGGCATGTACCGGGACGAGGAGACCATGGCGCCGGTGCAGTATTTCTGCAAGATGCCCCGGGACGTGGCCGAGCGGGACGTGCTCATTGTGGACCCCATGCTGGCCACCGGCGGCAGCGCCGACGCCGCCATCCAGATCATGAAGGGCTACGGCTGCCAGAACATCAAGCTCATGGTGCTGGTGGCCGCCCCCAAGGGCATTGAGGTCGTCCAGGAGCGCCACCCCGACGTGGACGTTTACTGCGGGGCCATCGACCAGGGGCTGAACGAGCACAGCTACATCGTTCCCGGCCTGGGAGACGCGGGGGACCGCATTTTCGGCACAAAGTGAGGTATGCAAAGAGCCCGCCCGGCCTGGGCGGGCTCTTATAATATTCCAGTTCAGAAGGGCAGGTCCGCCGGGTCCTCCTGGGGCTCGGGAGGCCGGGTGAGAGCGGCCACCGTCACCGCCCCCGGCCCGTATTTGGAGCGGATGGCGTCCATGGTCCGCTCCAGCTTTTCCACCTTGTCCCGCTTTTGGGGGGCGGCGGCCTGGAACAGGTCCAGCTGTACCGCGGCTTCCTCCTCCGGGACCAGGCTGTGGGCGGTGAGGGTGATGGCCCGGATGGGGGCCCCGGCGGTCCAGCTGCGGGCCAGTATATCCATGGCGGCCTGGTACAGCTCCCGGGCGGTGTTGGTGGGGGCGTCCAGGGGCCGCTGGCGGCAGATGTCCTTAAACTTGGGGTCTCGGATGGTGACCTGGAGGGTGGCGGCTTTCATGCCGTGCCTCCGCAGCCGCACCGCCACCTGGTCGGCCAGCAGGGACACCCCCCGGCCCACCTCGTCCCGGCAGGTGAGGTTGTGGGGGAAGGTTTCCCCGTTTCCCACGGACTTGGGGGGCGTGTACGTCCCCGCCGGGGCCACGGGGCTGTGCTCCAGGCCGTTGGCGTACTCCCACAGCTGCCCGCCCTGCTTGCCCAGCAGCTCCACAAGGGCCTTTCGGTCAAAGGCGGCCAGCTCCCCGATGGTGGATATTCCATACTGCCCCAGCACTCTGGCCGCCGCCCGGCCTACGAACAGCAGGTCGGTGACGGGCAGGGGCCAGACCATGCGCTGATAATTTTCCCGGGAAATAACGGTGGTGGCGTCCGGCTTTTTGTAGTCGCTGCCCAGCTTGGCGAACACCTTGTTGAAGGACACCCCCACGGAGATGGTCAGCCCCAGCTCTTCCCGGACAGTGTTTCGGATGCGGTCGGCCAGGGCGCGGGGGTCGCCGCCGAACAGGTGGAGGGACCCGGTCACGTCCAGCCAGCTTTCGTCGATGCCGAAGGGCTCGATGAGGTCAGTGAAGCGGTCGTATATGGCGTTGACCTTTTTGGAGAACTCCCGGTACAGCCCGTGGTGGGCGGGGAGGAGGGTCAGGTCCGGGCACTTTTGGCGCGCCTGCCAGATGGTCTCCGCCGTGCGCACGCCCAGCCGTTTGGCGAGCTCGTTCTTGGCCAGGATGATGCCGTGGCGGCTTTTGGGGTCGCCGCACACCGCCGTGGGGACGGCCCGCAGCTCCGGGTGGGACAGCAGCTCCACCGAGCAGTAAAAGCTGTTGCAGTCACAGTGATAGATGACCCGGTCCATAGCGCTCCCTCCTTTGGGAACAGTATACACCACACGTTCCGAATTGTCAAACAATTGTTTTATACCGGGCGGCGTTTTTTCCCGTCCGGGCTGGAACCTGTATTCATTACTATTTGCGTGGAGGCGCCGCCAAATGAAACTGCTGTTCTGCGGCCAGCGGGGGGCCGGAAAAAGCACGATCATCCGCAGGCTGGTGCCGCCGGGGTTCCCGGTGGCCGGCTTTGAGACCTTTTTCGCCCAGGGGGAGGGGGGAGCGGGCCTCTATATGCGCCGCCCCTGGGACGCCCAGGCCCCCTGCGGCCCTGAAAATCAGGTGGGCAGGCGGGGAGCGGTCCCCGGCACGGCGGTGGGCTTTCCCCAGGCGTTTGACCGCTGGGGGACCGCCCTTCTTCGGGGGATTCCCCCCGGCTCCCTGGTGGTTATGGATGAGCTGGGGTATTTGGAGCGGGAGGCGGCCGCCTTTCTGGGGCAGGTCCGCCGGATACTGACGGGCCCCTGCCACGTGCTGGCGGTGGTCAGGGCCTCCGACCAGCCTCATCTGCGGGAATTCCGGGAGCTGCCCGGGGTGCGGGTCCTCCAGGTCACGCCGGAAAACCGGGAGGAGCAGTATCTCCGCGCCAAGAGCTTGCTGGAGGAGGCGGGGATCTTTTCCCGGAACTGACGGCTGCGGCGGAGGCCCGCAGGCCCGTTGACGCCGCCATCCCAGCAGGGAGGATGGCGGCGTTTTCTTCCTAACTTTTTGTCTGGCACACAGACTGTTTGTGAAAACTCCACAAAAATCAGGGCCGTATTTTGGCGGCTGGAAAAGATTTTCTCCTTGAAATCCCAGGAAAAATGGGCTATACTCAAAACAAGAAATAAATTTTTTATTGCTTAAAAAAAGTAAGGAGGAAATTTAAAATGCAGCAGCCGACCTCGCCTGCCGGCGCTCCGGCGTCCGTCTTTTCCCTGGACGGCGTCCCAGCGCCCGGCCAGCTCATCCCCCTGGGCCTCCAGCACGTGGTGGCCGCCATTGTGGGCATCATTACCCCCGCCATCATGGTGTCCAACACCTGCGCCCTGTCCGACGCCGACCGCACCCTGCTCATCCAGGTATCCCTCATCGTCACCGCCCTGGCCACCCTGCTCCAGCTGTACACCATCAAGCACCGCATCGGCTCCGGCCTGCCGGTGGTCATGGGCATCAGCTTCGCTTATGTGCCCACCCTGCTGGCCATCGGCGGGCAGTTCGACCTGCCCACCATCCTGGGCGCGGAGATCGTGGGGGGCTGCGTTGCCATCCTGTTCGGCATTTTCGTCAAGCAGATCAGGAAGCTGTTCCCGCCCCTCATCACCGGCACGGTCATTTTCACCATCGGCCTGTCCCTCTATCCCACAGCGGTGAAGTACATGGCCGGCGGCGCGGGCAGCGAGGGCTTCGGCGGGCTGAAGAACTGGGCTGTGGCCCTGGTCACCCTGGCGGTGGTGGTGCTCCTCCAGAATTTCGGCAAGGGGGTTTTGAAGCTGGGGGCCATCCTGTGGGGCATGATCGTGGGCTACGTGATGGCCCTGTGCCTGGGCATGGTGGATTTCTCCGCCGTGGCCCCGGCGGGCTGGTTCCAGCTGGCGGCCCCCCTCCACTTCGGCGTGAAATTTGAGGTCAGCGCCTGTATCTCCTTGGCGGTGGTGTACGTCATCAACGCGGTGCAGACCATCGGCGACCTGTCCTCCACCACCATGGGCGGCATGGACCGCATGCCCACCGACAAGGAGCTGTCCGGCGGCATCGTCGCTCAGGGCGCGGTGAGCATACTGGGGGCCCTGTTCGGCGGCCTGCCCGCCGCCACCTACAGCCAGAACGTGGGCATCGTCACGGTGAACAAGGTCATCAACAAGGCCGTGTTTGCCTTCGCCTCGGTGATTCTGCTGGTGGCCGGGCTGGTGCCCAAGCTGTCCGCCATCCTCACCACCATCCCCCAGGCGGTGATCGGCGGGGCCACCATCTCCGTCTTTGCCACCATCACCATGACCGGTATCCGCATGATTACGTCCGAGCACTTCTCCATGCGCTCCAGCGCGGTGGTGGGGCTGTCCGTGGCCCTGGGCGTGGGCATCACCCAGGTGGCCGGCGCGCTCCAGGGCCCCGGCTTCCCCGCCTGGGTGCACACCGTGTTCGGCTCCGCCCCCATCGTGGTCACCGCCATTGTGGCCATCCTGCTCAACCTGCTCCTGCCCAAGGATCAGGCCGTCAAGTCCGGCGAATGACAGCAAACCGGGCCGGCGTCCCGCCGGCCCGGCATGGCTCGTTTCGCCGCATGAAATAATTTGATGATAAAATGGAGGAAGTACCTATGCTGCTCATCGGAAACGGAAGGCTCATCACACGCAGCGATACAAACCCCTATCTGGAAAACGGCGCGGTGGTGCTGGACGGGGAAGCCGTCCTGGAGACCGGGACCCTGGAGGCCATGCGGGCCAAGTATCCCCAGGCGGAATTTGTGGACGCCCGGGGCGGGGTTATCATGCCCGGCCTCATCAACGTCCACACCCACATCTATTCCGGCCTGGCCCGGGGCCTGGCCATCGACGGCTACAACCCCGGCAATTTCTTTGAGGTGCTGGACGGCCAGTGGTGGAACATCGACCGCCATCTCACCCTGGACGGCACAAGGGCCTGTGCCTACGCCACCGTGCTGGACTGCATCCGGGACGGGGTGACCACCATCTTCGACCACCACGCCTCCTTCGGCCAGATCCCCGATTCCCTGTTCGCCATCAAGGACGTATGCCGGGAGCTGGGTATGCGGGCCTGCCTGTGCTACGAGGTGTCCGAGCGGGACGGGGCGGAGAAGTGCGCCCAGTCCATCCGGGAGAACGCGGAATTCGCCCGCTGGGCCAAGCAGGAAAACAGCGACATGATCAAGGCCATGTTCGGCGGCCACGCCCTGTTTACCATCTCCGACAAGACCTTCGAGGAGATGGTAAAGGCCAACGACGGCATGACCGGCTTCCACATACACGTGGCCGAGGGCATGAACGACGTGTACGACTCCCTGAAAAACTACGGCTGCCGCCCCATCAACCGCCTCCTGTACAACGGGGTCCTGGGGGAAAAGACCATGCTGGGCCACTGCATCCACGTCTCTCCGGCGGAAATGGACATCATCCGGGAGACCAACACCATGGTGTGTCATAATCCGGAGTCCAACATGGGCAACGCGGTGGGCTGCTCCCCGGTGCTGAAGCTTTTTGAGAAGGGCATCCTCATCGGCCTGGGCACCGACGCGTACACCCACGACATGCTGGAATCCCTGAAAGTCCTGCTGCCCATGCAGCGGCACAACGCCTGCGACCCCAACGTGGGCTGGGGCGAGGCCATGGGGATGCTGTTCCGCAACAACCCCGCCATCTGCGCCCGGTATTTCCAGAAGCCCCTGGGGGTGCTGGAGCCCGGGGCGGCGGCGGACGTGATCGTCATGGACTACAAGCCCTTCACCCCCTTCGGGGCGGACAACATCGACGGCCACATGCTCTTCGGCATGATGGGCAAGAACTGCCGCACCACCGTCATCAACGGCAGGGTGGTGTACAAGGACCGGGAGTTCGTGGGCATCGACGAGGACAGGATCAACGCCTGGACCCTGGAGCAGTCCAAGAAGCTGTGGGGCGGGCTGAACCATAGGAGCTACTGAGGCCTTGCCGGTCGGGCGTTCTTTTTCTTGAAAGAAAAAGAACCAAAAAGAACTTTTGGGCAAAGCTCCGCTTTGCTTCCTGGTCATGCTGAACAATTCAGGTCACGATATTGTGAATTCAACAGCCAAACAAAGTTTCGCGATCAAAGTTTTTTGCCCCGCTTTTTTACAAAAAACGGGCGGGGTCCAGGGGCAGCGCCCCTGGCAGGGGTCTGGGGACAGCGTCCCCAGCAGCAAATTATAATGGAGGTCACAACAATGAGCGACATCATGCGGCCCATGCCCTTCGCCCAGCTGATGGACTGGGCGCTCACCGAGTACAAAAACCAGGGCAGTATTTTCGGCGTGTCCAAGCTGGTGAAGCACACCAGCGGCAAGGCCCTGCCCATTTTTGAGGAGAAGATCGAATCCCCCTACGGCCCCGCCGCCGGTCCCCACACCCAGCTGGCCCAGAACATCGTTGCGGCCTACGCCGCCGGGGCCCGGTTCTTTGAGCTGAAAACCGTCCAGATCATGGACGGGGAGGAGCTGTCCAAGTGCGTCAGCAAGCCCTGCATCACCGCCGGGGATGAGTGCTACAACTGCGAGTGGTCCACCGAACTCACTGTGCCCCAGGCCTACGCCGAGTACGTCAAGGCCTGGTGGGCCTGCAAGCTGCTGGCAAAGGAACTGGGGCTGGGCGCCCCGGACGGTTTCGTGTTCAACATGTCCGTGGGCTACGACCTGGCGGGCATCCGAAGCGAGAAGATCGACAAATACATCGAGGGCATGAAGGACGCCTCCGGCAGCGAGGTGTGGAAGGAGTGCCTGGACTGGTCGCTGGCCAGCCTGAGCCGGTTTGAGAACGTGGATGAGGGCTATGTGAAGTCCGTCTCCCCTCGTGTGTCCGCCTCTATCACCGAGTCCACCCTCCACGGCTGTCCCCCCGACGAGATCGAGCGCATCGCCACCTACCTGATTGCGGAAAAGAGCCTGAACACCTACGTGAAGTGCAACCCCACCCTGCTGGGCTACGACTTCGCCCGCAAAACCCTGGACAGCCTGGGCTACGACTACATCGTGTTCGACGACCACCACTTCCTGGAGGACCTCCAGTGGGCGGACGCGGTGCCCATGTTCCACAGGCTCCAGAAGCTGTGCCGGGAGCGGGGGCTGGAATTCGGCGTGAAGCTCACCAACACCTTCCCGGTGGATGTGGCGGCGGGAGAGCTGCCCAGCAACGAGATGTACATGTCCGGCCGGTCCCTGTACCCCCTGTCCCTCTCCCTGGCGGAGAGGCTGGCCAAGGAGTTCGACGGTAAGCTGCGCATCTCCTACTCCGGCGGGGCGGACGCCGCCTCTATCCGGGGGCTGTTCGACGCGGGCATCTGGCCCGTCACCATGGCCACCACCGTGCTCAAGCCCGGCGGATACCAGCGGTTCAACCAGATCGGCGGCCTGCTGGCGGACATCGGGTACGGCCCGTGGCAGGGGGTGGACCAGGCCAGGGTGGCCGCCCTGGTGGAAGCCATTCCGGCGGACGGCCACTGGACCAAGCCCATCAAGCCCATCCCCAGCCGCAAGACGGACAAAAAGGTGCCCCTGGTGGACTGCTTCCAGGCCCCCTGCCGGTCCGGCTGTCCCATCCAGCAGGACATACCCGCCTATCTCATGGCGGTGAACGCAGGAAAGTACGAAGAAGCCCTGGAGATCATCACCCGGCGCAACCCCCTGCCCTTTATCACCGGGACCATCTGTTCCCACCGCTGCCAGGACAAGTGCATGAGAAACGCCTATGACGAGAGCGTCTATATCCGGGTCCAGAAGCTGAAGGCGGCCCAGGGGGGCTTCGCCTCCCTGCTGCCCAAGCTGAAGCCGGGAGCTGCGGTCAGCGGCAAAAAGGTTGCCGTCGTGGGCGGCGGCCCCGCGGGCATGGCGGCGGCCTTCTTCCTGGGCCGGGCCGGGGTGGACGTGACCCTCTTCGAGGCCAGGGACGCCCTGGGCGGCATCGTCCGCCACGTGATCCCGGCGTTCCGCATCGGCCATGAGGCCATCGACAACGACGTGAAGCTGATGGAGGCCATGGGGGTGAAGGTCCACCTGAACACCCGCATCGGCGATATCAAGTCCCTGCTGAACGTCTACACCGCCGTGGTGGTGGCCGTCGGGGCCTGGAACCACGGCTCCGCCGGGCTGGAGTACGGGGAGGAGCTGAACGTGATCTCCTTCCTGGAGGCCGCCAAGAAGGCCCCGGACACCCTGGAGCTGGGGGAGAACGTGGTGGTGGTGGGCGGCGGCAACACCGCCATGGACGCCGCCCGGGCCGCCAAACGCATCCCCGGCGTGAAGAAGGTGTCCCTGGTGTACCGCCGCACAAAACGGTACATGCCCGCCGACCAGGAGGAGCTGGAGCTGGCTGTGGCCGACGGCGTGGAGTTCCGGGAGCTGCTGGCCCCCGTGGGGGTCAAGGACGGAACCCTCACCTGCCGGGTGATGGAGCTGGGCGCTCCCGACGCCTCCGGGCGGCGCTCCCCGGTGGACACGGGCCGGACGGCGGAGGTGGCCGCCGACACGGTGATCGCCGCCGTGGGCGAGAAGGTGGACACCGCCTTGTATGCCGGCAGCGGCCTGGCTGTGGACAGCCGGGGCAAGGCTGTGGTAAACTTGGAGACGATGGAGTCCAGCGTGAAGGGCGTCTACGTGGTGGGCGACGGCCAGAAGGGCCCCGGCACGGTGGTGGAGGCCATCGCGGGGGCTATGAAGGCGGCGAAGGCCATCCAGGACTTCGACACAGACGCCTTTGCGGACAAGAACGTCAACCCGGACTACGCCGCCCCCCTGGCCAAGCGGGGGGACCTGTGCGCCGGCTGCGCCTCCTGTGAAGAGAACCGCTGCCTGGGCTGCGCCACCGTGTGCGAGACCTGCACCGAGGTGTGCCCCAACCGGGCCAACGCGGCCATCCGGGTGGAGGGGATGCGCCAGCGGCAGATCGTCCACGTGGACGGCATGTGCAACGAGTGCGGCAACTGCGCGGTGTTCTGCCCCTACGACAGCGCCCCCTATCGGGACAAGTTCACCCTGTACTGGAGCCTGGAGGACTTTGAGCACAGCGAGAACCAGGGCTTCCTGCGCCTGGAGGGGTACAAGACCCTGGTGCGTTTCGCCGGAGAGGTGAAGGAGTACGACGTGTCCGATTCCGGCTGCGGGCTGTACGACCCCCTGCGCCGCCTGATCCGCGCGGTGTACGACAATTACAGCTATCTGCTGGGTTAATTAACCTGTAGGGCGCGGCGACCCGGCGCGCCGTTGATCCCGGAGACATTCGTGGGACGCGGCGGGCCGGGGTCGTCCCGCCCTGCGAAGGGTATGTGCAGGGCGCGGCGGTTCCGCCCTGCACACCATGTGGAAAACCAAACGGGAGGGAATACCTAATGAGCGAGACCTACAGCTTTACCGTCAACGGCGTGGTCCGGGAGACGGAGGAGGACAAACCTCTGCTGCGCTACCTCCGGGACGACCTGCGCCTGACCTCCTGCAAGGACGGGTGCAGCGAGGGGGCCTGCGGCACCTGCACCATCCTTGTGGACGGGCGGGCTATGCGGGCCTGCATCCTCACTACCAGGAAAGCGGCGGGCAAACATATCCTCACCGTGGAGGGGCTGACCGTGGCGGAGAAGGAAGCCTTTGTCTACGCCTTCGGCAAGGTGGGGGCGGTGCAGTGCGGCTTCTGCATCCCCGGCATGGTCATCTCCGGCAAGGCCCTGCTGGACCAGAACCCCAGCCCCACTGAGGCGGACATCAAAAAGGCCATCCGGGGCAACGTGTGCCGGTGCACCGGCTACAAGAAGATCATCGAGGGCATCTCCCTGGCCGGGGCCATCCTCCGGGGGGAGGCCCAGATTGACCCGGACCTGGAGAAGGGGGACGTGTTCGGGGTGGGGGACCGGGCCTTCCGCATCGACGTGCGCCCCAAGGTGCTGGGCTATGGCCAGTACCCCGACGACGTGTATATGGACGGCATGGTTTACGCCTCCGCCGTCCGCTCCCAGTACCCCAGGGCCAGAGTGCTGAACATCGACGCCGCCCCCGCCCTGGCCCTGCCGGGGGTGCTGGCGGTGCTGACGGCGGAGGACGTGCCCAACAACAAGGTGGGCCACATCCAGCAGGACTGGGACGTGATGATCGCCAAGGGGGACGTGACCCGCTGCGTGGGGGACGCCATCTGTCTCGTTATCGCCGAGAGCGAATATATCCTGAAGCAGGCCAAGGTCGCCGTGAAAATCGAGTACGAGCCCCTGGACCCCGTCCGGGATATCCACGAGGCCATGGCTGAAAACGCCCCCAGGGTCCACTCCAAGGGAAACCTGTGCCAGTCCCGCCACGTGGCCCGGGGGGACGCCAGGACGGCGCTGGCCAACTCCAAATATGTGGTCACCCAGAGCTACAAGACCCCCTTCACCGAGCACGCCTTTTTGGAGCCGGAGTGCGCCGTGGCCTTCCCCTACAAAAACGGGGTGAAGGTGTACTCCACCGATCAGGGCGTCTACGACACCCGCCACGAGATCGCCATCATGCTGGGCTGGGACCAGGAGCGCATCGTGGTGGAAAATAAGCTGGTGGGGGGCGGCTTCGGCGGCAAGGAGGACGTTTCGGTGCAGCATCTGGCGGCGCTGGCGGCCTTGAAGGCGGACCGCCCGGTGAAGGTGAAGCTATCCCGCCAGGAGTCCATCAATTTCCATCCCAAGCGACACGCCATGGAGGGGACCTTTACCCTGGGCTGTGACGAGAACGGCATCTTCACCGCCCTGGACTGCGACATCTATTTCGACACCGGGGCCTACGCCTCTCTGTGCGGGCCGGTGCTGGAGCGGGCCTGCACCCACTCCGTGGGGCCCTACTGCTACCAGAATACCGACATACGGGGGTATGGTTATTACACCAACAATCCCCCCGCCGGGGCCTTCCGGGGCTTCGGCGTGTGCCAGAGCGAGTTCGCCCTGGAGTCCACCATCAACCTGCTGGCGGAGAAGGTGGGGATATCCCCCTGGGAGATCCGCTGGCGCAACGCCATCGAGCCGGGAAAGGTTCTGCCCAACGGCCAGATCGCCGACTGCTCCACCGCCCTGAAGGAAACCCTTCTGGCCGTCAAGGACGCCTTTGAGTCTAACCCCGGCCGGGCGGGCATCGCCTGCGCCATGAAGAACGCCGGGGTGGGGGTGGGCCTGCCCGACAAGGGCCGGTGCAAACTGGTGGTGGAGGAGGGGACCGTCAAGCTGTACTCCGCCGCCTCCGACATCGGCCAGGGCTGCGCCACCGTGTTTTTGCAGATCCTGTCCCAGGCCGCCGGGCTCCCCCTGGAGAACATGCGGAACATGGGCAGCAATTCCGAGCTGTCCCCCGACTCGGGCACCACCTCCGGCTCCCGCCAGACCCTCATCACCGGCGAGGCGGTGCGCATGGCCGCCGTGGAGCTGAAGGCCGCCCTGGACCAGGCAGGCGGGGACCTGTCCGCCCTGGAAGGCCGGGAGTTCTTCGCCGAGTTCTTCGATCCCACCGACAAGCTGGGGGCGGACAAGCCCAACCCCAAGAGTCACGTGGCCTACGGCTTCGCCACCCACGTGGCGGTGCTGGACGGCGACGGGAGGGTGAAGGAGGTCTGGGCCGCCCACGACTCGGGCAAGGTGGTGAACCCCACCTCCATTCAGGGCCAGATCGAGGGCGGAGTGCTCATGGGGCTGGGCTATGCCCTCACCGAGGATTTCCCCTTGAAAGACTGCGTGCCCACGGCCAAGTTCGGCACCCTGGGCCTGATGCGGGCGGACCAGATCCCCGACATTCACGCCATCTATGTGGAGAAGGAGGAGCTGCTTCCCTTCGCCTACGGGGCCAAGGGCATCGGCGAGATCGCCACCATCCCCACCGCTCCGGCGGTTCAGGGGGCCTACTACGCCATGGACCATGTGCTGCGCACCAGCCTGCCCATGGAAAACACCTTCTACAAAAAGCCGAAGAGAGGTTGATCCCCGATGAAAAAGCGCCTGTTAAGCCTGATGCTGCTGTCTGCCCTGCTGGTCCAGCTGCTGTCCGGCTGTGCCGCCGGGGTCCAGGAGAGTGCCCAGCCCTCCAACCCACCCTCCGCCCCCGCCGCTGAGACGGTTTCGCCCGAGCCCGCTGAGACCGAGCCCGCTCAGTCCGGCCCCATCACCGTCACCGATCAAGCGGGGAGGACGGTCGCGCTGGAAAAGCCCGCCGAAAAAATCGTGTCCTGCTACTATCTGGTTACCGGGTCCCTGCTGACCCTGGGCCAGAAGGACAAGATTGTGGGCGTCGAGTTGAAGGCCGGCAGCCGGGAGCTGTACAAGCTGGCCGCCCCGGACTTTCTGGACCTGCCCGGGGTGGGGTCCGGCAAGGAGACCAATATCGAAGCCATCGCCGCCCTGGAACCCGACCTGGTGCTGCTGCCCAAGAAGCAGCTGGAGGCCGCCGAGACGTTGACCGGCCTGGGCATCCCCACGGCGGTGGTGGAGCCGGAGACCTACGAGGCGTTTAACGGGCTCATCACCATGCTGGGGATGCTGTGCGGCTGCGAGGACAAGGCGGCGGCGCTCACCGCCTATTACGACGGCGTGGCGGACCGGGTCTCCGCCCTGACCAGGGATGTGGAAAAGCCCGCCGTCTATCTGGCGGGGGAGGCGTCCTGGCTGCGCACCTGCGCGGGGGGGATGTACCAGCGGGAGCTGATTGAGATGGCGGGCGGGACCTGCGTGTCCGCCGGGCTGGAGGGCTCCAAGTGGGCGGACGTCTCCGCCGAGCAGCTGGCCGCCTGGGACCCGGAGGTGATCTTCTCCGTGTCCTACGCGGAGTACACCCTGGACGACATCCGAAACGACGCCGCCCTGTCCGGGCTGAAGGCGGTGGCCGGCGATCAGCTGTACATCGTGCCGTCGGAGATCGAGGCCTGGGATTACCCCCAGCCCTCCTCCGTCCTGGGCCTGCTGTGGATGACCCATATCCTTCACCCGGAGCTGGTGAGCCGGGAGGAGTATGTGAAGGAGGCCCAGGATTTCTACCGAACCTATTTCCAGCTGGAGGTCACAGAGGAACAGCTGGGCATCTGACCTGTTTTGTGGTATCATCTTAACTGAAGAAGGGAGGCTTCCGGCATGAAAAGACGATCCTGGCTGGGATTGGCTGCGCTGCTGGCGGCCTCCTTTCTGCTGTCCTGCCTGTGGGGGCGGTATCCCCTGACCTTCTCCGACCTGTGGGAAATTCTCTCCGGCCAAGCGGCGGGGACCATGAAGGAAAACGTGTTCTGGAACATCCGGGTGGCCCGCACCTGCGTCGCAGCCCTGTGCGGCGGGGCCCTGTCCCTGGCGGGCTTCGCCTATCAGGGGCTGTTCCGCAATCCCCTGGTGTCCCCCGACGTGCTGGGGGTGAGCGGTGGGGCCTCGGTGGGGGCCATCTGTGCCATCTTGTTCTGGGGCGGGTCCATAGCGGCCCTTCAGCTCTTCTCCTTCGCGGGCGGGCTGGCGGCGGTGGCCCTATCCCTGCTGCTGGCCCGGGCCATCGGGGGCAACCGCTATTTCAACCTCATCGTGTCCGGCATCATCCTGGGAGCCCTGGCCAACGCCGCCATCATGGCCCTGAAATACATGGCCGACCCCGCCCAGGAGCTGGCGGTCATTGACTACTGGCTCATGGGCAGCTTCGGTCTGGCCAATTGGGACAAGTTCCGGAGCGCCGCCCCGCTGATCCTCATTGCCGGGGCGGTGCTGGTCCTCCTGCGCTACCGGATGAAGGTGCTCACCCTGGGAGATGAGGAGGCCGCCGCCCTGGGGGTGGCGGTGGTGCCGGTGCGTCTGGTCTGCATCGGCTGCGCCACGGTGCTGACGGCGGCCAGCGTGTCGGTAAGCGGCATCGTGTCCTGGGTGGGGCTCATCGTTCCCCATCTGGTGCGCTCGGTGCTGGGAGACGACTTTGAGGCCAACCTCTTCCAGTCCATCCTGTGCGGGGCCTCCCTGCTGCTGCTGGCCGACACCCTGGCCCGGAGCCTGCTGCCCTCAGAGATCCCCATCAGCATCCTCACCTCCCTCATCGGGGCGGTCTTTCTGGCGCTGTTCCTCATCCGTCGGCAAAGGAGGGAGCGGCCATGCTGAGGGTGGACCATTTGACGGTGTGCCGGGGGGGCCGCCTGGTGCTGGACGACGTGGGCTTTGCCCTGGAGCCCGGCCAGGTGACGGCGGTGCTGGGGCTGAACGGGGCGGGGAAAACCACCCTGCTCAAGGCGGTTCTGGGCTTTCTTCCCCGGCGGGCGGGGGAAATCACGGCGGACGGCCATCCGCTGGACAGGCTGTCCCCGGCGGACCGGGCCAAAAAGCTGGCCTATGTCCCCCAGCGGTACGACGGGGGCTTCCGTTACCGGACGGAGGATTTCGTGTCCATGGGGGCCACCGCCTATCTGGGAGCCTTCTCCCGGCCCGGACCCAGGGAGCTGGCACGGGCGGAGGAGCTGCTGCGGGGGCTGGACTGCGGCCGCCTCATTGGCCGCCCCATGGACAGGCTCAGCGGGGGGGAGCAGCGGATGGCCTATCTGGCCCGGGCCATGATGCAGGACGCCGGGTGCCTGCTGCTGGACGAGCCGGTGTCCTCCCTGGACCTGTCCCGGCAGCACCTGTTTCTCCACCGCCTGGGCCGGTACGTGGAGGAGCGCCGGGCCTGCTGTCTGGCGGCCATCCACGCCCCGGAGCTGGCCTACGCCTACGCCCAGCGGGTTCTGTTTCTCCACCGGGGCAGGGTGCTGCTGAACGCCGCCCGGGGAGAGCCGGATTATGAGGCCCGGCTGGCCCAGGCACTGGGGACCCTCTACGGCCCCGGCCTCCGGGTGGACTTCCGGGCGGGGGGGCTGGCCCTGGGCTGGGACCATCAGGACAAATAGTGGAGGCCAGAACCGCCCCGGTGCGCCGGGGCGGTTTTGTATTGTCCGGCAAAAAAAGAGGGTCCAATTTGGGCAGTATGACGTTTTTTTAGATAAGCTAAAAAACTTTTAGATTTCTCTTGACAATTGGGCTGGGCGTGGTATGATTAAGATGCAAATAAAAAGTTAGACACACTGAATATTATTTAGGAGGTCGCTTGTTCATGAACCAGCCCATCAAATGGGTCCTGAACCGGATGCCCGCCAGCGACGACCGGCATCTGGAGGTCATGTCCACCCAGAACGTGGCCAAGGCTCAGGCATTTCACCGCTCCTTCCCACAGTACAACCCCACCCCCCTGGCCCGGCTGGACGGCATGGCGGCCCGGCTGGGGCTGGGCTCCCTGTGCGTGAAGGACGAGTCCTACCGTTTCGGCCTCAACGCGTTCAAGGTGCTGGGCGGTTCCTTCGCCATGGGCCGGTACATCGCCCAGGAGCTGGGCCGGGACGTGTCCGAGATGACCTACGGCTACCTCACCAGCGAAAAGCTGCGGGAGGAGTTCGGCCAGGCCACCTTCTTCACCGCCACCGACGGCAACCACGGCCGGGGGGTGGCCTGGGCGGCCAACAGGCTGGGCCAGAAGGCGGTGGTCCACATGCCCAAGGGCAGCGCCAAGTCCCGGTTTGACAACATCGCCCGGGAGGGGGCCCAGGTCACCATCGAGGAGGTCAACTACGACGACTGCGTCCGCATGGCCGCCGCCGAGGCGGCCCAGACCGAGCACGGCGTGGTGGTCCAGGACACCGCCTGGGAGGGCTACGAGGAGATCCCCGCCTGGATCATGCAGGGCTACGGCACCATGGCCGGGGAGGCAGCCGAGCAGCTGCGCCAGCAGGAGATCGGCCGGCCCACCCACGTGTTCGTCCAGGCCGGGGTGGGGTCCCTGGCCGGGGCTGTGGTGGGCTACTTCGCCAACCGCTTCCCCACCGACCCGCCCAAGTTTATCATCATGGAGGCTCAGATCGCCGACTGCCTCTACCAGGGAGCCAAGGCCGGGGACGGCGCACCCCGCATGGTGGGCGGCGACCTCCAGACCATTATGGCGGGGCTGGCCTGCGGCGAGCCCAACACCATCTCCTGGGATATCCTGCGCAACCATGCCGCCGCCTTCCTGTCCTGCCCCGACTGGGTTTCCGCTAAAGGCATGCGGATGCTGGCCGCCCCCGTCAAGGGCGACCCGGCGGTGTGCTCCGGCGAGTCCGGGGCCGTGGGCATGGGCGTCGTCTCCGCCATCATGGAGGACGACGGCTACAAGGACCTGCGGGAGGCCCTGGAGCTGGGCCGGGACAGCCGGGTGCTCATGTTCTCCACCGAGGGGGACACCGACCCGGACAAGTACCGGGAGATCGTCTGGGGCGGGGCCTATCCCACCGCGTAAAAATCAAAAACATAACAATTTAACACGACAATATGGAGGGTTTTCAAATGGACAAGGAAAAGATTCTGTCTGCCGCCGAGGGCTGCCGCAAGGACCTGAGCGCTTTCCTGCGGGCCATGATCTCCCACCCCAGCGAGAGCTGCGAGGAGAAGGAAGTGGTGGCCTGCATCAAGGCCGAGATGGAGAAGCTGGGCTTCGACGAGGTGGAAGTGGACGGCCTGGGCAACATCATCGGCTGGATGGGCCAGGGCGATAAGATCATCGCCATCGACTCCCACATCGACACCGTGGGCATCGGCAACCGGGACAACTGGACCGCCGACCCCTATGAGGGCTGGGAGGACGACGCCATCATCTATGGCCGGGGCGGCTCCGACCAGGAGGGCGGCATGGCCTCCGCCGTGTACGGCGCCAAGATCATGAAGGACCTGGGACTGATCCCCCAGGGGTACAAGATCATGGTGGTGGGTTCCGTCCAGGAGGAGGACTGCGACGGCATGTGCTGGCAGTACATCGTCAACAAGTTCTTCCCGGAAAAGGGGATCAAGAAGGAGCAGGTGGAGTTCGTCATCTCCACCGAGCCCACCGACGGCGGCATCTACCGGGGCCACCGGGGCCGCATGGAGATCCGGGTGGACGTGAAGGGCGTGTCCTGCCACGGCTCCGCCCCCGAGCGGGGGGACAACGCCATCTACAAGATGGCCGACATCCTCCAGGATGTGCGGGCGCTGAATGAGAACCCCGCCGACGACACCGTGGCCGTCAAGGGCCTGGTGAAGATGCTGGACCCCAAGTTCAACCCCGAGCACTACGAGGACGCCCGGTTCCTGGGCCGGGGCACCTGCACCACCTCTCAGATTTTCTACACCTCCCCCAGCCGGTGCGCCGTGGCCGATTCCTGCTCCATCTCCATCGACCGCCGCATGACCGCCGGGGAGACCTGGGACTCCTGCCTCCAGGAGATCCGGGACCTGCCCGCCGTGAAGAAGTACGGCGAGGACGTGAAGGTGTCCATGTACATGTATGACCGGCCCGCCTGGACCGGCACGGTTTACGAGACGGAAGCCTACTTCCCCACCTGGATCAACAAGGAGTCCGCCGCCCACGTCCAGGCCCTGGTGGACGCCCACCACGCCCTGTTCGGCGACAAGCGGCTGGGCCACAGCGACGCCGAACCCGCCCGGGACGCCATGCGCCTGCGCCAGCGCCCGCTCACCGACAAGTGGACCTTCTCCACCAACGGCGTGGCCATTCAGGGCCGGTACGGCATCCCCTGCGTGGGCTTCGGCCCCGGCGCGGAGAGCCAGGCCCACGCCCCCAACGAGATCACCTGGAAGGACGATCTGGTCCGCTGCGCCGCCCTGTACGCCGCCGTCCCCGGCCTGTACAAGGAGGAGAACAAGACCGCCGACGTGTCCCAGTTCCGTGCGGGAAAGACCGACAACGATATCCAGTAATATATCGTAGGGGCGCGGCGGTCTCGCCTTCGGCTCGACCGGCGATGGACGGTCCCCACCGGGGACCGCCGCCCCGGCGCCCGTGTGTCAAGGCATTTTCCAAGGCGGGCCGGGTCGTCCCCCGAACGGCGGGCCGGGTCGTCCCGCCCTACACCTTGGGTATTTCATACCTGTAAAAAAACCGTCAAATATCAACGGGCGGCCGCAGGCTGCCCCTGGGAAAAGGAGTAAATAATATGGACGCCACTCTGCAAAAATATATCGACAAGCTGAACTCCCTCAATTTCAAAGAGATGTACGAGGGTGATTTCTTCCTCACTTGGGACAAGACCGACGACGAGCTGGAAGCCGTGTTCACCGTGGCCGACGCCCTGCGCTACATGCGGGAGAACAACATTTCCACCAAAATCTTTGAGTCCGGCCTGGGCATCTCCCTGTTCCGGGACAACTCCACCAGAACCCGTTTCTCCTTCGCCTCCGCCTGCAACCTGCTGGGCCTGGAGGTCCAGGACCTGGACGAGGGCAAGAGCCAGATCGCTCACGGAGAGACCGTCCGGGAGACCGCCAATATGATCTCCTTCATGGCCGACGTGATCGGTATCCGGGACGATATGTACATCGGCAAGGGCCACACCTACCAGAAGGAAGTGGTGGAGGCCGTGACCCAGGGCCATGAGGACGGCGTGCTGGAGCAGAAGCCCACCCTGGTGAACCTCCAGTGCGACATCGACCACCCCACCCAGTGCATGGCGGATATGCTCCACATCATCCATGAGTTCGGCGGCGTGGAGAACCTGAAGGGGAAGAAGGTGGCCATGACCTGGGCCTACTCCCCCAGCTACGGCAAGCCCCTGTCCGTCCCCCAGGGCGTCATCGGCCTCATGACCCGGTTTGGCATGGACGTGGTTCTGGCCCATCCCGAGGGCTACGAGGTCATGCCCGAGGTGGAGGAGGTGGCCAGGAAGAACGCCGCGGCCACCGGCGGCACCTTCACCAAGACCCACTCCATGGCCGAGGCCTTTAAAGACGCCGACATCGTGTATCCCAAGAGCTGGGCCCCCTTCGCCGCCATGGAGAAGCGCACCGACCTGTACGCCAAGGGCGACAGCGACGGCATCAAGGCCCTGGAGAAGGAGCTGCTGGCCCAGAACGCCCAGCACAAGGACTGGTGCTGCACCGAGGAGCTGATGAAAACCACCCGGGACGGCAAGGCCCTGTACCTCCACTGCCTGCCCGCCGACATCAACGACGTGTCCTGCGTGGACGGCGAGGTGGAGGCCAGCGTCTTTGACCGCTACCGCACCCCCCTGTACAAAGAGGCCAGCTTCAAGCCCTACATCATCGCCGCCATGATCTTCCTGGCCAAGGTGAAGGACCCCCAGGCCACTCTGAAGGCCCTGGAGGAGCGGGGCGCGGCCCGTTGGTTCCAGAAATAATTTATGTGTAGGGCGCGGCGACCCCGGCGCGCCGTCTGCCGGACATTGGAACGCGGGCCGGGCCGTCCCGCCCTGCAAACACCGTGGGGCCGACCGCCGTAAGCGGA
This sequence comes from uncultured bacterium, assembly GCA_947364395.1. Taxonomy (GTDB): domain Bacteria; phylum Bacillota; class Clostridia; order Oscillospirales; family Oscillospiraceae; genus Enterenecus. The sequence goes on from CANASS010000003.1 coordinate 45,634, forward strand.
GGCCCCCACTTGTTTTATTGAAACATTGGAGGTAAAATGAGATGGGAAAGCGCATCGTCATCGCCCTGGGCGGCAACGCCCTGGGCAATAATCTCCCCGAGCAGATGGCCGCCGTCAAGCAGACCGCCCGGGCCATCGCCGACCTCATCGAGGACGGACACCAGGTGATCCTCTCCCACGGCAACGGCCCCCAGGTGGGCATGATCCAGAAGGCCATGGCGGAGCTCACCCGGTCCCAGCCGGATAAATATATCCCCTGCCCCCTGTCCGTGTGCGTGGCCATGAGCCAGGGCTACATCGGCTACGATCTGCAAAACGCCCTCCGGGAGGAGATGCTGGACCGGGGCATCCAGAAGGGCGTGGCCACCGTTCTCACCCAGGTGGAGGTGGACCCCCAGGACCCGGCCTTCGCCAACCCCACCAAGCCCATCGGGGCCTTCATGACCAAGGAGGAGGCCGATAAGCTGGTGGCCGAGCGGGACTACCAGGTGGTGGAGGACGCCGGACGGGGCTACCGCCGGGTGGTGGCCTCCCCCAGGCCCCAGTCCATCGTGGAGATCGAGTCCATCCGGGACATGGTGGAGGCGGGCCTTGTGGTGGTGGCCTGCGGCGGCGGAGGCATCCCTGTGTTCAAAACCGAAGGGCACCACCTGAAGGGCGCGGCGGCGGTGATCGACAAGGATTTCGCCTCCTGCGTGCTGGCCCAGCAGCTGGAGGCCGACACCCTCATCATCCTCACCGCCGTGGAGAAGGCGGCGGTGAACTTCGGCAAGCCCAACCAGAAGTGGCTGGACGCCCTCACCCCGGAGGAGGCGGAGGGCTACATGGCGGAGGGCCACTTTGCCCCCGGCTCCATGCTGCCCAAGGTCCAGGCGGCGGTGGAGTTCGCCCGGTCCGCCCCCGGCCGGTCCGCCCTCATCACCTTGCTGGAAAAGGCCCGGGACGGCGTGGCGGGAAAGACCGGCACCGTCATCCGGCAGTAGCTTAGTTCCTTTTTCTTGAAAGAAAAAGGAACCGAAAAAGAACTTTGGCGCAAAGCTGCCCTTTGCTTGCTTTCGGCCCTGGGTTGTCTCAAAGACTAAAAACAAGCGGAAACAGATTCTAACGTTTTTCGCCCCGCTTTTTTCAAAAAAGCGGGTGGGGGTCTGGGGGCAAAATCCCCGGCAGTCCCCCATGAGGAGGAATCATCATGCCCATCCTGATTCAAAACGGTACGCTGATCTGCCCGGAGGGCCCGGTCAAAGCCGACCTGCGGGTGGAGGGGGACAAGATCGCGGAAATCGGTCCCGGCCTCCCCATAGGGGACAGCCGGGTGATGGACGCGGCGGGGAAGCTGGTGTTCCCCGGCTTCATCGACACCCACACCCACTTTGAGATGAACAAGGGCAGCCCTCGGGAGCCGGCGGACGATTGGGCCTCCGGCACCCTGGCCGCCCTGGCGGGGGGCACCACCACCGTGCTGGACTTCGCCGAGCCGGAGCGGGGGGCCTCCCTGGCCTCCGCCCTGGACGTTTGGCACAGCCGGGCGGAGGGCGCGGCCTCCTGCCACTACGGCTTCCACATGACCGTCAAGGACTGGAGCCTTGCTGTTCAGAAGGAGCTGGCGGACATGGACCGGGCGGGGGTGACCTCCTACAAGGTCTATTTCGCCTATGACAACCTGCGGGTGTCCGACGGCACGGCGCTGGAGGTGGTCCGGGCCGTGGGGGAGCGGGGCGGCGTGGTGGGCTGTCATTGTGAGAACGGCGACCTGGTGTCGGCGGGGATCGCCTCCCAAAAAGCGGCGGGGAACCTGGGGCCCTCCGCCCACCCCCTGTCACGCCCGGCGGCGGTGGAGGCGGAGGCTGTCAACCGCTGGCTGACCATCGGCGAGCTGGCGGGCTGCCCGGTGAACATCGTCCACCTGTCCACCAGACGGGGGCTGGAGCTGGTCCGCATGGCCCGGGAGCGGGGGCAGGCGGCCTATGTGGAGACCTGCCCCCAGTACCTGCTGCTGGACGACGGCAAGTATCGGCTCCCCGGCTTTGAGAGCGCGAAATTTGTCCTCTCCCCGCCCTTGCGCGGGAGAGAGGACGTGGACGCCCTGTGGGCGGGGCTGGAGGCCGGGGAGATCGACACCATCGGCACCGACCACTGTTCCTTCCACTTCCGGGGGGTGAAGGAACTGGGTCGGGAGGACTTCTCCCAAATCCCCAACGGCATCCCCGGGGTGGAGCACCGGCCCGTCCTGCTGTACACCGCCGGAGTGGCGGCGGGGCGGATCACCGCCCATCAGATGATGAAGCTGCTGTCGGAGCAGCCCGCCAAGCTGTTTGGGATGTACCCCCGGAAGGGGGCTTTGGCGGTGGGGAGCGACGCTGATATCGTGATATTTGACCCGGAATATACGGGGCGTATTACAGCCGCCGCCCAGCGTCAGGCGGTGGACTACACCCCCTACGAGGGCTTCGAGACAAAGGGCCGGGTGGAAGCCGTCCTGCTGTCCGGGGAACCCGCGGTGGAGGGAGGCCGGGTGGTCTCCCGGGGCCGGGGCCGCTACGTCCGCCGGGGCCCCTCCCAGTTCTGGCGATGAAGCTGGGCGCGGTGCTGATGGCCTCCGGGGCGGGGCGTCGGTTCGGCGGCAACAAGCTGTTCTACCCGGTGGACGGTGTGCCCATGATTCAAAGGGCCTTTGCCAACCTTCCGGCGGAGCTCTTTGACCGGGCCTGCGTGGTGAGCTGCTATCCGGAGATTCTGACCCTGGCCGGGGAGCGGGGCTATCTGCCCGTCCCCAACCCGAACGCGGCGCAGGGCCAGTCCGCCTCTGTCCGGCTGGGACTGGGGGAGCTGCTGGACATGGACGGGGTGATGTTCTGCGTGTGCGATCAGCCCTGGCTGAAGGTGGACAGCGTGAAGCGTCTGCTGGCGGATTTTTCCGCCCATCCCGGCTGTATCTGCTCCCTGAGCTGGAAAGGGGAGCGGGGCTCCCCGGCGGTGTTCCCCCGCGTCCTGTTCCCAGAGCTGCTGTCCCTCACCGGGGACCGGGGCGGGGGCGGGGTCATCCGCGCCCACCGGGACCTTTTGCGGCTGGTGGAGGCGGGGGGAGCGGAGGAGCTGCGGGATGTGGACACAAGGGCATAGAAGTCCCGCACACAGCGCGAAACAAGGGTATAAGAGGGCCGGGGCGGGGAGAAATCCCTGTCCCGGCCCTTTGGCGGCTGCCGGAAAAAATTCGGGATGGGGTGTGACCTGCCCCCGCCCCGGGTCGTTATACCAGTGAAAGGAGCTGATGGCATGACAGACACAGCCCGGACGGATGCCCTGACCGCAGAATTCCAGGGAGAGGGGCCCGTGGACGGCGCACCCAGGGCCGCGCTGGGGTTCGAGGCGGCCTATGACGCCTACGGCCCCATGGTGTACCGGCTGGCCATGGTGTACCTGGGGCGGCGGGCGGACGCGGAGGATGTGACCCAGGAGGCCTTTGTCCGCCTGTTCTGCCGCGCCCCCGCCTTCGCCGACGGGGAGCACGAAAAGCGGTGGCTGCTGCGGGTGGCGGTGAACCTGTGCCGGGACCAGCTCAAGGGGTTCTGGCGGAAGCGGGCGATGGAGCTGGAACCCGGCCTGCCCGCCCAGGACCCGGAGAGCCTGGGGCTGGCGGAGGCCATCGTCGCCCTGCCCGAGCAGTACAAGGGGCCCATTCACCTGCATTACTGCGAGGGGTACTCGGTGGCGGAGATCGGTGAGATTTTGAAGCTGGGACAGTCGGCGGTGAAGATGCGGCTCAAGCGGGGCCGGGACCTTCTCCGCCGGGAAATGGAGGGTCAATGATGACAGAGCGGGAATATCAGAAGGCCATGGAGTGTTTTACCCCCAGTCCCGAACTTCGGGCGCGGGTCCAGGCGGCGGCGGAGCGGACGGAAAAGCCGCGGGCCAGGGTCCGGCCCCTGCGGACGGTCCTCATTGCGGCGGCGGTGTGCCTGGCGCTGGCGGGGACGGCCTTCGCGGCCAGTCCCGGCCTGCGGGACCTGCTGGCCGAGGCCCTGGGCGGCTTCGCCCCCTACGCCCAGGAGCAGGACGGCACGGCGTATACTTGGAACGGATTCGAGTTCAAGGTGCTGTCCGCCCTGGCGGACGAGAACATGCTCCGGGTTTACGTCCAGATCAGGGACCTGGAACAGCGTGACCGCATAAATCTCTACGGAGAGAGCTGGCTGAAGGAGGGGCCACATCTGGGCATCGGCAACCTGAAGTCCAGTGTGGAGACCACTGGGGGCAACTCCTCCACCTCGTTTGACCACTATGACGGGGAGACCCAGACCACCGTGGCCGTCGTGACGGTTTGGGGCCGGATGACGGAGGACCTGTCCGGGGTGGAGCTGCGGATCGACACGGCGCAGAATATGATGGACGCGCCCTCTAAAGCGGCGGTGAAGATTCCGCTGGACATTGAACTGCTGCACAGCAAGACCCTCCTCCAATTTGAAGACACGGTACTGGACGGGGTTCGGGCGGAGGAGCTGAGGATATCTCCCCTGAGCGTCACCCTCATCACCGGGCGGGAGAGCTGGGCCCAGTGGCCCCGCTTTGACATTAGCTTTCGCGTACAGCTCAAGGACGGCTCTCAGGTGGGAACCGAGCGAGAGAGCGCTTCCGGCCATGGCACATACAAGACTAGTGACGGAGCCCACCATCTCGCGCAGATTTGGAATTTCGCCGACCCGGTGGAGGTGGACCAGGTGGCCGGGGTGTATATCGGAGAGGAATATTTCCCCGTCAAATAACAAAAAGTGCAGGATGCGGCCCCGGAGGATTTCCTCCGGGGCCCTTTTTGTATATACTACCCCTGAGAAAAATATTTCCACGCCCTGTCAGGATTTGCCCCCCTCAATCGTATTCCAGGTGAAGGCGCCTTTGAAGGAGAGAACGACCATGAGAGAACTGGACGCGCGGGAAGCGGAGCGGCTGGTGAACGCCTACTCCGACCTGATCCTGCGGCTGAGCTATACCTGGCTCAAGTCCGCCCAGGACGGAGAGGACATCTGCCAGACGGTGCTGATGAAGCTGCTCACCGAGGACCGGACCTTTGACAGCCCTGAGCATGAGAGGGCCTGGGTGGTTCGGACCGCCATCAACGCCTGCAAGGACGAGCTGCGGGCCTTTCGCCGGAGGGCGGTGCCGCTGGAGGCGGTCCCCGAGGCCCCGGCCCCGGAGCCGCCTCGGTCCGACGTGCTGGAGGCGGTGACGGCCCTGCCGGGGAAATACCGGGAGGCGATTTACCTCTTTTATTACGAGGGGTATTCTATCGGTGAGATCGCCGCCCTCACCCGGCGGAGCGAGGCGGCGGTGTCCGCCCACCTCAGCCGGGGGCGGAAAAAACTGCGGGAGCTGTTAGGAGGCAGGAAGTATGAACCAAATTGAGCGGGAATACAAAAACGCGCTGGATGAGGTGCGTTTTTCCCAGGAGGCAAAGGAGCGTATGATGAAAAACTTGATGAAGCAGGAGGAGCGGGCCCCGGTGAGGCGCGGGGGCTTCCGCCCCTTGCGGGCGGGGCTCATCGCGGCGGCGGCCTGCGCGGCTTTGCTGGGGACGGCGGGGGCGGCCAATGTGATGGCGCGGCAGGCCAACATCAACTTCCTCGACAGCTATGGAGAAGCGGAGGATGCCCAGAAGGCGCGGCAGGGTGATGACAGTCTCGGAGTGTATAGGTTGCTAGAAGATTTGAAGGACTACGACGAGTGCACTCCCCTGGACATGGAGGTCTTGTGGAACGGAGAGCCGGGTGCCACGCTGGTGGAAGAGACCGTTGGAATCGACGGGGAGGGGTGGACAGCCAAACGGGTGATCCAGTATGAGCGGGATGGCAAGACCTATCAAAGTACCATGTATAAGGCGGAGGCCCCCTCTGGTTACAACAGCCTCTGGAAGAGCTGGGACACCTCCTGGCTGGAGGAGCACTACACCTCCACCGCCAGACAGACCTTTTTTAAGCAAGTGGAAACGGGGGGGAAAATCGATCAGATCTCGGTCCTAGGCGAGTTCCGGGGCCAGGGCAATACCGTGTTCAACGTCCAGTATTCCTGGATTGGCGGCGTCACCTTTGATGACCAGAACTATTTGAGGGAGGAGTATGACCACATTGAGACTTACACCACCGCCGATGGCGTGAAGGTCACCATCATGACCGCGCCCTCGAACTCGGGAAAAACCTTGTTCTGGGCAGAAATGCTCTCCGGCGGCGGATTCTTCTCCATGTTTGGGACCCAAGTGGAACTGGACGAGCTCCACAGCATCCTGGACAGCCTGAATCTGTCCAGGATGCTGGAATATGCACCTGCGCAATAACGGAAAAGCGGCCCCGGAGGAAATCCTCCGGGGCCGCGCTTACTGTTTCCGGCGCTTATTTCTTGGGCGGGTTGGGCTCCATGGTGTCGAACACGCTCTTGGCGGTGGCGCACAGCCCCGCCAGCCCCTGGAGCTCGCTGGGGACGATGATCTTGGTGGCCCGGCCGTCGGCGGCCTTGGCGAAGGCCTCCAGGGCCCGGATTTTGATGACGCCCTCGCCGGGGGCGGCCTCGTTGATGAGCTTGATGGCGTCGGCGGTGGCCTGCTGCACCTTCATGATGGCCTGAGACTCGGCCTCGGCGGCCAGAATCTTGGCGGTCTTTTCCGCCTCGGCCTCCATGATCTTGGCCTGCTTGGCGGCGTCGGCCCGGAGGATTGCGGACTGCTTTTCGCCCTCGGCCACCAGAATCTGGGCCTGCTTCTGGCCCTCGGCCTGAAGGATGGCCTCCCGGCGCTCGCGCTCGGCCCGCATCTGCTTCTCCATGGAGTCCTGAATGTCACGGGGCGGCATGATGTTCTTCAGCTCCACCCGGTTCACCTTGATGCCCCAGGGGTCGGTGGCCTCGTCCAGGATGGCCCGCATCTGGGTGTTGATGTGGTCCCGGCTGGTGAGGGACTGGTCCAGCTCCAGATCGCCGATGATGTTGCGCAGGGTGGTGGCGGTCAGGTTCTCAATGGCGCTCATGGGGTGCTCCACGCCGTAGGTGTACAGCTTGGGGTCGGTGATCTGGAAGTACAGCACGGTGTCGATCTGCATGGTGACGTTGTCTTTGGTGATGACGGGCTGGGGGTCGAAGTCCACCACCTGCTCCTTGAGGGACACGGTCTTGGCCACCCGCTCAATGAAGGGGACCTTCAAGTGCAGGCCCACCTCCCACACGGTGCGGAACGCGCCCAGCCGCTCGATGACCACGGCCTTGGACTGCTGGACCACCTTGACGTTGGCGGCCAGGATGCCCAGCAGAATAACGATAACCAGCAGGGTGATGATGGGCCCAACCAGGTTTCCCAGCCCGGCGGCTCCGGCCAATGCGAATGTTTTCATTTGACTACCTCCTTAAAATAGCTCTCTTTGTTGATTTGCCTATCACGTCACTTTTTTGTGTCGTTGAAGTAGATGATGAAGCTGCCCATGACGGCGATGGCGGCGATGGGCCCCAGCTCCCGGAATTTGATGGCGTCCCCGAGCAAAGTGCCCAGGAACCCTGCGGCCAGCGTGGAAAACGCGGCCCCAAATACGTTATCCACCGGCGCTCCCCCTCACCAGGTTTTGGACTCCCCGGCGGACACGGGGGCGGCGATGGGCTCCACGAACACCTTGACCCCCTCGATGCGCAGCACCTTCACCATGGTTCCGGCGGAGATGGGCCCGCCGTCCTGGCTCCGGGCGGACCAGGTCATGCCCCGGATGACGACCGCGCCCCTGCCGTGTATGTTGTCGATGTCCTCCGTCACCTGGGCCTGGGCCCCGATGACCCGGTCGGCGTTGGTGGGCTCCACCCGGCTGTTCAGGAGCCGTTTGGCCAGGGGGCGCACCGCCGCCAGGCACAGCAGGCTCACCGCCAGAAACAGGGTGATCTGAACCCACAGCGGCCCGCCCAGCAGGGCGGCAATGAGGGCCGTCAGCGCCCCGGCGGCAAACCAGATGGAGGTGAGCCCCACGGTGGCCGCCTCGCTGGCGGCAAAGACGATCAGCAGGATGAGCCATATGATCTGCATCATGGATTCTGTGTCAAACGGCATATGCTGCACTCCTTTCTTGCTGCTAGGCGCTGTTTGAACATTGGAAATATGCCCAGCGGCGAGAGATTTTTTCGCCAATGTATGGCGGAAAAAGAGCCGCCCTATGGGTATGTTAACAATTTTCAAACGAGCCCTTAGCTTACAATAAATTGTACCACAAACTGACCTTCGGGGAAAGAAGTTTTTCGCGCCTGGGACCATATTATTGTTGCCAGCGCTTCCATTTTACATTATACTGTGTTTTGTAACACCCTTCCCCTCTGTATGACATGATACTACACCTTCCACTAAATGTAAAGTCAAGGGTTTTTTAAAAAAATTTTTTCCACGGCTTTTCCCAGCGGCCCCACCCGCCGGAGGGGAACACTTGGGAGGGGGCGGAGGGTTTTCAAAAACTGATTTGGAGCGTTTTATGGATCAAACATTACAGTTCGTCATACCCGCCCTCATGGGGGTGGAGAGCACCGTGGCCTATGAGCTGAAAAAGCTGGGGCTGCAAGAGGTCCGGGCGGAGAACGGCCGGGTGCTGTGCCAAGGCTCCCCGGGCGACATTCCCCGGCTGAACCTGAACCTGCGCTGCGGGGCCCGGGTGCTGCTCAGCCTGGGCTCCTACCGGGCCCGCTCCTTCGAGGAGCTGTTTGAGGGGGCGGCCGCCCTGCCCTGGGAGGACTTCATCCCCCGGGAGGGCCGCTTCCCGGTGAAGGGCTATTCGGTGAGCTCCCAGCTCCACTCGGTGCCCGCCTGCCAGTCCATTCTGAAAAAGGCGCTGTGCAAAAGGCTGGGGCGGGCCTATGGTCTGGAAACCCTGCCTGAGACGGGAACCTTATACCAGGTGCAGTTCTCCATTTTAAAGGATACAGCAGCTTTAATGCTGGACACATCCGGGGACAGCCTGTACAAGCGGGGCTACCGGGCCCGGAATATGGGCGCGCCCCTCCGGGAGACGTTGGCGGCGGCGCTGGTGTCCCTGTCCCGGTACAGAGGCCGGGACCCCTTCTGCGATCCCTTCTGCGGCTCGGGCACCATCCCCATCGAGGCGGCCCTCATCGCCAAAAACCGGGCCCCGGGGCTGAACCGTTCCTTTGCCGCCCAGCGGTGGCGGTGGCTGCCCTCCAAGCTGTGGATGGACGCGGCGGAGGAGGCCATGGACCAGGAGTTCCACGGGAGCTACCACATCTGGGGCGGGGACGTGGACCCCGCCGCCGTGGAGCTGTCCCGGCACAACGCCGGGCTGGCGGGGGTGGATGACATTGTGCGCTTTGAGGTGGCGGACGCCGCCAAATTCCGCCGGGAGGAGCTCCGGGGCCGGGTGGTGACCAATCCGCCCTACGGGGAGCGGCTGCTGGAGAAAAAAGAGGCGGAGGACCTGTACCGGGCCTTCGGCAGGGCGGCGCGGGCCCTGCCCCCCGGCTGGGAGGTGGACGTATTGAGCTCCCACACCGAGTTTGAGCGGGCCTTCGGGCGGCCCGCGGACAAAAAGCGCAAGCTGTACAACGGCATGATTAAATGCGACCTGTTTGTATATGGAGGAAGCGTCAAGACCTCCGGGCCCCGGCGGGGGGACTGAAGCGGGGCCGGGGGCATCCAATCCCGGCGGGGCAGTGGCGCGGGAGAATAAAGAGAAGAAGGGGCGGCGTGATTGAGACACATTTTTATTATCAACCCCACAGCGGGTAAAAAACGGAGCGCGAACGTGCTGGTGGACAGCATCCAGGCCCTGGACCTGCCTTACGAGATCGTGTTTACCGAAGGCCCGGGCGACGCCCGCCGCGCCGCACGGGAGGCGGCGGAGAGCGGCGGGGAGGTCCGCCTCTACGCCTGCGGCGGGGACGGCACCCTCAACGAGGTGGTGAACGGGGCGGCGGGTTTTGACAGCGCCGCCGTCACCAACGTGCCCACCGGCACCGGCAACGACTTCCTGAAAATCTTCGGAAGGGAGAACAAGGCCCGGTTCAGCGACCTGAAGGCCCTGTCCGAAGGCCCCCAGGCCGCCATGGACCTCATCGACTGCAATGGCCGTCTGGGCATCGACATCGTGTGCACCGGCCTGGACGCCCGGGTGGCCGTGGATAAGGACAAGTACAACGGCTTTCCCCTGGTCTCCGGCATCGGGGCCTACGCCATTTCCGCCGTGGCCAACGTGCTGTTCAAGCGCATCTCCCAGCCCGTGGTGGTGGACATGGAAAACTACCACTTTGAGGGGGAGGCCACCATCATCTGCGTGTGCAGCGGACGGTACTACGGCGGCGGCTTCATGCCCGTGGGGGACAATATGCCCGACGACGGCCTGCTGGAGACGCTGGTGGTCCGCAAGGTGGACCGGCTCACTTTTTTCCGGCTGGTGGGGGAGTACGGCAGGGGCCGCTACGCCAGATACCCGAACCTCATCCAGTACGGCCAGGGAAACGGCGTCGTTGTCCGCAGTCCCCAGGAGCTGGTGGCGGTGGTGGACGGCGAGCCCCTCCGGGCCAAGGAGCTGACCATCCGGCTGTCGGACAAACGGGTGAACTTTTTCTACCCCGCCGGGCTGAGCTACCGGCCCAAGGGCTGACGGCCCCTTCCCCCCGGCGGGACGGGAGGAGCTTGTCTCAACCCCCAAATCGTGCTATACTTTTCTGTACATAGAAATTAAGGAGGACGGTGCTATGACTTACCGGGAGGAATTCATCCACTTCATGGTGCGCTCCGGCGTGCTCACCTTCGGGGACTTTACCACCAAATCAGGCCGCAAGACCCCCTACTTTGTCAATACCGGCAACTACAAGACCGGGGCCCAGGCCGCCCGGCTGGGGGATTACTACGCCGCCTGCATCCAGGAGCACATGCCCGGGGGCGTCGATGCCCTGTTTGGTCCGGCCTACAAGGGCATCCCCCTGGCGGTGGCCGCCGCCTCGTCCCTGTACCGCAGCTATGGCCGGGACCTGCCCTACTGCTTCAACCGCAAGGAGGCCAAGGACCACGGCGAGGGCGGCTCCATGGTGGGCTACAAGCCCCGGGAGGGCGACCGCATCGCCATCATTGAGGACGTGGTGACGGCGGGCACCGCCGTGCGGGAGACCATCGAGCTGTTCAAGTCCGTGGCCGCCGTCAAATTCGCCGCCCTGTTTGTCAGCGTGGACCGCATGGAGCGGGGCACCCGGGACTGCACCACCCTGGACGAGCTGCGCCAGGACTACGGCATCCAGGTGTGCCCCATCGTCACCATCCGGGACATTATGGACTGCCTCCACAACGCGGAGGTGGACGGAAAGGTGTACATCGACGACGCCATGCTGGGCCGGATGGAGGACTACCTGGCCCAGTACGGCCCCAGGAGCTGACCCCCGTGCCGGAGAAACAGCCGTCCGGCTTACACGCCGGACACCGAAAGCGGATGCGGGAGGAATTCCTGCGCACCGGGGGCGCGGAGATGGAGGAGCACCGTTTGCTGGAGCTGCTGCTGTTCTACGCCATCCCCCAGGGGGACGTGAATCCCCTGGCCCACCTGCTGGTGGACCACTTCGGCTCGCTGACCGGGGTGCTTCACGCCACCTACGACCAGCTGGTCAAGGTGAAGGGCGTGGGCCACAACACCGCCGTCCTCCTCCAGCTGATCCCCGCCGTGGCGGCCCGGTACATGCGGCAGAATGCCAGCTTTGAACATCAGATCGTAGACCTGTGGCAGCTCCGGGAGCTGCTGGAGCCCTACTTTTTCGGCCAGCGGGACGAGGTGGCCTATCTGGTGTGCATGGATGGGAACAGCCGCCTGCTGGCCACCCGCAAGCTGGGCGAGGGGGTGGTGGATACGGTGCAGATCGCCACGCGGAAGGTGCTGGAGGCCGCCCTGGACTGCAACGCCAGCCAGGCGGTGCTGGCCCACAACCATGTGTCCGGGGTGGCGGTGCCCTCCAACGCGGATGTGGACACCACGCTGCGGCTCAAACGGGTGCTGGCGGAGTCGGTGGGCATCACCCTGGTGGACCACTTGATCTTTGCCGGGGGAGACATGGTGTCCATGGCCCAGTCCGGCCTGCTTCGGGGCCGGTGAGGAGAGGGCTTCTGAGAGCTGACAAATCTTATGGACAAAAAATTTATTTTCAGCGCCTGTTGATTTTTTGTAAAAATCCAATATAATAGGGATATCTGAAACAACAAGGAGGAGTTCCTGTGAACACGACCATTTCCGCCCCCAACGCCCCCGCCGCCGTAGGCCCCTACTGCCACGCCAAGCTGGCGGGCAATACCCTGTACACCTCCGGCCAGCTGGGGCTGGTCCCCGCCACCGGCGAGCTGGCCCAAGGGGTGGAGGCCCAGGCCGTTCAGGCTCTGGATAACCTGTCCGCCGTGCTGGCCGCCGTCGGCATGTCCTGCGCCGACGTGGTAAAGACCACGGTGTTCCTGGCGGATATCAACGATTTTGCCGCCATCAACGCCATCTACGCCAAGTATTTCCCCGGCGAGGCTCCTGCCCGCTCCTGCGTCCAGGTGGCCGCCCTGCCCAAGGGGGCCCTGTTTGAGATCGAGGCCGTGGCCGTCAAGTAACGTTCCCCATGGGAAAAGCAGCCGGCCCATCCGTCCAAAAGAACGGATGGGCCGGCGTTTTTGTTTTGTCTGGGCTATTCCTTCCCGCCCTTGGCCTCCTCCATGTAGCTGTACAGGGTGTATTTGGAGATACCGAAATACTTGCACACCCGGCCCCCGGATTTGGTGATGAGAAAGGCCCCCGTGTCGTTGAGAAACCCGATGGCTTTCACCTTTTCCTCCTTGGTCATGAGGGCCACCGGCTTGCCTACCCGCTTCACGCTCTGCTCGATGAGCTCGTCCAGCAGGTCGGATACGTTCTGGGTGATGGGCTCCGGGATGTTTTCCGGCTGCTCCGGGGTGGTGGCGGTGAACTGCCGCAGGTTCTCCTCCATGGCCAGCATCAGGGTGATGTCGTAGTTGATGGAAAAGATGCCGATGGGCTCCTGGCCGTCGTCCCGGATGTAGACGGTGGTGGATTTCAGCGTCTTGCCGTCGGCGGTCTTGGTGAGGTAGCTGAACCGGTCCTCCACAGTGCCGCCGCTGAGGGCCTCCAGCACCACGTGGGAGGGGCCGTCCCCCACCTTGCGGCCGGAGACGTGGCCGTTCTCAATGGCCACAATGGAGCTGTCCGGGTCGTTGCTCTGGAGGTCGTGGATGACCACCTCGCAGCTGGGCCCGAACTGGGCGGACAGGGCCTTGGCCAGCCGGAACAGGAATTGAAGCATGGACGCGTCCAACTGAAATCACCTCATTCGCCTTGAAAATTACGGACATTATATCACAGGCTCGAAGCGTTTGCAAGAAATAATATGTGGCCAAAAAATTTTTTTGGTGAAAAGCGGGACGGGGCCTTCGAGCCCCGTCCCGTTAATTTAGTTGGAAGCCGCGTCCTGATCCTCCAGGCGGCGGATATGGCGCACCACCGGGACGGCCGCAGGCCGGCGCAGACGTTTGGAGACCTGCTCCATGGCCTTACAGGCAGGCGGCAAATGCGGCCTTGGCTCCCTGCTCCCGGATGAGCTTCAGGGCGGATATCACCGCAGGCTCAAAGCCCACCACCTGCGTCAGGTCCTGGCCCCACATCCGCTGGTTGGCCATGACGGCGTGGACCAGCTCCTCGGCGGAGTCCTCCCGGTGCTCCCAGTAGAACTCCAGCACCCAGCGGTCGTCGGAGCAGAGGTACTCGTTTCCCTTGGGGCGGCGGCACACCAGCCCCTTGTCGTTCAGCTCCTGAATCTCGTTGGAGAAAAAGGCGATATAGGCGGCGAAGCTGGTGGTGAGGCAGGCGGGGAGCCGGCCGGTCTTTTCGATATACTCCAAAAAGCTGGGCATGTTCCGGGCCCGCCACTTGGAGGTGGAGTTCAGGGAGATGGACATGAGCTCGTGGTCCACGAAGGGGTTGTTGAAGCGGTCCTGGACGGCGGAGGCGAAGCCCTCCAGGTCCTTCTTGTCCAGGGGCAGGGTGGGGATGACCTCCTCGTAGAGCATCTTGTTCATGAAGCCCCGGACGGCGTCGTCCTGCATACAGTCCCGGACGATGTCAAAGCCCGCCAGGTAGGCCCCCAGCACAAAGCCGGTGTGGGCGCCGTTCAAAATGCGCACCTTCCGCTTCTTATACGGGGTCACGTCGGGCGCCACCGGGCAGTTGAGCCCCGCTTTTTTGAAGGGCAGCTTCTCCTCCAGCCAGGCCGGGCCCTCGATGTTCCACACGCCGAACACCTCGCCTACGTCGATGAGCTCGTCGCGGTAGCCGTTGGCCTCCTCCATCCTGGCCGCCTCCTCCGGGTCCTTCACCCGGCCGGGGACGATGCGGTCCACCAGGGTGGAGCAGAAAGTGCAGTCCTCGTTGACGTACTTCCTGAAGCCGTCCTCCAGCCCCCACTGGTCCACGTACTGGTTGACGCACTTCAGCAGCTCCTTGCCGTTGTTGTCGATGAGCTCGCAGGACAGGATCACCAGCCCGCCCCTGCCCGCCTGCCAGCGCCGGTACAGCACCTGGGTGAGCTTGCCGGGGAAGGAGGCGGCGGGGGCGTCGTCCAGATTGCAGACGGGGTCGTAGACGATGCCCGCCTCGGTGGTGTTGGACACCACGTACTCCAGATCGTCGGAGACGGCCACGGCCATCATGGCCTCAAAGCCCTCTTTCTCGTAGGGGTTCAGGCACCGGGACACGGAGGAGATCACCCGCTTGGCGTCCACCTTTTCCCCGTTCTCCCGGCCCCGGAGGTAGAGGGTGTACAGCCCCTCCTGCTGGTTGATGAGCTGGGCCAGACCGGGGGCGATGGGCTGGACCAGCACGCACTTGCCGTTCCACCCGGCCCTCTCGTTGGACACGTCGAACCAGTAGTTCACAAAGGCCCGCAGGAAGTTGCCCTCCCCGAACTGGAGCACCTTTTCCGGCGCACTCTCCAGGACGTATCCCTGATAGCCGGACTCTTTCAGAGTTTGATAGCTGAGCTGTTTCATGATAATTTCCCGCCTTCCTTTTTAAAGTGTAACGCCCTGCTTGAAGATCGCCATGTCGTGGAAGCCGGCCTCTTCCGCCTTGACCTCCCTGCCGGAGGCCACCTCCACCACGTAGTCGAACAGCTTGCGGCCCAGATCGGCCACCGTGCCATCCTCCACCAGTCCGCCGCAGTCGAAGTCGATCCAATTCCGCTTTTTCTCCGCCAGGGCGGAGTTGCTGGAGATCTTCACCGTGGGCACCGGGGAGGCGAAGGGGGTCCCCCGGCCTGTGGTGAACAGCACGATGTGGGCCCCGGAGGCCGCCAGGGCGGTGGAGGCCACCAGGTCGTTGCCGGGGGCGCTGAGCAGGTTCAGCCCCTGCCGGTACACCGGCTCGCCGTAGGCCAGCACGCCGGAGACCGGGGCGCTGCCCGACTTCTGCGTGCAGCCCAGGGATTTGTCCTCCAGGGTGGTGATGCCTCCCTTTTTGTTGCCGGGGGAGGGGTTCTCGTAGATGGTCTGATTGTGGCTGGTGAAATAGTTCTTGAAGCCGTTGATGAGGCTGACGGTGTCGGCAAACAAGCGCTCGTTCTCGCAGCGGTTCATCAGCAGGGTCTCCGCGCCGAACATCTCGGGCACCTCGGTGAGGATGGTGGTCCCCCCCTTGGAGATCAGCAGGTCGGAGAAAGCCCCCACGGTGGGGTTGGCGGTGATGCCGGACAGGCCGTCCGAGCCGCCGCACTTCATGCCCACCACCAGCTCGCCGCAGCTGATGGGCTCCCGGCGGAACCGGCCCGCGTACCGGGCCAGCTGCTCCACCAGGGCCGCGCCGTCGGCGACCTCGTCCTCCGACTCCTGGCACACCAGGAACTTTACCCGGTCCTCGTTCCAGGGGCCGATGTAGGGCTTGAGCACGTCGATATTGCTGTTCTCGCATCCCAGACCCAGCACCAGCACGCCCCCGGCGTTGGGGTGGTTGATGAGCCCGGCTAAAATCTTCCGGGTGTTCTCCTGGTCCTCCCCCATCTGAGAGCAGCCGTAGGGGTGGGGGAAGGCGTAGATCCCGTCGATGGTCCCCGTCTTGAACCGCTGGGCCTGCCGCTCGATGGCCCGGGCCACGTCGTTTACACAGCCCACGGTGGGGATGATCCAGATCTCGTTGCGCACCGCCGCCCGGCCGTCCTCCCGTCGGTAGCCCTGGAACAGCAGGTCGTCGGTGGGGGGCAGGGGGGCGTTGTCCGGCTCATAGCTGTACTCCAGTACGCCCCCCAGGCCGGTTTTGACGTTGTGGGTGTGCGCCCACCCCCCGGCGGGGATGTTCTCCTTGGCCACGCCGATGGGCGCCCCGTACTTGATTACAGCCCCGCCCGCGGGGATGTGGGCCAGGGCGAACTTGTGCCCCTGGGGGATGTCCTCCAGCAGGGTGACGGGCTGGCCGTCCACCTGGAGGGTGGTCCCGGCGGACAAGGGCGTCAAAGCCACCGCCACCAGGTCGCTGGGATGGATCTTGATAAAGGTTTTCATGGATACTTCACCTTCCCATTTCCTGTTTTTTTGATGTGCGATTGGCAATAAAATGAAACTTCTTTCATCGGGTACGCCGGAGAAAAGCATACTGGAATGTAAGCTCTTACATGAAATCATACCGCTCCCTGTTTAAAATGTCAATATACCTTGAATAGGAATGGGAGGATTTTTGATAATTTTGGTGATATGCACAAAATTGAACGGGATAGCTTGTGAGAACTGGCAATTGAAATGGGGAGCCCGGCGGCGTATCATAAAATCATGTAAGCATTTTCAAAGAGAGGGGGAGACGCTGTGAACATCTACGACATTGCCGAGCTGGCGGGCGTTTCCATCGCCACGGTGTCCAGGGTGATCAACGACAGCCCCAACGTGGCCGAGCGGACCAAGCAGCGGGTCCAAGAGATCATGGAGGAACACTCCTATATGCCCAGCGGATTCTCCCGGGGGCTGGGGCTGAACTCCCTGCGGACCATCGGGCTGATCTGCCCCGACGCGGCGGACGACTATATGGCCAAAGCGGTGGCCTGCCTGGAGCACGCCTTCCGGGACCTTGGATACAACTGCGTGCTGTGCTGCAGCGGCTACGCCTACGAGGACTGCCAGATCGCGGTGAGCACCCTGCTGCGGCGGCGGGTGGACGCGCTGATTCTCATCGGCTCGGTATATGCCGCCGACGACCCGGACGACCAGCGGACCAACTACATCCGGGAGGCGGCCAGACAGGTCCCCGTGTTCATGGTCAACGGGTGGGTCCGGGGGGACAACATCTGCTGCGCCCTGTGCGATGACTTTGACGCCTCCTGCTCCGCCACGGCGGAGATGATCCGTTCCGGGCGGCGGAAAATTCTATTCCTCTCCGATGTGAACACCGTCAGCACCAACCTGAAGCGCAAGGGGTGCGAGACGGCGCTGGCCCAGGCGGGGCTGAAGCTCCAGGGGGACGTGACGGTGGGGCTGTCCGCCCAGATCAGCCAGACGCGGGACTACCTGCTCAAGCTCCCCAGCTTGGACGTGGACGGCATCTTCGCCGCCAACGACGCCCTGGCCGCCGGGGCCTTGAAGTACGCCAAGCGCAGGGGGCTGTCCGTCCCCGGCGACCTGTGCGTCGTGGGCTACAACAACTCGGAGCTGTCCGTGTGCTGCGACCCGGAGCTGTCCACCATCGACGGCAGGGGGCCCAGGCTGTGCCGGATCATCATCGACTCCATCAAGCTGTGCTTTGCGGGCAGGCCGGTGGAGGGAAAGGTGTACGCCAAGGGCTGCCTGGTCCGCCGGGGGACCACCGACTTCTGAAAGAAGCGTGAAGAAGCGGGACTTGGACCGAAGCGAGGCCGAGCGCAGGGCGGCAGAACCGCCCGCAGACCAGGCCGAGGCGAAGGGAAAGTGCGCGAGCGGTCCGGCCGGTTCGCGGCGTGACAAAAAAATCAGCGAGCTTCTGGAGCGGCTGTACACAAGAGGTGTGACAAAACGGGAGAGGCTTCAGCCTCTCCCGTTTTGCCGTCCAATGAACACCGCTAGGCGAAAACAGCCTATCTGCGTTGTCGCAGTCTGTTCCTTTCTCCGCCGGGACGGCGGACGGCGGGGTCAGTCCCCGCCCTTGTTATGCAGCCGCCACTCTCTGGGGGAGACGCCGTACCGCTTTTTGAACGCCCGGGAGAAGTGGAGCTGGTTGGGGTAGCCGCAGGCGGCGGCGATCTCCCCAATGGGGGCCTTGCCGCTCTTCATCTGCTCCGCCGCCTTGGACAGCCGCAGGCGGATCAAAAATTCCTGGGGCGGACAGCCCATGCTCTCCTTGAACAGCTTGCTGAAATAGCTCCGGTTGAGCTTGCAGACATCCGCCACCTCCTCCACCGTCAGCTCCCGCTGGTAATTGTGTTCCATGAAGGTCACCGCCTCCTGGATGTAGAAGTCCTGGAGGCGGGCCCCCCACACCTCCTTTCGGGTGGCGGAAGATTGGATCAGGGCGTCCAGAAACAGGCACAGATGTCCAATGAGGTTCAGGGTGGAGGCCTTGGCGTGGTCGGCGATATACAGCATGGAGTCCTCCACCGGCTTGGCCAGGGCGGTGGTCTTGGACTGGTAGATGGGCTGGGCGGAGGAGAGTCCGGCGGCGTTGAGGTACTGGGGGGCGCGCAGGCCGTCGAACTCCAGCCAGACGTACTTCCAGGGGTCGTGCTGGTCGGCGAAATAGGTGTTCACCAGGCCGGGGCAGATGAGGAAGCCCTGTCCGGCCCCCAGGTGATACCGCCGGGTGGCCCCCTTGGCGTCGCTGGCGTCCAGGCAGCCCTTGCCCGAGATCACATAGTGGAACAAAAAGTGGTTGCGCACGAATGGGCCGAAGGAGTGCAGCGGGGCGCACTGTTCCCAGCCAAACTGGAACAGCCGCAGGTCCAGAAAATTCTCGTTGGGAAAGATGGAAAAGGAAAAATCATCCATGGCCTGACGCCTCCCTGGCTATCCGCACACAAACCGGATCAGGTCGTCAAAGCCGCCGTGGGGCCAGGCGTTCAGGTCCTTCCCCTCCTTGTTGATGAGGCAGCTGGTGATGAGGAACACCCCCATCCCCGCCTCAGCCGCGGCGGTGTCTTCCGTCATGTCGTTGCCCACCATGAGGCATTCCTCCCCCCGCAGGCCCAGCCGGTCCAGGATATCCCGGTAGTAGCCAACGCTGGGCTTGCAGAACCGGCTGTTCTCATAGGTGGTGACCAGCTCGAAATCGGCGGGCTTCAGCCCCGCCCAGCTCAGGCGGCTCCGGGTGGCCGCGGCGGGGAAGATGGGGTTGGTGGCCAGCACCACCCGGCGGCCCGAAGCCTTGACGGCCTCCACGGCCTGGGCCGCCAGGGGGTCGTATCCGCAGAACTGCCTGGCCCGCTGGAACTCGTTGGCGTAGAACGCCTCGAACACAGGCTGGTCCGCCAGGGCCTCCGGCCCGAAGGCCTGGGCGAACTTGGCCCAGAAGGCCTCCTCGTTGAGGCGGCTCCCGTCGTTTTTCACCATGGCGGCGGTGCCGGCCCAGACCATGTCGATGAGCGCTTTGGGGTCATAGCCCAGAGGCGCCATCTTTTCGGTCAGCAGCTGGAAGTAGCCGTTGGTGAACCTCTCCATGTCCATAGGCAGCAGGGTGCCGTCCAGGTCGAACAGTACGTTTTTGATTTCCATATGCGTTCTCTCCCGAATTCCGTATTTTAATCAGTATACAGGAAAAGCGGCCCGTTGGCAAGAAAAAAGCCGGACGCCCTGCGAGGAGGCGTCCGGGCTTTTGACAGGTTTGGCGGGGCGTCAAGCGGTGCCCAGCGTGTGGGCCGCCGCCGGGGCGGCCAGGGTTCCGGACAGCTGGCTCAAACAGCACTCGTAGGCGCTGTTGGCGTAGGCGGTGAACAGGATGTCGATGATGTTCAGCTGGGAGACGTGGGAGGACATGGCGCCTCCGCAGAGAGGAACCCCGTCGTCGGTGGTGTACAGGCGGTAGTCGGACAGCTCCGCCACCGGGGAGCCCATGTGGCGGGTGATGGCGATGATGGGGGTGCCCTGCTGCCGGAGGGCCTTCATGCACTCGACGACCTCTAGCGTCTCCCCGGAGTAGGACACCACGATGGCCAGATCGTCCTTGTAGGCGTTCTGGGCCTGTAACAGCTGGGCGTGCCAGTCGTCGTTAACCACGCAGGGCTTGTTCAGCCGCAGGAGCTTCAAATTCAGGTCCCGGGCGGCGCACAGCGAGGTCCCCAGGCCGAAGAGCAGCACCGTCCTGGATTCCCGCAGCAGGTCCACACAGCGCTGGAGCGTGCCGGTGTCGATGAAGTTTTTGCTGTCCTCCAGGGACATGATGTTTTTGTAGGTCACCTTGTCCACGATGTCGTCCAGGCTGTCGGACTGGGTGATCTCCCGGCGCTCCTGGCCCCGGTTCATCCGGCGCACCGCCACTTCGCAGGTCACCGCCTGCCGGAATTCCTTGTAGCCGGCGAAGCCGATGCGCTGGCACATGCGGATGATGGTGGACGGGGAGGCGAAGGTCCTTTCCGCCAGCTGGTGAATGGACAGCTCCATGGCTTCCCCCTGGTGGCTCAGCAGGTAGTCGGAGACGGCCCGCTCCGTGGCGCTCATGGAGCCTTGGCTCTCCTTCAGCCGGAGCAGCGCGCTTTTCATGGTCCCTCTCTCCTCTCCAAACGCGCCCGCCCGCCGAGCGGGGGCGTCCGCCTGCCTCTGAAAAAAACGCCCCTGCCGCCGTGCTCTCCTGCCTGGGCGGCGTGCTGCCGCCATATCGGGTGGGTCACGTGTGGCCTGGACGTTCATTCAAAGCTGAAAAAGTAAAAACCTTCCTTTTCTTTACATTGAGTATACGCCTAAAACTCCCTGGTGTCAAGAAAATTTCCAAAAGTTTCATATTTTTCGACATGGTTCCCATTGGATGTGTGCAGTTCCGACAACTTTGCTTTGAAATTTTCTTTCTCTTTCGTCAATTTCTGAAAATGAAGAAAAATTAACTCTTTGAAATAAGCCCCGCGGAGGGCTCGCCTACAGCAGCTTGAGATAAATTTGCTCCAGCTCCCGGGCGTCCATCAGCACCGGCACCGGGTAGAGGGGGTTGGCCTCACGGTGGGCGTGGCGGGCCAGGGCGGGGATGTCCTCCCGCCGCAGCTCCGGGATGACCGAGCCGATGCCGCACCGGGCCTTCAGCTCCTCCACCCCGCTGATGAAGGCCAGGGCGGCAGTCTGTGTGTCCATGCCCGGCTCCGCCAGCCCCGCCGCCCGGGCCAGCTGGGCCAGCTGGGGGTGGATGGCCGGGCCGTAGGCCCGCAGCACCATGGGCAGGATGACGGCGTTGGCGTACCCGTGGGCCACGTTATACGCCCCGCCCAGGGAGTGGGCCAGGGCGTGGACGTAACCCACATAGGACTTGGTGAAGGCGCACCCCGCCCGGAAAGAGGCGGTGAGCAGGGCCCGTCTGGCGGCGAGGTCGGAGCCGTCCCGGCAGGCCCGCTCCAGATTGCTGAAAATCAGCTCCACCGCCGCCAGGGCGTCCTCCCTGGTGTCCCTGGTGGTGGAGCGGCCTATGAAAGCCTCCACCGCGTGGGTCAGGGCGTCCATCCCCGTGGTGGCGGTGAGGCTGGGAGGCAGGGAGAGGGTCATCTCCGGGTCCAGCACGGCGTAGTCCGGGATCAGGGGGAAATCGCTGATGGCGTACTTGTGCCGGGTGTGGGCGTCGGTGACGACGGCGGCGATGGTGGTTTCGCTCCCCGTCCCGGCGGTGGTGGGGACGGCGGCCAGGGGCGGCAGGGGACGGCGGACCCGCAGCACCCCCGCCGCCTTGGACAGGGGCTTGCGGGGCAAAGCCGCCCGCACGCCCACCGCTTTGGCGCAGTCCAGGCTGGAGCCCCCGCCCACGCCGATGATGGCCCGGCAGCCCCCCTGGTGGTAGAGGGCCAGGGCCTCTTCCACTGTGTCCGTGGTGGGGTTGGGCGCCGTCCTGTCATAGACTGTACAGGCGATCCCTGCCGCCTCCAGCGCCCCCAGCAGCCGTCTGGTCCCCGGCAGCCCGACCACGCTGGGGCTGGTGACCAGCAATACGCTGTCACAGCCCCGGGCCCTCAGCCGCGAGGGCAGGCCGGCCACATCGGCCAGCTGTTCCGGCCTGCGGTAGGGGAGCAGGGGGATGGCCAGCCGGAAAGCCCCCTGGAACATCCTGCACCAGCACCGCATCAAAGCGTTCATAACTTCTTTCCCCCTCGGACTGCCCATTTGCAGTTTGGTCCAGTATATCCCATTTCCTCCTCCTGCGCAAGAGATGGGGCGAAACTGGAGACGGTTTTCCCGCTTGACGGCAAAAAGCCGTTTCTTCCCGTTGCCTCTTGGAGAAAAGGGTGCTATAATGTGCCTGACTTATGCCCGCCCCCTGGGGGACGAGGGCTCTGCGGATTACATCATAGATGTGAGGGAGCCGCGCCATGGAGAGCCGGTTCGCCCGGGCCGTCCATTATAGAAATGAAACGAGTTGATTTGATTTGACCATTATCATCGCGGGAGGCGGCAAGGTGGGGGCAACCCTGGCCGAGCATCTGGCGGACGAGGGCCACAGCGTCACCATTGTGGATGTGTCCGGCGATACCCTGGACCGGCTGTCCAACCAGCTGGACGTGATGTGCCTGAAAGGAAACTGCGTCTCCCGGGAGGTGCTGCTGGAGGCGGGGGCCAAGGAGACCGACGTGCTCATCGCCGCCACCAACTCCGACGAAATCAACCTGCTGTGCTGCCACATCGGCCATCGGCTGGGGGTGCCCTATACCGTGGCCCGGGTGCGGGGCACCGAGTACGTCAGCGATCTGGACACCCTGAAGAGCGACTTCGGCATCACCATGCTCATCAACCCGGAGCTCACCGCCGCCATCGAGATCTCCCGGCTGCTGCGCTTCCCCTCCGCCGCCAATATCGACTCCTTTGCCCGGGGCCGGGTGGAGCTGGTGTCCTTCACCGTCCAGGAGGGGGACTTCCTGGCGGGCCGCACCCTGGCCTCCCTGTCCTCCAAGATCCAGGGCCTGCCCCTGCTGCTGTGCGCCGTGGAGCGGAAGGACGAGGTGTTCATCCCCAACGGCGCGTCCCTCATCAGCGCGGGGGACCGGGTGTCCGTGGCGGGCACCCCCAGCGGCATCCACCAGTTCTTCAAGCTGCTGGGCCGCCAGACCCACCGCATCCGAAACGTGTTCATCATCGGCGGCGGGCGCATCGCCTTCTACCTGCTGGTCCAGCTGGAGCGGCTGGGCATGAGCTGCAAGGTGGTGGAGAGGGGAGAAGCCCGGTGCCGGGAGCTGGCGGAGGAATTTCCCCACTCCCTGGTCATCCACGGGGACGGCACCGACCCGGAGCTGCTCACCGAGGAGCGGATGGCCTCCAGCGACGCCTTTGTGGCCCTCACCGACCGGGACGAGGACAACCTCATCATTTCCCTCTACGCCCACCAGGCGGGGGTGCCCAAGGTGGTGGCCAAGTCCAGCAGGCAGAACTATACCGCCATCGCCCGGTCCGCCGGGGTGGAGTCGGTGGTGTCCCCCCAGCTGGCCACCGCCGGACTTATCCTGCGGTTCATCCGGGGCCTGCAAAACTCCAAAGGCACGGTGATGAACGCCCTGTACCGCATTGCCGGGGGCAGGGCGGAGGCCATGGAGTTCATCGTATCTCCCGCCACCCGGCATCTGGGGGTGCCGCTGAAGGACCTGAGGCTGCGCAAGGGCGTATTGATTGCCGTCATTGTCCGGGGCAAGAAGGTCATCATCCCCGAGGGCTCCACCTGCCTGGAGGAAAAGGACGACGTCATCGTCATCGCCCGGGACAGCGGGATTCTGGACCTCAACGACATCTATGCCGACAGCGGGCTGGGGGCGGGGGGCTGAGCGGATGAATTTCAAACTGGTGCTGCGCATCACCGGCTTTACCCTGTTCATCGAGGCGGCGGCCATGCTGCTGCCCATGGCGGTGGCCATGCTCTACGGGGAGAGCCCGATCCCGTTTCTGAGCGCCATTCTCATCATTCTGGCGGCCGCCGCCGCGCCGGTGTTCTTCTTCAAGCCCAAGCCGGACTTCTTTGCCCGGGAAGGGTTTTTCACCGTAGGGCTCATCTGGGTGCTGTTCGGGGTGTTCGGGGCGCTGCCCTTCTGGTTCTCCGGCCAGTTCGGACCCTTCATTGACTGCTTTTTTGAGACCATCTCCGGCTTTACTACCACGGGAGCCACCATTCTCACCGCCATCGAGGGACTGCCCATGGGCCTGCTGTTCTGGCGGTCCTTCACCCACTGGCTGGGAGGGATGGGAGTGCTCATCCTCACCGCCGCCCTGCTGCCTTTTCTGGGCATCAGCTCCAATTTCCTCATCCGGGCGGAGAGCCCCGGGCCGGTGAAGAGCAAGCTGGTGCCCCGGGCCTCCCAGTCCTCCAAGATTTTGTACGCCATCTACCTGGCCTTGACGGCGCTGGAGGTGCTGCTGCTGCGCCTGGCGGGGATGAACTGGTATGACGCCGTCACCCACGCCATGTCCACGGCGGGCACCGGCGGGTTCTCCGACCGGAACGCCTCGGTGGGGGCCTTCGGCAGTCCCGCTGTCGAGATCATCATCACGGTGTTCATGCTGCTGTTCTCCATCAACTTCTCCGTTTATTTCCTGCTGCTCACCGGCAAGGTGCGGCAGGCGCTGAAAAGCGATGAGCTGCGGTTTTTCCTCATCATGGTGGCGGTGTCCACCGCCGCCATTGCCTGGAACATCCGGGACGTGTACGATACCGTGGGGGATTGTGTCCGCTATGCCGCCTTTCAGGTGTCGTCCATTGTGTCCACCACAGGCTTTTCCTCCGACAACTACGACCTGTGGCCGGAGTTCTCTAAAATGCTGTTGGTGGTGCTCACGTTCATCGGGGCCTGCGGCGGGTCCACCGGCGGCGGCATCAAGTGCGGGCGTATTCTGATCCTTCTCCGATCCGCCGGCCGGGAGGTGCGCTCCATCGTCCACCCCCGGGCGGTGTCTGTGGTCCGGCTGGATGGCGCCGCGGTGAGCGAGAGCGCTGTGCGCACCGCCCAGTGCTATTTTATCGCCAACCTGTTTCTGGTGTTCGGCATGGCCATTGTGGTGGGGCTGGATAACTTGTCCTTCGGCACCACCCTGACGGCGGTGATCACCTGCATCAGCAACGTAGGCCCCGGCTTGGAGCTGGTGGGCCCGGCGGGGAATTTCTCTGCTTTCTCGGTGTTGAGCAAGCTGGTGCTGTCCTTTGCCATGATCCTGGGACGGCTGGAGATGTTTCCCATCCTGGTGCTGTTCAGCGGCAGCGCCTGGAAGCGGTCTTAAGCGCATATGCGGTCCCTCCCCTGCGGCGGAGGGGCCGCAAAAATTTTTCGGGAATTTGAGAAAAAGGTGTTGACAAATCCAATGGCATTTGGTATTATTTATCTTGCGCTGAGGGCAACGCAGTAAAACAAGTGAATACGGGGGTATAGCTCAGCTGGGAGGGCACATCATCCGGTGAGCAACACCAAAGCAAAACAGCAAAAAAAGTAATGACAAATCTGAAAACCGTTGAAAATCAAGGTGTTTCAGCACATGGGGGTATAGCTCAGCTGGGAGCACACGTCACCAGTGAAACGACCCCGAATTTGTTCCAAAAGCTCGAAAATTAGTAGTTGACAACTTGCGAGAAATGTTCTATAATTTGCCATGTTGATTGAAGAATCAGCGGGTAACAGTCTAAGAAAGTTCTGGAAAAAGTTCATATGGGGGTATAGCTCAGCTGGGAGAGCGCTTGAATGGCATTCAAGAGGTCAGCGGTTCGATCCCGCTTATCTCCACCAATTCGACCAAAAAAGCCATGGCTTTTTTGGTCGAATTTTTATAAAAAACTGAGGAATCGGATACCTGCACAAAAAGGCCCAGAGCATACTCCAAAGTATGCTCTGGGCGCTCTTATTGGGTCAGCTGTGGCACTGCTTGCAGGCTGCGTTTTCGGCATAGGGGCGTATATGCGGGATAGTGGATGTTTCATTATAAAAGCAGCCGACTTCAGGATCATGACAAAAACATGATTCCGGAGCCGGCCACCTTGTCATTTCGAAAATTTGGGGGCGTTCACATCGTTCCCAGTGAAAGCGTTGGGGCCGGGATTGGACATGGAGAAGTACATCTTCGCCGCCTTAGTCGTGCCAAAGTCCCGATTGGAGCCGGTGTCCTGCACTTCGTTGAACGCGTCCCGGAACATCTGGTTGTGGGCCTCCTCCCGGTTGAGAAGAAAATCGATGGTTGCCCGTACCTTCTTGTCATCAATCTGGCGGTACAGGTACTCGTACACCACCTTGGCCCGCTGTTCGGAGGCGATGTTGCTGAGCAGATCGGCGCATAGGTCGCCAGTGACGGTCACATAGTCTCCCGTCCAGGAATAGCCGGAGGCATTGATGAGCCCTGGGTTCAGGCCAAGCAGGACATGGGTCTGGATCTCGCCCGCCTTGACCTGGTCTGCATCCACATCGTGGCCGTTGAGTAGGTTGATGGTCTGAGCCACCATTTCCATATGGCCCAGCTCTTCCGCCGCGATATCCAGAAATAAATCCTTAATCTTCTGATCCTTGATACGGAAAGACTGGGACATATACTGCATGGCGGCTTTCAGTTCGCCGTTTCCGCCGCCCAGCTGCTCCTGAAGCAAAGCGGCATACTGGGGGTTGGGACGCTCCACACCCACGGGATGGAACAGTGCTTTTTCGTGTTTGAACATGGCAATACCTCCTCGTTTGTTTGTAGTTTTCCAACATTGGAGGAAAGTATGCCGGGAACTGTGGTTTACGCACCGCACTTTCTCCCTTCTCCTGCCATAAAATAGGCGGAAGGAGGGATTTCTTTATGGAATGTCAGAACTGTCCCATTGGCCAAACCGCGCCCCACAGCTTTCCGCCCCAGCACCAAGACCAGCAGCCCGGTCTGGAATGTCAGATGAACCCACGCCCCATCTCAGAGTGCGCTCCGACCGGCCCAAAGCTCGCCAACCGCGTGGCCCTCATTACTGGCGGGGACAGCGGCATTGGACGGGCGGTGGCCTACGCTATCGCGAAAGAAGGGGCAAAAGTGTCCATCGCCTACTACGATGAAGATCGGGATGCCCAGGAGACCGCCGAACACATTCGCCAGTTGGGCGGCGAATGCCTGCTCCTGCGGGGCGATCTGAAAGATCCGGCATTCGCCAAGCGCTGTGTGGAGCAGACGGTGGAGCACTTCGGTACACTGGACATTCTGATTAACAACCACGCCGTCCAGTTCATCCGGCGGAGCATCCTGGATATTACCCGGGAACAGCTCTCCCTGGTGTTTCAGAACAATGTGTACTCCTTCTTCTATCTGATTCAAGCCGCTCTGCCCCACCTCCACCCTGGAAGCTCCATCATCAACACCACCTCCGTCACCGCCTACCAGGGTCATAAGGATCTCATCGACTACAGCGCCACCAAAGGCGCCATCGTGTCCCTCACCCGTTCCCTGGCACTGTCCCTGGTGGATCAGGGCATCCGGGTAAATGCCGTAGCCCCAGGCCCCATCTGGACGCCACTGATTCCCGCGTCCTTCTCGGCGGAGGAGGTGCGCACCTTCGGCTCCAGCACCTCCAAGGTGCCCATGCTCCGGGCGGGCCAGCCCTGCGAGGTGGCCCCCTGCTATGTCTTCCTGGCCTCGGACGATTCCAGCTACATGACCGGGCAGGTGCTCCACCCCAACGGCGGCACCATTGTGGGCTCTTAAATATTTGTCCGCCGGACCGCAAATACTGAAACAATCAAACCATCAGGGCCGCGGCTTAGCGGTCCCGGAAAGGAACACAAATGAGCAACCGTCTGAGCACGGAACGTTCCCCATACCTTCTCCAGCATGCAGAAAACCCAGTGGACTGGCGTCCCTGGGGACCGGAGGTCTTTGAGGAGGCAAAGCGCACCGACAAACCGGTTCTCCTGAGCATTGGCTACTCCACCTGCCACTGGTGCCACGTCATGGCCCATGAGTCTTTCGAGGACGAGACGGTGGCACAGGCCGTCAACGCCGCCTTCCTCCCCGTCAAGGTGGACCGGGAGGAGCGGCCCGATGTGGACGCGGTGTATATGGCGGCATGTCTGGCCATGAACGGCTCCGGCGGCTGGCCTTTGACCGTGCTACTGACTCCGGACCAAAAGCCCTTCTGGGCAGGCACCTATTTGCCAAAGGACCAACTCCTGCACCTGCTTAGAAAGGCGGCCCGCCTATGGCGGGAAGATCGGGCGGGAGTGCTGGTCACCGGGGACACCCTCACCGCCCATTTGCAGCAGGAGGGGCAGGCCCGCCCCGGCACACCCAGCCGGGAACTCGTCCGGCAGGCGGTTAGCCAGTTTGCCCAGAGTTACGATGAGCTGTGGGGCGGCTTTGGCGCCGCACCCAAGTTTCCCACGCCCCATAATCTGATCTTCCTGTTGCGTTATGCCCAACTCGCCAAGGAGGAACACGCACGGGAAATGGCCCTGCACACTCTAAACAACATGTATCGGGGTGGGCTGTTCGACCATGTGGGCGGTGGATTTTCCCGATACTCCACCGATCAGCACTGGCTGGTCCCCCATTTTGAAAAGATGCTCTATGATAACGCTCTGCTGGCCCTGGCTTATACAGAGGCGTTTCAGCATACCCGCTGCCCCATCTACGGGAAAATCACCCGCCGCACGCTGGACTACGTGCTGCGGGAGTTGTCCGGCCCCCAGGGCGGCTTCTGCTGCGGGCAGGACGCGGACAGCGACGGTGTGGAGGGAAAGTATTACGCGCTGACCCCCGATGAGCTGGCTCAAGCGCTGGGCGGCGTGGACGGATTGCGCTTCTGTCAATGGTACGGCATCACCCCAGAGGGCAACTTTGAGGGCAAAAGCATCCCGAACCTGCTGGGCCAATCCCAGTTTGATCAGGATCCGGAGGATATGGCGGCGCTGAGGGAACAAGTGTACGCTTACCGCCTGAGCCGGACAGCGCTCCACCGGGACGACAAGGTGCTCACTGCCTGGAACGGGCTGGCAATGGCGGCGTTGGCCCGGGCAGGGTTGGTGCTGGACGAACCCTGGTATCTGGACGCCGCCCGCCAGACGGCGGAGTTCCTTGCGGAAAAGCTTACCACCTCAGATGGCCGATTGCTGGCCCGCTGGCGGGACGGGGATGCCGCCCATCCGGGTAAGCTGGATGACTACGCCTTTCTTGCCTATGGACTGCTGGAGCTGTACAGCGCCACCTTCGATGCATCGTATCTCACCCGCGCTGTGGGACTGGCCGACTGCCTGCTGAAACTCTTTTTCGACGGAGAGCGCGGCGGCTTTTACCCCTACACCTCCAATGGAGAACAGCTGCTGACCCGGACGAAAGAGGCATACGATGGGGCCATGCCGTCCGGTAACTCTATAGCGGCGCTGGTACTCTTCCGGCTGTCCAGGCTCACCGGGGAAATGCGCTGGCGGGAGGCGGCGGATCTCCAGCTGTCCTGGCTGGCGGGGGCGGCAGAAGGATATCCCGCCGGGCACAGCTTCGCTATGCTGGCCTGTTTGGAGGAGCTGTGGCCAACCGCAGAGCTGGTGATAACCGCTCAGAAGCCGCCAGAAGAATTGCGGGGCTTCCTTCGGGAAGCTCCCCGCCTGGGGCTAACGGTTTTGGTCAAAACGCAGGAAAATGCCGGAACGCTGGCCGCCCTGGCCCCGTTTACCAAGGATTATCCCATTCCGGCACAGGGAGCACAGTATTACTTGTGCCAGGGCGGGGCCTGCGCTCAGCCGGTGGACAGCATACCAGAGTTAAAGATTTTTTCGGAGCAGAACCGCTGAACCACGAAACCACTTTGTGAGCAAATAAAAACCACCCCGTATGAGGTGGTTTTTATTTGCTCATCAGTCATCGCCGCGCAGAAGGTTCTGCGCATAGTCCTTCAAGCTGGCAAAGGAATTGACACTGTCGGACCGGGTGCTGATCTGTTCCCTGGCGTAGTCCGGGAGGGTATCGAAATAGTGTCTGGCTTCCGGCTCGCTGCGCAGCAGGGCATTTAAATCCGAATAGTGCTGCATTGACAAATCACCTCAAACATATGGTTTGCGGACTATGGGGAAAGTATGCAGGCTATGGTAAAGCGAGAACCACCTTTCAGAATTTTTTGGATAGACAGCTTTCCTGTGCCGTGTTATTCTATTAAGGTAATCTACCAGTGGGGGGATAGCAGATGGATAGACATACGATCAAGGACTTAACGCTAATGCTGATGTACCTCACATCCTGGGAGGAGAGCCTCGTTCCGGGCATTCGGAAAAAGCCTGACCGAGCCGGGATATATCCGAAAGCCCGTCTGTGTTGGAAGGGATATGATTTTGACATTCTGAATGAGCTGACAGACGAAGGGTTGGTCAACGCCGGAGGCCGAAGCAAATCCGCGTCTTTCAACGCCGAAGGTGAAGCAAAAGCACTCGAGCTTTTGAACGCATATGGAATTGAAATTGATACATCTGAGTGACAGAGGTGCAGACATGGTCAAATCGGTTTTTATCGACTACATGGGTACCATCGTGGATGAACACAGTCCGGAGATGGCGGAAATTGTCCGCCGCATCTGTAAAGACAGCAATATCCATGACCCTATGGTCCTATGTTTGGGGTTGGGAGTGTTACGATGAAACGAACAAAATATCCGATCCATCCCGATTTTCAGAAGTGGGCGAACATGAATCCACCGCTTCATAAAGCCACAATTCCCGTGATGCAAAAGCTCATGGGCCTCCTCTTTACAAGAGAACGCTCCACGGCTGATGTGACCGTGGAGCGGAAAGTCATTCCCGTGGGTGGCGGCACGATCCGGGCGCTTTGGTATTGTCCGAAAGACGTTGGGGAACACGCACCTTGTCTCTTGTATTATCACGGCGGCGGTTTTGTGCTCCCCGCCGCACTATATCATTACAGCCTGGCGAAGGAATACGCTCAAAGGGCGCACTGCAAGGTGCTTTTTGTGGATTACCGCCTTGCGCCCAGGTTTCCGTTCCCAGCAGCGCCGGAGGACTGCTATTTGGCTTATGCGTGGGCTGCGGCCAATGCCGGGGACCTCTCGATCGACACTTCCCGGATGGCCGTCGCGGGGGACAGTGCCGGAGGTGCGCTGGCGACAGTCGTCTGCCTGATGGCAAAGGAACGAGGACAGCTCATGCCGTGCGGACAGATGATGATGTATCCGGTTACGGGCATCGGCATGGAGACGGAATCCATGAAAAAATACACGGATACCCCTATGTGCAACAGCCGGGATGCCGAGAAGTACGACAAATTATACAGGCCGGACCCCTCTGCTGGGAAACTGGAATACGCTTCGCCCATCCAAGCGGAATCCCTGGCCGGTTTGCCTGCCGCGTATATCGAGACAGCTGAGTTTGACTGTCTGCGGGACGGGGGTATCCTCTATGCGGAACGTCTGCGGAAATTTGGCGTTCCGGTCGAGCTGCACAACACGGAAGGAACGATGCACGGATTCGATATCGTGCTGGACAGCCCGATTGTCCGTAACTGTGTTGACCGGCGCACCGCATTTTTAAAGAAGATTTTTTCGTAGGTGGAAGATCAAGTGAACCGTAAAGAGAGACAGCAAGCCGCCTGGACGACTGCCGCAACTATCATGACTCTGGCCTGGCCCACCATCGTCGAACAGGTCATGCAGACGGCAGTCCAATACATTGACACTGCCATGGTAGGCTCCCTGGGCACCCAGGCCACCGCCGCCGTGGGGGCCACCAGCACCATAGCATGGTTGGTAGGCAGCACCTTTTCCGCTTTGGGCGTGGGTTTCCTGGCGCTGATTGCCAAAGCCTACGGCGCGGGAGATCTGGAGGCCGCGAAAAAAGCGGCGGCTCAGACCTCCCTGGTGGTTCTGGTTGCGGGTATCTTCGCCACCATTGTCTGTACCGCCGTCAGCGGCATGGTCCCCGTATGGATGCAGGTAGACCCCGCCGTCCAGTAGCTGGCCGGGACTTACTTTTTCATCCTTTACCTGCCCATGTTGTTCCGGTCTGCCTCGATCCTGTTCGGCACCGTCCTCCGAGCTGCGGGCGACACCAAGACACCCATGCGGGTGGGGATCATCGTCAACTGCATCAATATCGTGCTGAATTTCCTGCTGATCTATGATACCAGAACCGTTTCCCTGCTGGGCCTCCGATTCGCCATTCCCGGGGCCGGGTGGGGCGTCACCGGCGCGGCGGCAGCCAGCGCCCTGTCCTACGTGTGGGGCGGTATCCACATCACCTGGGTTCTCTGGCGGCATCCCTTGGTCTCACCCAAAGGCATGAGCCTAAAACCAGACGCGAGTATTCTGCGCCCCTGCGTAAAAATTGCCTTTCACAATATGCTCCAGCGTTTTGGAACCTCTTTGGGTTATGTGGTCTTTGCCGCGATGATCAATTCTTTGGGCGAGGTGGCCACTGCCGCCCACACCATCGCCAACACAGTGGAATCCGCCTTCTATATCCCAGGTTACGGGATGCAGACCGCCGCCGCTACCCTGGCTGGAAACGCCTACGGCGCGGGGGACCGGAAACGCATGAAATCCCTGGCCAATATGTTCCTGCCCATTGAGATCGTTCTGATGATTCTTTCCGGTGCGGCGCTCTTTTTCTCCGCCCCGCTCCTGGTTGGAATTTTTACCAAGAGCCGGGAGGTCATCATCCTGGGCAGCACAGTCCTGCGCATGGTAGCGGTCTCTGAGCCATTCTACGGGGTGTCTATCATTATGGAGGGGTTGATGATGGGTGTCGGCAAGACAAAGGTGCCGTTTCTCTACAACATTACCGGGATGTGGTGCATCCGCATCCTGGGGGCCATGATCTGCATCCGTTTTCTGGAAATGGGCCTTGTCTCCGCTTGGGCGTGCATGATTGCCCATAATATGCTGTTGTTTTGTTTCTATCTGGTCACGTTTGTAAGAGGAAGCTGGAACCCATTGAATACAGAATAGCTGACTAACGCATAAAATTCAAAAATTTCGCCGCCAGCATCGCACTTTGTGCGATGCTGGCGGTTATAGTTGCTAAAGCAACCAAGCCAAATCGCATATTTTTGGATTTACGACAAAATTTTAGGGGGTGTTTTACTGGTAACTTGGCAGGCACCTGACCGGGGGACCCCAATCTATTCTTTTCATAAGTGCTCAATTCCGTATAAATATGAATAGAATTGTAACTTTTCAAATATAAAAATCAGCGATGGGGGTATAGCTCAGCTGGGAGAGCGCTTGAATGGCATTCAAGAGGTCAGCGGTTCGATCCCGCTTATCTCCACCACCGGGAACCAGGAAAAGTTCGTTTTGATGAAAGTCAAAACGAACTTTTTTATTTCCCGCCTACAGATTGATATATCCCGTAAATGCCATTTACCCTCTCTCCTGCCCCATATCTTCTAAAATCAGGCCAATACCATACAACTCAATATTCCGAAAAAAGCGCGATACGGCATCGCGCTTTTTTCATGCTCAAAAGGAGGACTCTACCATGCCGGAAGTCATCCTGTCAAACTATTTCTACGGGGACGAAGCGGAAGAATTTATCTATTTCAAAATCCCCCGCCTGCTGATCACGGACCAAAAGTTCAAGCACGTTTCCACGGATGCCAAGCTCCTCTATGGTATGCTGCTGGACCGCATGGGCCTGTCCGTCAAAAACAACTGGTGCGATGACAGCGGGCGTGTCTATATCTACTACACCCTGGACGAGATATGCGAGGATATGTGCTGCGGGCGGGACAAGGCCATGAAGCTGCTGGCCGAACTGGATAAGGGCAAGGGCATCGGCCTGATCGAGCGTGTCAGGCAGGGCCAGGGCCGCCCCACAAAAATCTATGTCAAGCGGTTCACTACCCGCGCCACGCCGCCGAAATCGGCCCCGCCGCCCCCGGATATTTTTTTGCCCGGCTCAGAGGTCGAAAAAAACCACCCCCAGACGTCGGAAAAATCCACCTCAAGAGGTCGGAAAAAACCACGTCAAGGGGTCGATTTTTCCGACCCTAATCATACTGAGGGAACTCAAACTGATTTTAACCAGCCTTACCCATCCATCCCCCCTCAAAGGCCCCCGGCGGCGGACATGGGGACAGACCGATACGAACAGCGGGAGGAGGTCAAAGAAAACATCGGCTTTGACAACCTCCAACGGGCCCACCCCTATGACGATGTGGAGAGCCTGCTGGAGCTCATGGTGGACGTGCTATGCAGCACCGCCCCCACCATGCGGATCGGCGGCGAAGCCCTCCCCACGGAGGTGGTGAAGCAGCGGTTCCGAACGTTGGACAGCACCCACATCGAGTACGTCATGGAGGCCATGAGCCAGACCACCACGAAAATCAATAACATCCGGGCCTATCTTCTCACGGCGCTCTACAACGCGCCGGTGACGATGGGCCCTTACTATTCCGCCGCTGTGCGGCATGACTTTGGCTGAATGAAATCTCATCATGAGACGCGAAATCGGCTGAATCTATAACTTTGTGTTGGAAATGGAATCTCATCGTGAGACGCCATTTTTAGCAAATAAATTTTTGGAGGTATTTATGGCAAACGAAAACAGCAAAGACCCCGCGATCCCCCAGCCCCAAACCATCCCCCTGGCAAAGATCCACGACCTGCCCGGCGCGTTCATCAGCAAGCAGCCGGACAAGACCTACGGCGGCCTCGTCACCAGCATCCAGACCGCCGGAGTGAAGGACCCCGTGATCCTGCGTCTGCGGGAGGACGGGGAGTACCAGCTTGTCACGGGCTACCGCCGCCGTCGGGCCTGTGAGCTGGCGAAGAAGCCGGACATCCCCGCGCTGGTGTACGAGATGTCCATGCAGGAGGCGCTGGACTACCACCGGCGGGTGCAGACCCAGCCCAATATGGCGGTTCCCGGCAAGCTGGTCCAGCCTGCCGCCAAGGGGCAAACTGCCGACCTCAAGGGGCCGGAAAAGCCGACCACAGCCCCCACCGCTGGTGACAAGGCCAAAGGCGAGGGTAAGCCCGCCCAGGAGCCCAAGCCCGCCGCCGCTGGCGGGAAGGGCAAACCCACCGAGACCCCGGCACAGCCCGCCGCCCCTGCCGCTGGCGATAAAGCCAAGGATGAGGGCAAGCCCGCCCCGGAACCCAAGCCCGCCGCCGCTGGCGGGAAGGGTAAACCCGCCGAGGCCCCGGCACAGCCCGCCGCCCCTGCCGCTGGCGATAAGGCCAAGGGCAAGGGCGAGCCCGCCCAGGAGCCCAAGCCCGCCACCGCTGACGGGAAGGACAAACCCACCGAGGCCCCGACCCCGGAGCAGCCCGCCGCCCCCGCCGCTGGTGACAAGGCCAAGAGTGAGGGTAAGCCCGCCCAGGAGCCTAAGCCCGCCGCTGCTGACGGGAGGGACAAACCCACCGAGGCCCCGGCACAGCCCGCCGCCCCTGCCGCTGGCGGCAAGGCTAAAGGCGAGGGCAAGCCTGCCCCGGAGCCCGAACCCGCCGCCACTGGCAGGAAGGACAAACCCGCCGAGGCCAAGCCCCCGGAGCAGCCCGCCGCCCCTGCTGCTGGTGACAAGACCAAGGATGAGGCCAAGCCCGTCCAAGAGCCCAAGCCCGCCACAGTGGAGCAATCCGCCGCCGCTGTTGGCCCCGCCGCCAAGGGCCCCGCGGGTACGGCCATCGGCCAAGTGTTGACGGAGCGGCTTTCGCCCCCGGACGAGGCGGCCAAGAAGGACTTCCCCATGCCCAAGGAGGGCGAATCCATCTTTGTCACCCTGCACCCCGCCTATCTGGTGAAGTCCGAGTACAACACCATTTCCGTGGACCCCAAGAGCGAGGACTACCAGGAATTGAAAAAATCCATCGAGATCAACGGCGTGAAAGACCCGGTGCTGGCCCGCATTGGCGACGCTGGCACCCTGGAGATCGTGTCCGGCCAGCGCCGCCACATGATCGCCACCGAGCTGAACTATCCTGTCCCCACCATTATCCAGAAAATTTCCGATGCTGACGTGAAGATTTTGGTGGCGGACGGCAACCTCCACCGGCCCAAAATCTCCATGTATGATCTGTCCCGGTCCCTGCGGATGAAGATGGAGGGCATGAAGCAGAAGTCGGGCCGCCGCAAAAAGGGCACATTCAAGGCGGAGGAGCTGGACAGTGACGTGAAGCTGGCCCAGGAGATGGGCATGGCCGTCAGCAAGCTCAACCGCCTGATCCGGCTGTCCGAGGCCACCAAGGACGTGTGCGACCGGGTGGACGATGGTTCCCTGTCCCTGTCCGTGGCGTCGGCCATCTCCTTTTTGAAGCCGGAAAACCAGGACAATGTGCTGCATCTGGCCGACCTGGGCTACAAAGTGCCCGCAGAACGGGTGGAGTACATGAAAAAAGTGGAGAAGGCGGGCAAGCTGAACGATGAAACCATGCGGAAGGTGCTGGACGGCCAAAATGTACTGGATAAGCCCGCGCAGACCGTTGCCCCGGCACCCCAGCCCAGCGCCCCGGCCAATGAGCCGCCTGTGATCCCCCCGTCCCCGGACGTGGCCCAGCCCGCCCCGGCCCAGCCGGAGGGCGCCGCCGTACCCACCGAGGGGCAGGATGGCCCCGTGCCCGCCGCGCCGCCTACGTCCGCCCCCGCCGAGGGCCAGCCCCAGGGGAAAGACGAGCCCATTGACGGCAAGCAGGAGCGGCCCGAATACACAAAGGTGGTTTTGGCCGGGGACCGTCTGCGGAAATACTTCCCGGACGTGATGATGACGCCCCGCGAGATCGAGGAAAGCATCTACGACGCATTGGAGGAGCGCCGCCAGCGCCAGCAGAAGGAGAAGGAAAAGCTGACGATTTTCCCCAAGCGGGGCCCGAAGCATTAAATGGTAGAGTTCACCGCCCATATCGCCAACCTGGGCAAATACAATGCCGGGGTGCTGGCCGATACCCCGCTGTCCTTCCCCACCACCACGGAGCAGGTGCAGGCGGCTTTGCGGGTGATTGGCGTGGACGGCCTGCGGTACGGGGAAATCATCATCCTGGACTATGCCATTGGAGTGAAAGGCGTGGCGCGGGCCCTGGGCCAGTACGCCCACGTTGACGAACTGAACTATCTCGCCAGCCGTCTGAACGAACTGGACCCGGAGGAACTGATGAAGTTTGCCGCCGCCATCGAGTTCGGGGAGTACGCCAGCAGCGCGGAGGACTTGATCAACCTGACGCATAACCTGGATCGTTACGAACTCTATCCCGTCCAGAACGCGGAGGAATACGGGAATTGGCTGATCGACGAACTACAGGCCATCAAGCTCCCGGAAGAAGCCCTGGATTATTTTGACTACGAATCCTATGGCAGAGACACCTCCATCAACGAGGGCGGTATGTTTACATCCTGCGGGTATATGCTGGCCGGGCCGGAGCCGTTCCGAAAGGTCTATGACGGCCAGCACATCCCGGAGCAATACAGGGTGTTCCAGTACCCCATCCAACAGAAGATCACGGCGCCCCGCTCCAACAGGAGCCGGGACAGCCCCCGCCCCAAGCGCCCATGAGGGCGCTTTTTTTGTACCCGAAAGCAGGTGAACGCCATTAAAAAAACGCTAAGCGCGGTTTCACTGTCTGGCGGGAAGGACTCAACGGCCATGCTGCTGCTCATGATCGAACGGGGTATGCCCATTGACATGGTGCTGGTAGGCGATACTGGCATGGAGTTCCCCGAAATGTATGAACATTGGGACAGGGTGGAGCAGTACCTACTACGGGAGCGGGGCTTAAAATTGACGATCCTGCGGGCGGCCCATAGTTTTGAGTGGTTCATGTTCGATCAGCCCAAAGAAAAGCAGTCCTCTATTGACCTGCGAAATAAGCTGGGCGTGTCCCTATATGGAAACGGATGGCCCAGCATGAAGGTGCGGTGGTGTACCGGCCAGCTCAAAACACATTTGATCAACAGGACGGTATCACAGCTCAAAAAAGAATATGAAATCATCCACTATATCGGGATCGCCGCTGACGAGGCGGGCCGGTGCAAGCCGGACAAACACAACCGCTATCCGCTGGTAGAGTGGGGGATCACCGAGGCCCAGGCATTGCAAATCTGTTATGAACGGGGCTTTGATTGGGGCGGCCTGTATGAGATATACCACCGCTGCTCCTGCTGGTGCTGTCCGTTGCAGCGGATCGGGGAATTGCGGAAGCTGCGCTGCCACCATCCCCAGCTATGGGCCAAGCTGCTGAAACTGGACGAGCGTGCCCTGGGCCAATTCGGGCGCACCCCTCTGGGGCGGTTTAAGGACGGCTGGACAGTGGCGGCGCTGGAAGAACGGTTTGCCGCCGAGGATCGGGCGCTGTGTCTGTTTCATGACCAACAGCCGTCCAAAAAGTGCAGGTCGAGACGCAAACGCTGATAAATTAAATATTTTAGCCACAGAAAGGAAGTGAAAATTTGAGCGATTATGAGGACAAAAAGCAGGCCCGGATAGACAGCTACCGGGAAAAAGCGGAACAGGCCCGCGCTGAAAGCTACAGGCTGTCAAAGCAGTCATCGGATATGGCATCCATCATCCCCATGGGCCAGCCGGTCCACGGGGCCGCAGACCGGCGCTATCGTGACCGCATCGGCAAAAAAATGGATCAGTCTTTGGCCGCCATGGACAAGGCCGCCTATTATGAGCAGAAAGCGGAGGCGGCGGAAAACAACACTGCCATCTCCTCAGACGACCCGGAGGTCCTTGCCAAGCTGACGGAAAAGCTGGAAACCCTCCAGATCATGCAGACCCGGATGAAGCAGATCAACGCCTACTACCGCAAAAACGGCACCTGCCGGGGGTTCCACGGCCTGTCTGACGAGGCCGCGGACAAGCTGATCAGCGACGTGCAGTACCACCCCTGGGACAGATCGCCCTATCCGGCATTTGCGCTGTCTAATAATAACGCCGAAATACGCCGGTTGAAGGGCCGCATTGAGCAGCTTACCAGGGCCAGGGAGGTGGGCTACCAGGGCTGGGAGTTCGACGGCGGGCGCGTGGTCGCCAACATGGAGAACAACCGCCTGCAAGTCTTTTTTGACGAAAAGCCGGATGAAGAAACCCGCCAGGATCTGAAGGGCCACGGGTTCCGCTGGGCCAGGAGCGAGGGCGCTTGGCAGCGCCAGCTCACCGGCAACGCCATCTACGCCGCCAAGCAGGTGAAGGCCATCCAGCCCTTGGACGGTTCAGACCCAGTGAAAATCCAGCCCAAGCGGAAGCCCGGCCCAAAACATTAGGAGGTATGCACCCATGGAAAATCCCAACACCACCCCGGAGCGCATGAGGGAAATTGAGATCTTCGGCGTTCCCGCCCTGTTCAGCAAGCATCCGATCCCGGAGGACGGCATTTATCCCGGTATGTCCCTGTATGAGCTCCAGGGGCGGGACGGCCGGTTCATGGGCGCTGTGCTCACCCCTGTGCCCATCCCGGTGCTGGCGGACGGCCCCCGCGACCTGAAGCCGGGCGACCTGGTGATGGACATCGGGGCGGGGTATTACACCCCCTCGGAGTTTGAGGAAAAGTACCTGTCCCCGGACTTTGACGGGGAAACGGCAGAGCGGTATGGAAAAGAGGATTGAGCGCCATCCCCAAAACAACGATCCCGCCGTCCCAATAAGCCCCCGACCCGGCAGCCCTGCCCAGACAGCGCCGCTTGCGGCGCTGTCCCAGCAAGTATGTCATTTGTTAAACAAATGACCCTTGTTAGGGGGAATTCCCCCCTAATACCCCCACACGGTTCGCGTCTCACCATGAGACGCGAAAAACGGCCAGCGGCACACCAATATGGCGTCTCATGATGAGACGCGAAACCCGGCGCGGCTTTGCGCCACCGCTGTGCCCCAAACAAATCTCATGGTGAGACGCGAAACTATGAAAGGAAGATGCCATGCGAAAACGAAACCATTTCATCGGGTTATGGCTGAATGACCAGGAGTACAAGCACCTGATGAAACAATGCTCAGTGTCCGGCCTTACTGCCAGCGCCATGATCCGGCACACTGTTATGGGCGTCCAGCTCCGCCCCCGCCCGCCCGACACCTACGCCGCCCTGCTCCGGGAACTGTCCGCCATCGGCAACAATGCCAATCAAATCGCGTATTGGGCCAATGTCCAGCACAGCATTTCCGAGACGGATATCCGGCGCGCCGCCGCCATGGTGTACGAGGCGTGGCGGCTGGTGAAGGAGACGCTGTGAATGGCCTACGATAAGATCATCCCCATCCAGCGGCGGCTGGATCACTGTGTAGACTACGCGCTGAACGAGGAAAAAACCACGCTGGAAAATGTTTTGCTTTACGCGGGAAACCCGGCTAAGACCCAGCGCCTTGTCACCGGGCTCAACTGCGACCCCGCCCGCGCCTACCGGGATATGCAGGACACCAAGCGCCGTTGGGACAAAAAGGGCGGCATCCTGGGCTATCACATCATCCACTCCTACGCCCCCGGCGAGACGACCCCGGAACAGGCCCACGCCGCCGGGGTTGAATTTGCCCGCCGCCTGCTGGGGGAGCGTTACGAGGTGGTGGTTTGCACCCACACAGACCGGGGGCACCTCCATTGCCACATCGTCTTTAATTCCGTGTCCTTCCTGGATGGCAAAAAATACCGCAGCGACTTTGACAGCTATTTCAATACCCTGCGGGACACATCCAACGCCGTCAGCCGGGAATTTGGCCTGTCCGTCATAGAGCCGGAGGGCCATGGGAAGCACTACGCCCAGTGGGATGCGGAGCGGAAGGGCCGGGGCCCTCTCGCTTTCATCCGCCAAGACATCGACGCCGCCATCCGCGAGAGCTTTACATTTGATACCTTCCTGGCCACCCTGCGCCGCCAGGGGTACGCCGTGAAATACGGCCCCAGGGTGAAGCATACCGCCGTCACCCCACCGGGCGGGGGGCGGGCCTTCCGGCTGGACAGCATGGGGGAGGGCTACACCGAGGCCGACATACGGGCGCGGCTGGCGATGGCCCGAAAGGGTACGCCCCCGCCGCTGCCTCCTCCGCCGCCAGTGATCCCCCGGCGATATACCGTCCGCCGTGGAAAGCCCAGGCAGACGCCCCGGCAAAAGCTCCACGGGTTCCGGGCGCTGTACGCCTACTACCTGTACCTGCTGGGCGGGAAACGGCCCAGGGGACGGTGGCCCGCCCATTTTTCCGTCCGGGCGGATGTGGCGAAGCTGCGCCAATACCAGCGGCAATTTCAGTTATTGCGGGAGTACCGCATTGATACCGACCAACAGCTTATCACATTGGGCGAGGCGCTGCAAGCCCAAGTTGACGCGCTGGTGGACCAGCGCCGGGGGCTGTACGCCGAAAAGCGGGCGGGCGGGGACGTGGAGGCGCAGATCTCCGCCATCAATACCGATCTGCGGCAGCTCCGCCGGAAGCTGAAAACCTGCGGGCGCATCGCGGCGGACATACCCCGCATCCGGGGAAACCTCCGGCTCGACCGGGAGCAGACCCATCAGCACCAGCCGGAGCGGGGGCGCGCCGTGGCCCCGCCCGGTAAAAAATCCAACTATGAAAGGAAGTGAACCCAAT
The DNA here is from genome assembly GCA_947364395.1 of uncultured bacterium. Classification (GTDB taxonomy): domain Bacteria; phylum Bacillota; class Clostridia; order Oscillospirales; family Oscillospiraceae; genus Enterenecus. Next base: position 87,230 of record CANASS010000003.1, read on the forward strand.
GGACGTGAGCGCCGAGGCCGCCGATCTGGTGGTGAAGGAGGGCATCCAGGCTACCGAGAGCGCGGTGAAGCTGGCCGGTTCCGCGCTGAAAAATGTGGCGGCGCTGCTGCTGGCCTTGAAGCGGCAGGACGCCAAGGTGGTGGGCCAGACCAACGCCAAGCGGCTGGCCCGCGACCCTGCCCCAGCCGTGGTGATCCCGCTGAAACGGGAGGACATGGGCCAGTTCAAAAAACTGGCAAAGGAGTACGGCATTTTGTACTTCATCGCACAGAAGAAGAGCAGCGCCGGGGGCTATGTGAACGTGGTTTCCAACCAGAACTACGCCGCCCAGCTCAACGCCGTGATGGAGGCCATGGCCTACCCCATCCCGGAGCGGGCCAAGGGGGAGGAAACGCCAAAAAAAGCGGGCCCCCGTGTTCCACAAGAGAAGTCCTCGCCAGAGCGCGGGAATGGCTCGACTCCCTCCCAGACAGCAAGTGCGGCTACTGAACAGGCCGCACCCGCCGCTGAACTGAGTGAATCCGTGAGGGCGAGGCTGGAAGGGCTGAAAGCCATGTCGGAACAGGCCCATTCCAAAGGCAGAAGCCAGGATAAGACCCATAAGAGGGGCAGAGACACCAGAAGAATGTAAAAGGAGGAATTTTTTTGCCCAGTATCAGTGACATCATCAAGAACAAGACCGCCCGCGACCAAGCCCGGACGGAGCAGCTTCAGACGGATCGGGAAATGATCTCCGCCATGCGGGACGGCGCACTGAACCTGATCACCAGCAGCCCGGAGCATTTTCAAGAATATCTGGATCTCCAGGCGGACAACATCCGGTGCAGCGTGGGCAACGTGGCCCTCTCCATGTCCCAGCTCCAGGGGGCCACCCGGATCGGCACCACAGACTACTGGCACACCCTGGGCCGCTATGTCCGGGACGACGCCATCAACGCCGGGGCCAAGGTGTTTGTGCCGCCCCGCAACAAGCAGTACCGGGGCTACTTCATGGGGAACTACTACGATGTGAGCCAGACCACGGGCAAGCCCCTGCCCCAGCAGATGCCCCTCACTGACAAGGACCCCCGGATGGGGACGGCGCTGGCCGCGCTGATGGACCAGTCCCCGGTGACGGTGGCGGAGAGCAAGGATATCGACGCGCCCGCCCGCTATGACCCGGACAGGCTGACCATTTTCATCAACCCGGACCATAGCGCCACGGCGGTGTTCACCGCCCTCGCCGCGGAGATCGCGCTGGCCCGCGCCCATGACCGGGGCTACAACCAGGGCTTTACCCGTGAGACATATGCCCTGGACGCGCAGAGCGTGGGCTACATGGTATGCCGCCGCTTTGGGGTGGAGTGCCCGCCCCCGGAGCTTGCGGCCCACGTAGCCGGATTTTATGAGGGCTACCCCGCATCCAGCCGTGGGGAGGCGCTGGAAAGCGTCCGGGACACCAGCCGCAAAATTGGCGATGGGGTGGAGCAGACCATCAGCCCCCGCCAGCAGGAGCGGGGCGGCAACCGGCACTTCCGGGGCCGATAAAGCGGCCCTATCCGGGTGTGTCCCCCCGGTGGAGGGTACGCCGCCGGCCTCCGCCAGTCAAGGCCGGACGGTTGCATAGGACGCAACCGCCCGCGAGCCGGCCAGCCTCCGGGCTGGCCGGGCCTTGACAGACGGCGTCCGGCAGCGTGTTTCGGTAAATAAGGGGAACACACCCCAAAAGCCGCCCAAGGGCGGCTTTTGCCATCCTGGGAGGCGGGCGCGTCTCCCGTCACCCCGGCGGTCAACGGCCCGCGCTGGCCGCCTACCTTAAATAATATGGAGGAACGCACCATGAAACGAGCATCCATTCCCATCCTGGCGGCGCTGACGGCCTGCCTTCTGGCGCTCCCGGCCCACGCCGCCAGTTACTACCCCATTTCCGTGGAGGAATATACCTACGGCCCCTTTGACCAGCTCCGCATCGACAAGGTGTACGAGCTGTCCCGCTCCGACGATCCCGCCAATATCCCCACAGGGGATTTTGACCGGGACGGCCTGCATTTTGTCCTACTGGACGTGGTGAAAACCGACCAGGCCGAGACGGACACCAAGGACTACGCCGAGACGATCACCCTGGAAACCGACACCAAGGACATGGCCCTCATCATCCAGCAGTTGGAGCTTTCCATGGAAGTGAGCACCGAGGACGGCTACACCGGCACCCTCACACCCGACTATCCCGGCATCAAGGTGGAGGCGGCGGGGTATAAGACCAGCTCCCGCACCGTCACCGCCACCCGCTCCTACCCCAATCTGTCCGACGCGGACGCATCGCTGATCCCCCGTACCATTCAGGACAGCGGGCGCACTCTGACCCTGGCCGACGTCCAGTGGCAGGAGGCGGGGGGCTTCTATAACGCCTCCGCCACCTACAGCGGCACCGCCAGCAGCAAGTACGCCACGGGCTATATTGCCACGGTGGAGTACAAGGGGGAAGTGACCCGGACAAGCTGCGACACCGTGATCTACACCGCCACTTTCGCGTCTCATGGTGAGACGCAAAACAGCAAGGCACCCCAGCCCAGCCAAGGCCCCGCCGAATCCGACCCGCCGGAGGCCCCGGAGGACGGCGTGAACTGGGCCGTCCTGGTGATCCCCGCCGCGCTGCTGCTGGGCCTGGCCGGGTTCGGGGGCTGGAAGCTGGTCAAATACATCAAGGACAAGAAAAGAGGTTATGTGAAATGAAAAAACGTTTGACGGGCCTTGTGGCCGCCTGCTGTCTGCTGGCGGCGCTGGCCCTGCCCGCCTATGGCGTCGCCCCAAGCTCCGTATCCCTCACTTCCGCCTACGGCGAAAGTTCGCTCACTACGCTGGGGCTCCTTTCCCCACAAAGCCTGGGAGACGGCTTTGCGGGGGCCCCGTGTGACTACACCTTCAAGGCCCCGGACGCCGGGGACTTCGGCGCCCCCACCAGCGATGATACCATCTACCAGTGGGAGGACCCCAACGTGGACAGGAGCAAGAACAGTGCCCTGATCCCGCCCGGCTTCGGCACCCCGTCCAGCTATCTCCCCAACTTCGGGGAGTTTTTAACGCCCAATCTGGCGGCGGGCGGGCCGCTGAATGGCGGGAACCTGATCCCCGGAACCGTGGGGACGGCCACGCCCCCCGGCTCGGTCAACACGGGCGGCGCCACTGATACCGGCACCGGCTATCCCACTGTCAGCGCCCCGAACATCGGCGGGCCCGTCATTTCCTTCACGGAATTGACGTCCGATCTCTACTACAGCGACGGCAGCCTGGGAACGCTGAAGATCCCCTCCATCGGCCTGACCGTGAAAATCTACGAGGGCACCGGCAGCGCCCCCCTGCTGAAAGGGGCGGGCCACTTCACCGGCACCACCGCCTGGGACGGGAACTACTGTGTGGCGGGGCACAACCGGGGCGTGCGGAACGACTTCGGGAAGATCCACACGCTGAAAAGCGGCGATACCATAAATTTGACAACCCCCATGGGCACCCGCTCCTATGCTGTCACCAGCGTAAACAAGATCAGCTGCACCGACACCTCCATGCTGGAAGCCACCGCCGACAACTGCATCACTTTGTTTACCTGCGTGGAGGATCAGCCCGCCTACCGCTGGTGCGTCCGGGCCGTGGCCGGATAAGCCGCGTTTTTTGACGTTCTCCCTCATTTTTGATACAATATAAGTGGGAAATGTACCACAAAACATATAGGAGGTATCAGAAATGAGGAACAAATATCTGCAATTTGGTTTGGGTATGATCGTGGGCGGCCTGCTGTGCGGCACCACGGCAGCGGCGGCGGACTATCTCACCGCCACCGTCAGCACCCAGCGGTTCTACCTCAACGGCCAGCCGGTCCAGCTTGAAGCCTATGCCATCCATGGCAATAACTTTGTGAAGCTCCGGGACATCGGGCAGGCCGTTGACTTTGGCGTGACCTATGATGGCTCCACCAACAGCGTCTACATCGACCCCGATTCCCACTACGAACAGGAGGTGTCCAAACCTGCGCAGACCACGAGCGCCCCCTCCGCTGTGACGGAGGAAACCGTACAGGCGGCGCTGGCCCGGCTGAAAGAGGCTTATCCCTCCGGCTCCCTGTACGGCGCGCCCTATATCTCCGGCTCCGGGGGGCCGTACAGCGTCAGCACTACCTATTGCGCGGGCTGGGCGGTGAAGTGCTCAGACGCCGCCTTTGGCGGCCTGCCCTGGCGCCGGGTTGACCGGCCAAGCTGGGACGAGATACGCCCCGGCGACCTTGTGGAATACACCAGCGAAACCACGAACCATGTCGTGGTAGTCGTGCGGAAAACTGAGGAAGGCATCTTTGTGACGGAGAGCGGCTTGAACAACAAGACCCGCTGGGGCGGACAGTATTTCCGCTGGTGGCTGGAAGAACAGCCCGAATATATCCTGTTTACGAGATACCCCCAATAGCAGCCGCGCATGGGAATGAAATCTCACCATGAGACGCAATTCCCCGATACATTCAAAACATCCAATACTGGCAGGGCCAGATCGTGAAAACGGTCTGGCCCTGTCCCATTTCAAAGGAGGAACAGTTTGAAACATAAAATCTTTGACTGCGTTTTGTCCCTGCTGCTGGCCCTGGTATGCGTCCTGGGCATCCTGCCCCTGTCCGCCTTCGCCGCCGGGCTGTCCAGCGCCCCCGGCTCCATCACCCAGAAGGACTGCGACTATATGTATATCGGCGGCCGCCCTGTGCGCTATGAGTCCGCCAGCAACACCATCAATCATGCGGGCCTGCCCTTCGTTTTTGACGAGCAGGTCACCGTCCCTGGCCTGGACGCGCCCGTCCGCGCCCTGTGTTCCTACCATGACGGCTCCCTGGGTTCCGCCGCCAATGGGCAGAAGTGGGACTTCAAAACAGAGGTGACCAACCCCTCGCTGAAGGTGCTGCTCACCTATGTCTACGCCCATACCTACGGTGATTTTACGGACGCAGGCAATGCCCGTGGGCTGGAGACCTGGGGCGCTTATTGGTCTGATATATGGTTTATGGTGGCCCAGGCCATGACGTGGTATTACGAGTACAGCCTCATCCTGGACGTGAACGCAGACCGGGAAGCGTTCATTGAGCAGGCGGCGGAGGAGTTCATCGCGGCGATGAAGCTGTATCATAAAACCTATGGGCAGTCCTCGTGGATCAAGGACTGGGACGCCATCAATACCCACAGCATCATCGACAGCAATGACGGCGGCAAAACGGGCTACTCGGCCTATGATTACATTGCCACTGGGGTGAATTTAGTGCTGGACCACCCCGAATATTACCACAACTATCATCTCTGGGAGTACGATTGGGACAAGAGCCAGCCGTGGAAGCTGGTGGGCCACGGCACCACCGAGATGCAGCGGCTGTTGATCGCTGTGCCGGACGATGACCCGGTAGATGATACGGTCCAGCTTACGGTGAAGAAGTTGGAAGCGGGCAGTAATAAGCCAATGGCCGGGGTTTCCTTCAAGGTGGAGGGCATGGACGGTGATTTTTCCGCCACCCGCACCACCGGCGCGGACGGCACATTCACCCTCACCGACGCGGACGGCCTGAGTTCCGGCCAGTACATGATCACCGAGGAAGCTGTGCCGGAGGGCTATGTGGCGCAGACCGCCTCCCAGCTCGTCACCGTCCTCCCCAACGGCTCCGCCAACAGCGTGTTCACTTTTTTCAATGAGCCGAACGAGGAAAAAGGCGATGGCTCCATTAGAAAGGTAGACGCGGACAACCCCACCGTGGGCATCCCCGGCGCTGTTATCCGTATCACCAGCGTCAAACTGGACGATGGCGGCTCTTTCATGAGCGAGTACACCACCAAGGACGGCGGCTATATCCTCAAGTCCGACCTGGATTTTTCCAAGCTCCCCACGGGCAGCTACATTGCCGAGGAAATCACCCCGCCGGAGGGCTATATTCTCAGCCCCGACGTGTCCAAGGTCAAGCAGGCTTTTGTGTGGGACGGGAAGCATGACATTTCCCTCATTTTTGAGAACAGCAGCAAGGTAAAGGTCAAGCTGGTGAAGCTGGACGAGAGCGGCCAGCCTTTGGCCGGGGCCATTTTCGTGGTTCTGCGGGACGGACAGGTGATCGAGACAAAAGCCACCGAGACGGACGGCACTATCACCATTTCCAACGTCACCGAGGGCTACTATGAGTTCCGGGAGGTCGAGGCCCCGGAGGGCTTTGACTGTGACCGTTCGCCCGTGGGCGTCCACGTGAACGCCGAGGATTTGCAGGGGGAGCAGACCATCACCGTCACCAAAACCAACCACCGCCTGCGCACACTCACCATCCAGAAGCGGGACACGGAGACAGGGGCCCCGATTGCAAACACATCCTTCCATATCCACGGGGTGAACCTGGGCTTTGAGGAGGACGTGGTGACAGGCGCGGACGGCAAAGCCACCCTCTCCAATATGCCCAGCGGGTGCTACGAGATCACCGAGACAGACGTGCCCGCCCCCTATCTGCTGGACACCAACAACCGAAAGACTGTGTGGATCGACAGCGAAAAGGATAAGGACATCGTGGTGGATTTTGTCAACTCCACCCGGCCCGGTCTGCGTCTCCGTAAGGTGAATCCTGACGGGGAACCTGTCGCGGGGGCTACCTTCCTGGTGGAAGAAGTGAACGGCGGCTACTCCGACCAGCACCTCACCGACAAGGACGGCATGATCATCCTGGATGGCCTGACCCCCGGCGCGTACATCGTCACCGAGAAGAAGCCCGCCCCCGGCTATGTGGGGGACGATACCCCCCGCACCGTCTATCTGGAAGAAAACCGCACCACCACCATTGAACTGGTCAACCTGCGCAAGCCCAATTTGAAAATCGTGAAGGAGGACAGCATCACCCACAGCCCCATCGCCAATGTGAAGTTCCAAATCTGGCGGGGCAGCGATGATACCATCACCGGGGAGCTGAATGACCTGGGCGTGTTCACCACCAATGCCAACGGCGAGATCTTCCTGGAAAAGCTGGACACGGGCTGGTACAGGATCAAGGAACTGGAACCCGCCCCCGGTTACACCATCAAGCAGCCCGACACCCAGGACATCTACCTGAAGCCGGAGGAAACCCACGTTGTGCGCTTTGAGAACACCCCCAAGAACGCTATCGTGGTGGAAAAAGCGCGCTTTGTTCCTTGACAATCTGCGCAGAAATGCGCAATAAAACAAGGCAGATTTTGAAAGAAATCTGAACTCTATGCTTGATTCGGCAGGGGCAGAACCTGCCTGACCCGGTGTGACGGGTGACCAAAACTCTGATACTCCGACGTGCGCCCGTAGTGTCATGCGGGATGTACGAAGCTCGGTAAAGAGCGGAGGCGATATCTGAGACGGTATTGCGCCGCGGGAGGCTATAAATCGGTCATGTCCAGAATGTCTTGTTGCAACCGACATAATCCTGAGTGTACGGCTCGTGAACCACGGGGTGATAATACAGCCACCCTCTCCCATGTGGAGTGCTGCCGCCGTTCAAACTTTCTTTTCGTGGAAAACGGCAGAAAACCATTTTAGGTCGAATGTTTCTAGCAGAAAATCACACTGGCTGGAAATGGCAGCCGGGCTAAAGGGATGGGCTAAAACCGATATGTAAAGCTAAAGCATAGGGAACAAAGGAACCATGGACGGCACTTCGATTTTTTTGAAGTAAGTGGAGTGGCACCTCCGCCGCGCGGGTAGGAAATGACCCGCTAATCCATGGGGCAGCAGCCCGTAGTAGC